>DASTRU010000061.1:0-32349 GCA_035761045.1 Burkholderiaceae bacterium | reverse complement strand
CCGACAGCCATACGTTGTACACCTGCTCGATGGCCCACGCGGCTTCGCCGAACACCCGCAAGCCCACCATGCGACTCGAACCCTTGAGCGTATGGAACGCACGGCGCAGCGTGGTGAGGTGCTCGCGATTGGACGGGCTCGTGATCGCTTTTTGAAGCGCGTCGTCGACCGTGTCGAACACTTCCTTGGCTTCGGCGAGAAAGATCTCCAGCAATTCCGCGTCGATAACGGTGTCGTCCGACGCCGCGAGCGCGAGCGTGGCCGCATCGGGCGCCGGGGCATCCTTGGGCGACTCGATACCGGACAGCAAGTGAACCGTGGCGGCGAGTTGATCGAGCGCGGCCGTATCCAGCGGTTGGTCGAGCAAGCGCTCGGCGTCGCGCGCCGCCGTCACGTTCTTGGCTTGGTCGAGCAGCTCCGATCCTTGAACGATTTCGCTGAGCTCGTCCTTCAACCGCGCCACGGCGTCTTGATCGGTTGGCGCGGCGCGCAGTTGTTCGACGAGCGCGGCGGCTTTTTCAACATGCGCCGAGGTTTCGCGCTCGACGCTGTTTGAATCGAGCTCAAGCGGCTCGTCCGGCATCGCGCCGAAATCGATCGGCGCGAGCATTGCGTCCGATCCGACGAACGATGCGTCGATCATGGGCAGTTCGGCGCCGGACTCGGCCTCGGTGGCGTCCGACGCTTCGCGCGCCTCGTCGGACGCGGGCGCCACTGGCGGTTCGACCTTCGGCGCCGTGCGCACCACCGGCGCGACGTCGGGCAGCGCCATAAGTCCGGGCGTGGTCGCGATGACCGTGGGCGGCACCGAGATCGGCACCACGTCGTCCACGATGTCGCGCGCGGGCGGCTCGATCACCATGCGGGCGACGTAGGCGCCGCTCGTCGCGTCCAATTCCAACGACGGGCGCGACGCGGTGTCGGGCTGACGCAGCGCGTCGATGAAGAAGCCGAGCGCGCCGAAGGTTTGCGCGACGCGCTCGAACTCGCCCGGCTCGGGCTTGTACTCGGGGTCCATGAAGCGCCCGATGGCCGCGCGACCCAACTCCAACGCCTCGGTCGCCGATTGCTCGCCGAGCAACATCAGCGCGCCGGCGGTTTGCGCGAGCAAGGCATCGGTCGATGCCAACCCATCGCGTTTATTGGCGTCGCGGAAGAACGCGTCGAGTGCCTGCTCGACCGCGCGCATATTGGTTTGAATCTCGGCGACCAAGGTCGCCATCGTCGAACGCTCCAGCGACTTGCGCGACAAATCGGCGAGCCAATCGACCGACATGTCGGGCGTTTGGCCGGCCAAGGCTTGTTCGAGCCGGTCTGCGATCAACGTGGCGCGCTCGGGGAAATGCGAGTCGAGCCGGTTGAAGGTGTCGAGCGTGTTCTCGACGAACAACACCGCCGTCGCGGTTTCGATCGCGATCGTTTCGCTTGGAATCGCCTTGACGGCCACGCACTGCTTGGCCACCTCGGCGAGAATCGTCGCGATGCGCTCGAGCGCCGGTTCGTCCATTTGCTTGACGATCTCGACAAAGCCGTTGGCGTGGCGTTGCGCGGTAACCGCGTCGTTGGCTTGCCCGGCGATCAATCGATCCCAAGCCGCCTTCAGGTTGCTGAGTTGATCCTTGGCGCGACGAATCAGTTGCGCGTCGATGCGGCCATAACGCGTCGCGAGGTAGTCCGACGGCACCAAGCCATCGAGCGAGAACGAGCGCTTCACGCGGTGAACCACGGGCGACGGCGAGTCGGCCACCGCGATGTAGAACAGCGCATCGCGCAGCAGACGTTCGGCGATCGACGTGGAACCTTCGATCGTGCGGCGCATTTGCAAATTCAAACGCGCGCACAAGCGCTTGACGTTGATGTCGGGCTCGGCACCGCTTTCAAGCGAGGTGAGGAAGGCATCCATCACGCTCCAAAACGATCGCGCCGCGCCCGTGGTCGGCAACGATCCGCGCAGCACGCGCACCGATTGCGTCATGTCGCCGGCCGCGGTTAAACGGTCGGCACCGCGCAAGTATCCGAGCAAGCCGCGCTCGAATCGCGAGCGGCATTGATGCAATTCCTCTGGCCCTAAGGACACATGCGGCGCGTCGTCGGAGATGCGCGTGCCTACGTCGGGGAAGAACAAATCGGCCGGATGAATACGGTCGGCGCCCACCGTATCGAGCAGCGCGCGGTAATGCGCGAACAGCCGAACCGGCTGATGCGGGTTGCCGCTTAAAAGATCGTCGAGATAGTCGAGCAAGCCATTGAAGGCGCGTTCAACCAAGGCGATGGTCTTGGCGTCGCAACGCGACACATCGTTTTCAAACAGCGCGAAGAGTTGCTCGGCGGCACCCGTGATCAGCGAAATGCCATCGAGGTCAACGATTTGCAACGCGCCGTGCGCCTGGTGCAAATGCGTCGTGGCAAAGCGCAGTTGCGTGGTGTCTTGCGGATCGGCGGCAAGCGCCTTGAGCGCGCCGACCGCTTGGCCAAGCGATGCGCGCACTTCTTCGATGACCCATGACAACGGGCCAATGTCGATCGTCGAGGCCGGACGCAGCGCATTCATCATGAACGATGGATTCCTACGAAATGGGCGAAAAAGTTAGACCACTCGGAAGCGCGCGACCGACGCCTTCAACTCGCTGGCCAGCTCCGACAGCTCGCGAATCGATCGCGCGGTTTGTTCGGTGCCTTCGGACGTTTGCTCGGTGACTTGCAGAATTTTTTCGATGCTGCGCGCCACGCCGCCCGCCGATGCCGCTTGTTGCGACGTGCTGGTGGAAATGCGTTCGATCAGCTCGGCAAGTTCGTTCGAAACCTCGCCGATATCGGTCAGCGCGCGGCCGGCTTCATCGGACAGCTTGGCCCCTTCGACCACACCCTGCGTGGACTTTTCCATGGCGGCCACCGCGTCTTGCGTATCGGTCTGAATCGCGCGGATCAGCGCGCCAATTTGCTTGGCGGCTTCTTGCGAACGTTCGGCCAGCCGCTGAACTTCTTCGGCCACCACCGAGAAGCCGCGTCCGGCTTCACCGGCCGACGCCGCTTGGATGGCCGCGTTCAAGGCGAGCACGTTGGTTTGCTCGGTAATGTCGGTGATCAGCTCGATGATTTCGCCGATCTCTTGCGACGACTCGCCCAGCCGCTTGATGCGCTTGGACGTTTCTTGAATCTGTTCGCGAATTTCGTTCATGCCCGAGATCGCGTTTTGCACCGCGCGCTGGCCTTCCTTCGCGGCCTTGAGCGATTGGCGCGCGACGTTGGCCGATTCCGACGCCGACGACGAGATGTCGTTAATTTGCTGGGCCATGCGCAACACCGATTCGCCGGTCTGCTTGATTTCCTTGGACTGCTCGGCCGACGCGGCCAGCAGTTGGTCCGAACGCTGCGCCGCTTGCGAGGACGCGCCCGCGACCTGCTCGGCCGTGCGGTTAATCCGCGCCACGAGGTTGCGTAGTTCCTCGACGGTGTAGTTCACCGAGTCGGCGATCGCGCCGGTGATGTCTTCCGACACGGTGGCTTGAATCGTCAAGTCGCCGTCGGCCACTTCTTGCAGTTCGTTCATCAACCGCAGAATCGCCGCTTGGTTTTGATCGGCGACGCGCTTCATTTCTTGTTCTTGGCGTTCGGCGTTGTCGCGCTGGCGGTCGGCTTCCACCGCACGCACGCGCGAGTCATCGATAAACAGCTTGCCGATGAGGACCGCGCAGCCAAGCGCGACCGCCACGAACACGCCCATGACGACGAAATACACCCATTGAAAGCGCTGCTCGCTTACATAGCTGTCACGCAATTCGGTGATCGCGTCCTTCAAGCCTTCGCTTTCGTTGAAGATGCGTTGCTCGGCCTGCTTGGCCGCCACGATCTTGGGCAGCGACGACAACACGCCCGACACCGATTGCTGGAAGGTCTGGAATTCTTGCTTGAGCTGACCGAGGCGCACCTTGGTTTCCGCGTCGGTGGTCGCGGCAAGACGCAATGAATCGCTGCCAGAGATCAACGCATCCAAGACATCGCGAAACGAGTTGGTGTCCTTGCCTAATTGGAACGACACCTCTGGGTTCACCGCGTCGCCCGACAACAGCTGGTTGGCGTTCTTGGCGATCCGCTGCGTCAACATCACAAGCTGGCTGGCCGCCGAAATCTCGCGCGCACCCGCGCCCGTTTGCAGCTTGAGCGCGGCGACTTGCTCCGATAAGTCGAGCAACGCGGGGTTGACGTCGTTGATCTTGCGCAGCGTGGCGCCAATCGACAGCAGCAGTTTTTCGTCGGCGACGATGACCGAGGCAGCCTTCTCGGTGATCGACCATTTTTCCTGGGCCTTTTGCAGCACCGGCATGTTTTGGTCGGACGTCACGCGCGCGAGATCTTCCAGTTCGCTCGCCAAGGTATCGCGCGAATCGCGCAATTGCGCGAACGCCGCGCTGCTACCTTGCAAGGCGTTTGGCGCGGACCGCGCAAGACGCTGCGAGTGCATGAGCGCCTTACCGGCGACGTCGATGTTGTTCGTCGTTTTGTTAGCGCTCGTGACGTACAAGGCCACGACGATGATGCCCAACAACAGCGACACGCCCAGCACGGTCGCGAGCGTCGCGATTTGCTGGCTGATTGGCTTGTCGGCGATCAACGGTATGCGCACCGACGAGGCGCGACCCACCACGCGGCCAATCATCGTCGCATTCGGGTCCATCGTGGCGGGGGCGCCGACGATGGTGATTGGCGCTGCCGCGCCCGCGGCCTCCCTGCCGCCACCACCGGGCAGCTTGAACGGAAGTTTGAGGGCCATGGTGTTTGTCTCCAGCTTGCTTGAAGTGCTCGTACGATCAACCGCCTACAGCGGGCTGATCCTAAGAAATCGTTCGTCGGTGGCGAGCGTTGCGAGACTAATTTCGTCCCACGCCGCTTCGCCGTCGTCCCACCCCCGCGTCACCCAGGCGGGCGCGTCGTTTGGCTCGCGCACCGACCATCGGCTGACGTTGTGCAAGCCCAGCATGCGCGTCACCAGCAGCCCGGCATTGAATTCAAGCGCGGGTGAAAACGACAGCACGCGGCTGTCGCGTTCCAATCGCGTGGGCGGGCCACCCATGAACGCGGACAGATCGACCACGGTGACTAAGTTGCCGCGAATATTGATCAGCCCGCGAAACCACGCATGCGTGAGCGGTACCGACGCGACGTCTTGAATCGGCACGATCTCGCCCGCCTCGGGCAGCTCCATCAACCAACGCCTTTCGTTGATCGCGAAGCCAAGCCGCGACGCCGCCGCGGGCGTGCTTTTGGCTTGCGCCAAACGTTGCGCCAGGCTTTCCTGAAACTCGCGAAGCCGGTTACGGCTATCGGCGCGCGACATCGTGCATGCGTCCTGTGCGTGAAGTGGTAGAGCGTGTTTAGCCGAGCGCGGCGATTTTTGCGAGTAATTCGTCCGCGTTAATCGGTTTTGTCACGTAATCGCGCGCGCCTTGGCGAATTCCCCAAATGCGATCGGTCTCTTGTGTCTTGCTCGTGCAGATGATCACGGGGATATGCCCCAAGTCTGGGTCGCGCGTGATTTGGCGCGTGACTTGAAATCCGTTCACACCAGGCATGACAACGTCCATCAAAATTACATCGGGCTTGTGCTCGCGGCTCTTGGCCAATGCATCGTCGCCCGAGTCGGCGGTCAAGACGGTGTAGCCGCCCTTGGTTAACAAGTCGGCGAGAAAAAAACGTTCGGTAGGAGAGTCGTCGACGACGAGAATCTTTTTGGCCGGCATTGCACTATCTCCCTAAAGAAATACGGAACCACGCGTTCAAGGCGAGTTTGAATTTATGACGCCGCTTTTTCGGAATGCGCTTGAACGGTTTTCAGCAAGCTGTCTTTGGTGAATGGCTTGGTGAGGTATTCGTCGGACCCGACCAGACGGCCGCGCGCGCGATCGAACAGGCCATCCTTCGACGACAGCATGATGACCGGCGTGCCGCGAAACTTCGAACTCTTCTTGATGAGCGCGCACGTTTGATAGCCATCAAGACGCGGCATCAAGATGTCGCAAAAAATAAGGTTGGGTTGGTGATCGTGAATTTTCGCGAGCGCGTCGAACCCATCCTCGGCCAGGATGACCTGACAGCCAGCCTGCACAAGGAAGATCTCCGCGCTACGCCGAATGGTGCTCGAGTCATCGATCACCATCACCTTTAAACCAGCTAAGGAGGAAGCCTGCGTCATGTATGTGTATGGAGGTCGGCGTTATTGCAATCGGAACGAGACGGGGCGGTTGTGCCACGGACGGCGGTGTTCTCGCCGCTCTTAAAGCTCCACCATCTCGAAATCTTCTTTACGCGCCCCGCATTCGGGACACGTCCAATTCGGAGGAACATCCTCCCATTTCGTGCCCGCCGGAATGCCCTCTTCAGGCGAGCCTTGTGCTTCGTCATAAATCCAACCGCAGATTAAACACATCCAAGTCTTCATCACAGATCAATGCGCTAAGTGCGCGCGAATAAGTTCACGAAAGGTATTCGACTAAAATCCGATCGATGTTACCCCGAAGCCACAACGCTTTCGAAAGCGTGTGGCACCGCACTCCTTAGGCTTGTTGTCTTGAACGCTCCGCTGCATTCCGAATCCCCTCCTCTCGTACTCGCATTCGCCGTCTCCGATCCAACCTCGGGTTCTGGTTTGCAAGCCGATTTACTGACGTTCGCCAGCATGGGTTGTCATGGCCTAACGGTCGTCACGGGTCTTACCGTGCAAGACAGCGCGGGCATTGATGACATGCTCGCGATGGACGCCGATTGGGTCGAGGACCAAGCGCGCTCCCTGCTCGAGGACATGCAAGTCGCGGCGTTCAAGATCGGCGTGGTCAGCAGCGTGGAGAACGTGCAAGTCATCGCGGAGATCTTGTCCGACTATCCCGACATCCCGGTCATTTTCGATCCAGTACTCGCGTCGGCGCGCGGCGAATCCTTGGCCGACGATGAAACCATCGACGCGATGCGCGAGCTGCTGTTGCCGCACACCACGTTGCTCACGCCCAACAGCCTCGAGGTGCGCCGCTTGGCCGCCGACGAGGACGACGAAACGGCGGAGATCGACGTGAGCGCGACCCGCTTGATCGAACTGGGCGCAAAGTTCGTGCTCGTCACCGGCACGCACGAGCATTCGCCCGAGGTGGTGAATTTGTTGTACAGCGAAGCGGGCTTGGTGCGCAGCGATTCTTGGACACGCTTGGCCGGCACCTATCACGGCGCCGGCGGCACGCTCGCCGCGGCGTGCACGGCACTCATCGCCAACGGGCTCGACGTGCCCGAGGCCGTGCGCGAGGCCCAGGAGTACACCTGGCAAGCGTTGGCCGCCGGCTTTCGTCCCGGCATGGGGCATTGGCTGCCCGACCGTTTCTTTTGGGCGCGGGAATCCGGCGAGGAACACGATCTAACGCGTCCGCCCGGCCCGGGCGCGTTACTGACTCCGCATCGAGGTTAAGCGCCGTGCTTTCCCAGGATCTTTCGATGAGCCGTAATCAAGCGTTATTCGACCGTGCCCAGGAATCGATTCCCGGCGGCGTGAATTCTCCGGTGCGCGCCTTCGGTCAAGTTGGCGGCGTGCCACGGTTCATCGCGCGCGGCGAAGGCCCTTACATCTTCGACGCCGATGGTCGGCGCTATATCGATTACATCGGCTCGTGGGGTCCGATGATCGCGGGGCATGCGCATCCACGGGTCGTGCAAGCCGTGCAACGCGCGGCCGAACACTCGCTTAGTTTTGGCGCGCCCACCGAAGGCGAGATCGAGATCGCCGAAACCGTGCGCGAGCTCGTGCCGTCGATCGAGCAAATTCGTTTCGTCTCTAGCGGCACCGAAGCGGCGATGAGCGCGATTCGCCTAGCGCGTGGCGCGACGGGCAGAGCCAAGATCGTGAAGTTCGACGGCTGCTATCACGGCCATGCCGACTCCCTACTCGTCAAGGCCGGCTCGGGACTGTTGACGTTTGGCAATCCGACGAGCGCGGGCGTGCCGCCCGAGTTCGCCGCGCACACGCTGGTGCTCGATTACAACGACATCGCGCAACTTGACGCCTGCTTTGAATCGCATGGCCGCGACATCGCGTGCGTGATGGTCGAACCCATCGCGGGCAATATGAATTTCGTGCGCGCGGACAAAGCGTGGCTCAATCGCATGCGCGAGTTATGCACGCGGCATGGCGCCGTGCTGGTGTTCGACGAAGTGATGTCGGGCTTTCGCGTGGCGCTTGGCGGCGCGCAGTCGTTGTACGGTATCGCGCCCGACATGACGGCGCTTGGCAAGGTGATTGGTGGTGGCTTGCCGGTGGCGGCGTTTGGCGGCAAGGCGGAATTGATGCGTCATCTCGCGCCGCTTGGGCCGGTGTATCAAGCCGGCACCTTGTCGGGCAATCCGGTCGCGGTGGCCGCGGGCCTGGCCACGTTGCGGCTTGTGCAAGAGCCCGGATTCTTCGATCGCCTAAGCGCGCAAACCACGCGATTCATGCACGGCTTGGTTCGCGAAGCGCAATCCGCTGGCATTCCTTTTTGCGCCGATAGCGTGGGCGGCATGTTTGGTTTTTATTTCGCCGAAACGTTGCCACGCTCGCTCGCCGAAGTACGTCGCTCCGACATCGAGCGGTTCAAGCGCTTCTTCCACGCGATGCTCGATCGCGGCGTGTACTTGGCGCCGTCCGCGTACGAAGCGGGCTTCGTGTCGATCAAACATGACGACGCGGTGATCGACGCGACGCTCGCCGCCGCGCGCGAGGCGTTCGCGGCGATTTAATGCGCCGAGGCCGCGGCCTCTCCCGCGCCGCTCTTGCCCACGGCGGGGCGAGCGAACCACACGACCGCGATCATCGCGATGCATAAGCTGGCCGAGAGTAAAAAGATGTCGGTCGCCGAAAGCGTCATCGCTTGTTGATCAACCAAACGGCTGATCGCCGCCAGCGCTTGTTCGCGCGTATAGCCTTGCGATGTCAAACCGGCCAACGCGGTTTCCACGGCCGGGTCGCCCATGCGCACGTGCTCGACCAATTGCGCACGATGCGCGATGCCACCGTCGTCCCACATCGTCGTGAAAATCGAGGTGCCGAGCGCGCCGGCGGTGATGCGCGCGAAATTCGACAGGCCCGACGCGGATGGAATGCGGTCCGGACTTAGACCCGACAAGGTCAACGACACCAGCGGGATGAAGAAAAACGCCACCGCGCCGCCTTGCAAGACGGTGGGGATCATGATGGTGGTGAAGTCCGCCTGCGTGTTGAAGCGCGAGCGCATCCACAGCACGAAGGCGAAGCCCAAGAACGAGAACGTCGCGAGCCAGCGCGGATCGGCGGTGCCGACTTGCCGGCCGACGATGGGCGAAAGAACGATGGCCAGCAGCCCCACGGGCGCGAGCGCGAGACCCGCTTGCGTGGCGGTGTAGCCAAGCGTTTGTTGCAGCCACAATGGCAGCAACACCACGTTACCGAAGAACACGGCATAGCCAAGCGACAACGCGAGCGTGCCGATCACGAAATTACGCCGCGCGAACAAGCGCACGTCCACCACCGGATGCTCCTCGGTCAACTCCCACGCGACGAACAAGGCGAACCCGACCACCGCGACGACGGCCAGCACGACGATGGCCGTCGAATGAAACCAATCAAGCTCCTTGCCCTTATCGAGCATGATTTGCAAGGCGCCGACCCACAGCACGAGCAAGGCCAAGCCCACGGTATCGATCGGCAAGCGGCGCGTAGGCGCCTCGCGCTTCGCGTAGATCATCCAAGTGGTCGCGGCGGCGAGCAGACCGACCGGAACGTTGATGTAGAAGATCCACGGCCAATTGATATGGTCGGTGATCCATCCGCCCAAAAGCGGCCCGACCACCGGCGCGATTAAGGTCGTCATCGACCACATGGCGAGCGCGGTACCCGCCTTCGCCTTGGGATAACTCGACAGCAGTAACGATTGCGACAGCGGAATCATCGGCCCGGCGACGGCGCCTTGGATGACGCGAAACGCGATCAACATTTCAATGCTGGGCGCAAAGCCGCATAACCAAGACGCAAGCACGAACGACAACACGCTGGCGGTAAAGAGCTTGACCGGCCCGATGCGTTGCGTCAGCCATCCAGTGAGAGGAACCGCGATCGCATTAGCCACCGCGAAACTCGTGATGACCCACGTGCCTTGATTCGGACTCACGCCCAAATCGCCCGAGATGGCGGTGAGCGATACGTTCGCGATCGACGTATCGAGCACGTTCATAAAGGTGGCGAGCGAAAGCGCGATCGTCCCAATGACAAGCGATGCGCCGGTCAGCGGCGGTGGCGGCGCGGCGGGCGTGGCGTTAGTCGACATGATGCGTCGTGCTCCGGCTTAATGCGCCACCGAGGTTTGGTGCACTCGGGCGGCTAGCCGAACCGGCGGCGCCTTTGAATCGCGCCGTGCATGCGCCTCGCGGCCCAGGTTGTCGGCGATGATGCGCGCGATCAAATCGTCGGCCGCCGCGCTGGGTGTGTCGAACACCGCCGTTTGCGCGACCGGCGCTTGGCGTGGCGCGTCGGACAAGGCTTTACCGCTGCGGTCGTGCAAATCGACCTCGGCTTCCATTGACAAACCGATGCGCAAGGGATGCGCGGCGACTTGTTGCGCATCGAGCGCGATACGAACCGGCACACGCTGCACGACCTTGATCCAATTGCCGGTGGCGTTTTGCGCGGGTAATAAAGCGAACGCCGAGCCGGTGCCCGCACCGACGCCGATGATGCGTCCGTCGTAATGCACCTTGCCGCCGTACACGTCCGCCGTGAGCGATACGTGCTGGCCGATGCGCATCTCGCGCAACTGGCCTTCCTTGAAATTCGCGTCGACCCAAATTTGGTCGAGCGGCACCACGGCCATCAACGGCGCGCCGGACGCCACGCGCTGACCCACTTGCACCGAGCGCCGCGCGACATAGCCCGATACCGGGGCCGGCAATTCGGTGCGCGTCGTCGCCAAATACGCTTCGCGCACGCGGGCCGCCGCGAGCTGCACATTGGGATGTTGATCAATGTTCGTGCCTTCGATCAACGCGGTATTGCCGACCCATTGCTCGCGCGCGGCGACCACGGCGGCGCGCGCCGCGCTTAAGGCATTGCTCGCGTTGGCGAGCGAGGTGCGCGCGTGATCGAGCTCTTCCTTGGACACCGCGCCGTCGCCGGTTAGCGCCTGCCGCCGCGCGAGATCGTCGCGCGCGCGGGCGAGATCCGCCTCGGCGCGCCGGGCCTCGGCCTCGCGCAATTCAATCGCGGCGGCCAAGGCGGTGTTATTGGCGTACAGCGCGCGCACCTGCCGCACCGTCTCGCCAAGCTGCGCTTGCGCTTGCGCAAGCTCCACCGCCGCGTCGCGCGGATCGAGCCGCACCAACGGTTGGCCGGATCGGACGAAATCGGTGTCCTCCGCGTAAATCGCCGACACGGTGCCGCCGATTTGCGGCGTGATCTGCACCACGTTGCCGCCAACGTAGGCGTTGTCGGTGGATTCGAACCACCGCCCGTGCACGAACCAATACACCGTCCAGCCAATACCGATCAGCAACACCACCGCCGCGATCGCGAGCAATGCGATACGCCGGCGCGAGTTCGATGATTTCGTTGTTTCAGAGGCGATAGGCGTGTTCATCGTGATTCCGAGGCAGACGTGGAAATGGAAGCGGTACGAGCAAGGTCTTGGGCGGGCGGCTGGTAGCCACCGCCCAAGGCGCGGATGAGTTCGATTTGCGCGGTTAGCGCGCGCGCGCGTAAATCAACGGCGCCACGGCGTTGGGTGAGTACCGCCGTTTCGGCGCTCAACACCGACAAAAACGTGCCAAGTCCGGCGCGATAGCGTTGCTCGGCGAGCGCATACGCGCTTTCGGCGGCGGCCTGCGCCTCGCGTTGCGCGGTTTGCTGGCGGTCCACCGAACGCACCGCGTCGATCGCGTCGGCTACTTCGCGCACCGCGTCGATCAATGTCGCGTCATAGCTTGCGACCGCTGCTTCGGCCTGCGCCGATTGGGCGCGCAAAGCCGCGCGCAATCGGCCGCCTTCGAAGATCGGCAGGCTGATCGCGGGCCCGACCGAAAACGTTCGGCTGCCCGCTCGAAACCAATCACCAAAGCCCACGCTTGCGAAGCCAGCCATCGCGGCCAGATTGATGTTGGGATAGAACGCCGCGCGAGCACCCGCCACGCCAGCCGTCGCGGCTTCGACACGCGCCCGCGCGGCGCTAACGTCGGCGCGGCGTCCAACTAAATCGGCGGGAATCGCGTCGGGCAACGGTTGAGCTTGAACCCGGTCGAGGACCGGCGCGAGATCGTTCGTCGCGTCCGGCCCCGCGCCGATCAACGCCGCGAGCGCGTGCCGCGTGACCGCGATGCGTTCATCCAGCGCTTCGATGTCTTGCGTGGTTTGCGGAACCGCGCCTTCGGCCTGGCGCAGCTCGACGCGCGTATCCAACCCCGCGCGGACCCGATCGGCCACCAAATCGCGAATGCGTTGCCGCTGTTCGCGCGTGGCTTGCGCAACCGCGCGCAGCTCGATCGCATGAGCCAACTCGATATGGGTTTGCGCGACGCGCGCGGCTAGCAATACGCGCGCGGCTTGTTGGTCGGCCAACGCCGCCGCGCGTTCGCCCAACGCCGCGTCCAAGGCGGCGCGCTGGCGTCCAAAGAAATCGAATTCCCAGCGCCCTTCCAACGCCGCGGAATTCAACGTCACGGTCGCGCCACCAATCGGCGGCGGGTAAATATCGTTCTCGCTAAAACGTTGCCGAACGGACCGCGCGTTGGCGTCCACGTTCGGACGAAACCCGGCATTCGCCACGTCCACCGCCGCTTGGGCACGGGCAATACGCGAACTCGCGACGCGTAAGTCGGGGTTATCGGCCAGCGCGCGCTCGATCAATTGCGTCAAATGCGGATCGTTAAACCGCGTCCACCAACGCTCGTCAGGCCAAGCGGCCCACTCCGCGCGCGCACCGAAGGCTTGGGGCGTCATGGGCGACCGTGTGTCAGTGGCGTGTTCGAATTGAGCACACGCGGCCAGGCTTGCGACCGCCAGTACCGTCGTGGCGACTCGCGTCGCGACACCACATCGAACGAGCGTCTTGGTTTGCGAATTTATTGCGGTTGCAATTGCTGTATGTGCGGTCGCTGTCACGGCAGTTATTTAGTCAAAAAATTTTTACTCGTTCGATTCACCGGCGTTCGCCGCCCACGAGCGCTGTCCGTTGTCCAACATGCGGTTCAACATCGATTTAAGCGATTCGACCTCGGACTTTTTAAATCCAGCCAAATGCTCGTTGAGCACGTCGGCCACGACGTACGGAATGTGCTCCGCAAGTCGCTTGCCGCGCGCGGTGAGTTGTAGATGCACGACCCGCCGATCTTCGGCCGAGCGCTGGCGAACGAGCAACCCCTTGGCCTCCAACCGATCCACCGTGCGCGTGACGGCACCGGTGTCGAGGTTCATCAACCGGGCGAACTCAGCCGCGGTCGTGCCCATGCCCTTATGAATCATGAGCAACGGCCCCCATTGCGCGTGCGTGAGGTCGAGCTCGGCCATTCTCGCGTCCACCGCGCGGGTCAACGAATTTTTCAAGCGACTGGCGAGGTAGCCAATGCTTTCGTTCGGCTCGTAATCGGCGCCTTTGTAATAACGACAGGTCGCCAAGGTGGATTCGGGTTTACGACGTGAAGTCATGCCGCGATTTTAACTGCCGCGGCAGCAAATGCGCCAACAGCGATCGATTAAGAAAAATGGTTTTCGCTGCGTGGCTCGCGCGCGAGCAAGGCGCCAAGCGCGTCGGATGGTGAAAGTCCTTCGAACAACACCGCGCATACCGCTTCGGTGATGGGCATGGACACACCGTGCTGCTGGGCCAGCGCACGAACCGCGCGCGCCGATTGCACGCCCTCGGCCACGTGCCCCAAACCGCCGAGCGCTTGCTCAAGCGATTGACCTTGTCCTAACGCCAGCCCAACGCGGCGGTTGCGCGACAAGTCGCCGGTACACGTCAACATCAAATCGCCAAGACCGGCGAGTCCCATGAAGGTCTCGACGCGCGCACCCAAGGCGCAACCGAGCCGCGTGATCTCCGCCAGGCCGCGCGTCACGAGCGCGGCTCGCGCGTTATGACCCAAGCCCAATCCGTCGGATACGCCGGTGGCGATGGCCATGACATTCTTCACCGCGCCGCCAATTTCAACACCGACGAGATCATCGGACGCGTACACGCGCATCGCGCCGCCGTGAAAAACACGTGCGATATGCGTAGCGAACCCGGCGTCGTGCGAAGCAAGCACCAAGGCGCACGGCAGACCGCGCGCGACTTCGGCCGCGAAGCTGGGGCCGGACAAGACGCCGCACGACCGTCCGGGCAAACATTCGGCCACGACTTGATGCGGCAACAACCGCGTCGTGGCCTCAAGCCCCTTGCACAACCACACGATGGGTGTTGTCGGGTCCGACGAACCGCCCTCGCCACGTAAACGTTGCAAGGTGGACCGCAAGCCGGCGACTGGAGTTGCGATGACGAGGAGATCGGCGCGTGCCGCCACCGCGAAATCGTCGGTGAGACCGAGCGCTTCGGGTAACGCAACATTCGGTAGATACGCAGTGTTCGCGCGGGTGTCGCGCATCGATCGCACCACGCTCGCATCGCGCGCCCACAGCACGACCTCGTGACGCCGCTGCAGCGCGAGCGAAACGGCAAGCGCGGTGCCCCAGCTCCCCGCGCCCAAAACGCCGATACGCATCGGGCCGCGTGGTTACTGAATCCGCGCGCCGGCCGCTTGGCCTTGAAGCGCGGCGAGGCGCTGTTGATAAAACGCCTCCCAATTGATTTCGCTTAACGTGACCGCGGGCAAGCCGGTGCGACTAATGAGATCGGCGATGTTCGAGCGCAAGTAGGGATACACGATGCTCGGACACATGATGCCGAGAATAGGCTGCACTTGTTCGGCCGGGATGTTCGAGATTTGGAAGATGCCGGCCTGCTTGGCCTCCACCAAATACAGCGTCTTGTCTTGAATGCGCGCGGTCACGGTGGCCGTCACGACGACTTCGTGGATATCCGTTGTCAGTACTTGGCTCGCGGAATCAATTTGCACCTCGATACTCGGCCCGTCTTGTTCGAGAAAAATTTGCGGCGAGTTGGGCATTTCAAGCGACGCATCCTTTAGGTAGACGCGTTGGATATTGAAGGTCGGCGCGGCGTTTTGCTGATCGGAAGGAACCGGTGTGTCGGCCATGGTCGAGAAACTTTCGAAAGTGAATTGTTATTGGGCGAGCAGCGGATCGAGTCCGCCCGCGCGATCGAGCGCGGCTAAGTCGTCAAAACCGCCCACATGCGTATCGCCGATGTAAATCTGCGGCACGGTGCGCCGGCCGGTGCGCGACATCATTTCGTCGCGTCGCGCGGGATCGAGATCGATCCGTACTTTTTCGATTTGCGTGACCCCCTTGGCGCGCAATAAGCGCTCGGCCATTTGGCAATACGGGCATACGCCCGTCGCGTACATAAGTACCTGAGCCACGGAACACTCCTTGTTAAGTCGTTTGCTTAAGCGGCAGCCCGGCCGCCTGCCATGCCGCGATACCACCGTCGAGCACGGCCACGTCGCCGTATCCGGCCGCCTTCAATTGGGCGCACGCGGCCGACGCGCGTCGACCGGTAGCGCATACGACGATGATGGGATGCGCCTTGTTCTTGTGGATGTCGTTCACACGCGATCCGAGTTCATCGAGCGGCACGTTCTTCGACCCCACGATATGTCCGGATGCAAACTCGTCGGGCTTGCGCACGTCGACCAGCACGGCGTTTTTGTCGTTGATAAGGCGCGTGGCATCGAGATGCGATAACGCGGGTCCGGACAAGCGCCGTTGCACCATCGGCCATATGAGCGCCGTGCCGGAAATGATGGCGGCGGCGAACAGCCACCAGTTATCAGTAAAAAACTTCACGTTGATTCCGCAAGAAACAGCGATGAAAAGCGCGTCGCACGACTTAAGGCAACGCGCATGAAATGAGCCGCGGATTATAGAACTAGCCTCTTGCGCCTTTCTCGCGCTTACGCCGGGCACGAAAGCTGCCATACGCTCGGGCCTTAAAATTCATTCATTACGTTCACCCTCGACTCTCATGCACAAACTCGTTCTTCTTCGCCACGGCGAATCGCAATGGAATCTTGAAAACCGCTTCACCGGTTGGACCGATGTCGACATCACCGAAAACGGCGCGCGCGAAGCGCGTCGCGCGGGCGAACTACTCGCGCGCGAAGGTTATGACTTCGACATCGCCTTCACCTCGGTTTTGAAACGCGCCATTCGTACCTTGCACACCGCGCTTGAGGCGATGGACCGGCTATGGATTCCCGTCGTTAAAGACTGGCACTTGAACGAACGCCATTACGGCGCGTTGCAAGGGCTCGATAAATCGGAAACCGCGGCGAAGTACGGCGAACAGCAAGTGCTGGTGTGGCGCCGCGCGTACGCGATCGCGCCCGAGCCGTTGGATGTCGACGATCCGCGCCATCCGCGTCACGACCAACGCTACGCCGCGCTTTCGCCATCGGAATTGCCGCGCACCGAATGTTTGCAAGACACCGTCGCGCGCGTGGTGCCGTATTGGAACCAGGCGATCGCGCCGCAATTGAAGGCCGGAAAGCGCGTGTTGATCACCGCGCATGGCAATTCGCTGCGCGCGTTGATCAAGCATCTCGATAACGTGTCCGACGAGGCGATCGTGGCGCTCAATATCCCCACCGCTCGTCCGTTGGTGTACGAACTCGACGAGTCGCTCAAGCCGATCAAGCATTACTACCTCGGCGACGCGGCGGAGATCGAGGCCGCGATGCAAGCGGTAGCCGCGCAAGGGCAAGCGCGTCGGTGAATCGATCGGCGCGTTCGCGTGACGCATTGAAGCGTGTCCGATGCGCGGGCGTCGCCGTCGCGTTTGGCATCGTGGCGCTGCACGCGGCGCTCGCCGCCGACACGGCCGATCAAAAATCGGAAGCCGAACGTCGCAAGACCGAGTTGCAGCAAAAGCTGCGTGGCCTGCGTGACGAGCTGGCGCGCTCGGAAGCGTCGCGCAATGAAGTACGCGATGCCTTGCGTGCTTCGGAGGCGGCGATTTCCGAGGCCAATCGCGTATTGCGCGAGCTCGAACAAGAGCGCGACGCGGCTCAACAAAAGCTCGCCGCATCGCTTGCCGAGCGCGAGCGCGCGCAAGCCGAGCTTGATGCCGAGCGCGAGCGTTTGGCGTCGCTCGTGCGCGCTCAATATTTCGCGGGCCGGCAAAGTCCTTGGCAAACCTTGCTCGACGGCGGCGATCCGAATGAAATCGGCCGGCGCGGCGCGTATCTCGGCTACATCGCGCGTGCGCGTCAGCACGGTATCGAACAACTCGAAGCTGCCTCGCAGCGACTCGCCGCGTCCATTGAAGCCGAACGACAACGCAATGCCGAACTGGCCGCGATCGTCGATGCGCAAGCCCGCGAGCGCGCCACGCTCGAACGGCAAAAACACGAGCGCGCCGAAGCCTTGCGTCGCGTGTCCAACCAAGTGTTGGCGCAGCGACGCGAGGTCGGCGCGCTGGAGCGTGACGCCACGCGATTGAACGCGCTGATCGACAAGCTTGGCCGCGTGCTCGCCGACGAAGCTCGGCGCGAGCGTCAACGCCTCGCCGAACGGCAGCGGCGTGAACGCGAGGCGCGGTCAGCCACGCCCAAAACCCCAGCGCCGGCCGAGGACGATGAACTTGATACCGCCAGCGCGTTCCAACCCAGCGAGCGTTTTGCGTCCTTGCGTGGGCGCTTGCGTCTACCCGTCAACGGCGAAGTACTGGCCCGGTTCGGGCGGCCACGCCAAGCAGGCGTGACGTGGAAGGGAATTTTCATTCGCGCGGCGCAAGGCGTGGACGTGCGCGCGGTGGCGTCGGGTCGCGTGGTGTTTTCGGATTGGCTACGCGGCTTTGGCAATTTATTGATTCTTGACCACGGCGGCGGATATTTGTCGGTGTACGGCGGCAACGAAGCCTTGTTGCGCAAAACCGGTGATGTCGTGAAGCCGGGCGAGGCAATTGCTACCGTGGGAGCAAGCGGTGGGGCCGAGCAGCCGGGCCTATACTTTGAATTGCGTCACAAGGGTGCTCCTTTTGACCCGCTAAGCTGGGTTCGTTAAGGACGGTGACTTATCTCAAGCGCGATGCGCACAAGGCAGGTGGCATGAGCAGCAGCAAACTTAAAAGTTTTGGATTGATCGTGGTCGGCGTGGTGGCCGGCGCACTCATAACCTTTCAGTTGTCTGCCGTCGCGCAACGCGAATCGCGTTCGGCGCTGCCTTACGACGAAATCCGCCAATTCACCGACGTCTACAGCAAGATCAAAAGCGATTACGTCGATCCGGTCGAAGATAAGAAATTGGTGTCCGAGGCCATTAGCGGCATGTTGTCCGGCCTTGATCCGCACTCCACCTATTTAGACGCCGAGGCGTTTCGCGAGCTGCAAGTCAGCACGCAAGGCGAGTTCGGCGGTTTGGGCATGGAAATCGGCAGCGAGGACGGCTTTCCTAAAGTGATCGCGCCGATCGAAGACACGCCCGCGGCGCGCGCCGGTGTTCGCGCGGGCGATTTGATTGTCCGCGTGGACGATAAATCGACCAAGGGCATGTCCACGACCGACGCGGTCAAGCTCTTGCGCGGCAAGCCACGCACGACCGTAAGCGTGACCTTCATGCGCAAGGGTGAAGCCAAGCCGATCGTGATCACGCTCGAACGCGCGATCATCAAGGTGCAGTCGGTCAAGTCCAAGATGATCGAGCCCGGCTACGCGTACATGCGCATCACGCAGTTCCAAGAACATACGGGCGAGAACGTGGTGGCGCATCTCAATCGCCTGTTCTCCCAAGGTCCGGTGAAGGCGCTGGTGCTTGATTTGCGCAACGACCCGGGCGGCGTGTTGCACAGCGCGATCGGTGTGTCGGGCGCGTTCTTGCCGCCGCGATCGTTGATCGTCTCCACCGATGGCCGTGTCGAGGACGCGCGCCGCAAATACATCGCCGCGCCCGAGGATTATTTACGCGGCCGCGCGACCGAGGATTATTTAAAGAACGTACCGCCCGAAGCCCGCAAGGTACCGATGGTGGTGCTCGTCAACAGCGGCTCGGCTTCCGCGTCGGAAATCGTCGCGGGCGCCTTGCAGGACTACAAACGTGCCACGGTGATTGGCACGCCCACCTTCGGTAAGGGTTCGGTGCAGACGATTCTCCCGTTGTCGAACACAACGGCGATCAAGCTCACCACCGCGCGTTACTACACGCCATCGGGCCGCAGCATCCAAGCCAAGGGCATCGAGCCGAATTACTTAGTGGATGAATACAAGGACGGCGACCCGTTCGCCGAATTCCGTCAGCGCGAGGCCGATCTCGATCGCCATCTCACGTCCAAGGAAGAAGAAGCGCGCGCGAAGAAAACGCCCGAGCAACGCGCAGCCGATGCCAAGCGTCTTGAAGAATTGCTCGCCAACCGCAAGCCGGTGGAATTTGGGGGCGCCGACGATTGGCAGTTGATTCAGGCGATGAATCTTCTTAAAGGCCGTCCGGTGGACGTGGTCAAGGCCAAGGCACCCGCCGCCACCGCATCCACGGCCTCGGCGGCTAAACCCGACAGCGCCGACGCGGGCCGCAAATAACGGTTCGCGCCGCTTCACGCGCGGACCGTGGTTGCGATGAACGACGATCAGCTTCTTCGCTACTCACGCCATATCCTGCTCGACGAACTTGGCATCGAAGGGCAGGAGCGCATTCGTTCGGCAACCGTATTGGTGATTGGCGCGGGCGGCTTGGGTTCGCCCGCCGCGCTATACCTCGCCGCGGCGGGCATCGGCCGCTTGATATTGGCCGATCACGACGCGGTCGATCTCACCAATCTTCAACGGCAAATCCTGCATACGACCGATCGCATTGGCCAAGCCAAGGTGACGTCGGGCCAGGCGGCGTTGGCGGCGATCAATCCCGAAGTCGAAGTCGTGGCACTGCGCGAGCGGCTGAGCGGCGATGCATTGAGTGAACACATCGCGCAAAGCGACGTGGTGCTCGATTGTTCGGATAACTTCGCGACACGGCATGCGGTGAACCGCGCGTGCGTTGAGCATCGCGTGCCGTTGGTGTCGGGCGCGGCGATTCGGTTCGACGGGCAAATCAGCACCTTCGATTCGCGCCGTCATGACGCGCCGTGTTACGCCTGCTTGTTTCCGCAAGATCAAACCGTCGAGGAAGTGCGCTGCTCGACGATGGGCGTGTTCGCGCCGCTCACCGGCATCATTGGCACCATGCAAGCCGCCGAAGCGTTGAAAGTCGTCGCGCGCGCTGGCGAGCCACTCGTTGGCCGCTTATTGCTGCTCGACGCGCGACGCATGGAATGGCATGCGGTGACGTTCGCCAAGAATCCCGCGTGCTCGGTGTGCGGCGCTGTCACGCTTGCTTCGTCAACCTCTTAACGTGAATCGCACATGAGCCCTCTTTTCGTTGCCGACCACGTGGACCGTTCGCCTCGCGTGCTGCTGGGTGCCGCGGCCGTGGTGATCGTCGCGTCGCTCGCCTTCGGGTTGTACTTGCAGCATGTGCAAGGCATCGAGCCGTGCCCCTTATGCGTTGTACAACGTCTGGGATTCGTACTGGCCGGCGTGTTCGCCCTGCTTGGCGTCGCATTTGGCGCGCGACCTTCGGCGCAAATCGTGTTCGCCGCCCTCACCGCCTTGTTCGCGTTGGTGGGCGCGGGCGTCGCGGCGTGGCATGTGTGGTTGATCGCGCATCCGCCGGCGGTCATGAGTTGCGGACGGCCATTCGCATGGATGCTCGACAATTTTCCGCTCGCCACGCTCATTCCTAAGTTATTTCGTGGCGAAGGCGATTGCTTGCGCGTGGATTGGACGATGCTCGGGTTGTCGATTCCCGATTGGTCCTTGTTGTTGTTTATCGCGGTGAGCGCGTTAGCCCTCGTCGCGTTGACGCGCGCACGACGCGCGCGTTAGAACACCACCGACTTAACGCAGCAACGCGGGACTTTGCTTATCCCAATCATCGCTAGGCGGTTTCTTCCAACCGCTTTTCGCAAAGCAATGCCACTTACCAACGACGAAGCTAAACGCAAGATTAGCCCGCGCGTTGGGATCGAACTCGTTGGCCGATTCGCCTTGCGCGACAACCAGTCGCAGCGCTTGCTTAAGCGCAAGCTCGATGCGTTCGTGCAATTGATTGATGCGTTCTTGCAAGCGTTCATGCTCGCCGACCAAGGCATCGCCAATCAACACACGCGTCATGCCACGGTTTTGTTCGGCAAAGCGCAACAACATCGTGCAGATCGCGTGCGCTTGCGCGCGGCCCGCATTCGGTTGATCGAGCGGATGCTCCGACGCGATTCGATTGATCAATCCGAGAATCGTCGTCTCGATGAATTCAATAAGTCCTTCGAACATCTGGGCCTTGCTCGCGAAGTGGCGATACAGCGCCGCCTCCGAAACATCGAGCTTGGCCGCTAATGCCGCGGTCGTAATCTTCTCGCCCTTCGGATGCTCGAGCATCTCGGCCAACGCGTGCAGAATTTGAACGCGTCGCTCACCGGGCTTGCTTTGCGCACGCTTACGGTCGGCGGGAACTTCATCATCAATGGACGCTAAGGTTGTCATCGCAGGCGAGCAATCGCTCTCGGCAGGTGTGCGGCCGATTTTACTTTCAGCCCTACGTAATGAGGGCGTGCGATAAGTCGCCTTCTAAAGCTCATGCCCGTGACAAGTACCGCCTTTATGCGCAAATAACGTCCGCTCTTTAGGTTGGGCAGGGAATCTTCCACAAAGATGCAGCGACGCGGATCGATGCGCTCGCGCGCGCACAAGTGCGCGAGAAAACTACGCGATGGCTTCGCGCGCAACCGACCATGCATGACCATGTCCTCGATCATGTATTGACGATGAAACTGCGCTTCGATGCCTAAGTGAAACAACAGTTTTTGCGCGTAAGCACGTGGGCCGTTAGTAAAGAGGATCTTGCGGCCGGGTAATTTTTTAAGCGCGTGCAATACGCCGCGCGCGCTGCGCACCAATCGATCGAAATCGTCTAAGTCGTGAACTTCGTGAAGGAATTCACCAGGCTCGATGCCGTACAAGCGCACGAGCCCTTGTAACGTCGCGCCATAACGCGTCCATAGCTGCGCGCGTAATCGATCGGCTTCGTCGCGGCTTAGGTTGAATCGGCGTTCGATGTACGCCGTCATGCGCCGGCTTACCTCCGGCGCGATGGCCGCCGACGTATCGTGCAGCGTGTTGTCGAGGTCAAAGAGCCAAACCGGCGATGGATGCATGCAAGATTTAATGCGACTTGATCATCGTGCCCACGCCTTTTTCGGTCAGCACTTCAAGCAGCAGGCAATGTGGCACGCGGCCATCGATGATGTGCACGCTGTTCACGCCCGCGCGCGCCGCGTCGAGCGCGCCCGAAATCTTAGGCAACATGCCGCCGGAGATCGTGCCGTCGGCAAACAATTCGTCGATGCGCCGCGCCGTTAACTTAGTCAGCAGCGCGCCGCTTTTATCGAGCACGCCCACGGTGTTGGTCAGCAGCACGAGCTTCTCGGCCTTCAACACTTCGGCGAGCTTGCCGGCCACGATGTCGGCATTGATGTTGTAGCTCTCGTTGTTCTCGCCAAAACCGATCGGGCTAATGACGGGGATGAATTGATCGTCTTGCAAGGCTTTGACGACCGATGGATCGATGCTGACGATCTCGCCGACGTGGCCGATGTCGTGTTCCTTGCTTGGATCGTTCTTGTCCTTCATCAACAACTTGCGCGCACGAATCAGGCCACCGTCGCGGCCCGTCAACCCTACCGCCTTGCCGCCGGCGTGATTAATCAAGCCGACGATGTCTTGCTGTACTTCGCCGCCGAGCACCCACTCGACGACCTCCATGGTTTCCTCGTCGGTCACGCGCATGCCTTGAATGAATTCGCCTTTCTTGCCGATCTTGGCAAGCGCCTCGTCGATTTGCGGGCCGCCGCCATGCACCACCACCGGATTCATGCCGACGAGCTTGAGCAGCACCACGTCCTCGGCGAAATCCGCTTGCAAGGCCGGATCGGTCATCGCGTTGCCGCCATACTTGATGACGAGCGTGCGACCGTGGAAATTACGAATGAACGGCAAGGCCTCGGCGAGAATTTCGGCCTTAAGACGTGGATTGACTTCGGAGAGATTGGGTAATGCGTCGTTCATGGCGGCGGGCGCAACGGGGATCATCGGGCACGCCGGCCGCCGCTTGATGAAGCGCGCCGACGCACGGGGGTTAGCGGCGAAGAACTACTTAGTAGGAGGGCACGACAAGGCGTGTAAGTTTAGCAGTGCCCTCGTGCCCGATGACGCGCCGATCGGTTCATTCGCATCATCAACGGCAAGATCAAACGCATGAACATCCACGCAAGCCAACACGCCTAAATCATCGTGCGCCTTCATTCACATCACTCGGTTTGGATCGCGATGCTTGCCTGCGTCGTCGCGTGCGTGACGGCGGTCATGGCGGGCAGCGTGACGATCGATTGGCACGCGATGGCGCTCGGCGTGGGCGACCCCATTCAACGCTCGATCGTGTGGGACGTACGCATGCCGCGCGTCGTGTTGGCCGCGCTATGTGGCGCCGCGCTCGCGGTGGCCGGTACGGCCATGCAGGCCTTGTTTCGCAATCCCTTGGC
This sequence comes from Burkholderiaceae bacterium, assembly GCA_035761045.1. GTDB lineage: Bacteria > Pseudomonadota > Gammaproteobacteria > Burkholderiales > Burkholderiaceae_E > DASTRU01. The sequence continues at coordinate 8,635 of DASTRU010000061.1, read as the reverse complement.
CGATCCCGCGTTAACGGGCGTGTCATCGGGCGCGGCTATTGGCGCGATCGGCGCCATCGTGTTGGGCGCCGACGCGTTCACCACCGCGCAAGCGTCCCTCGTCAACATCGCGCCTTATCTACAACCGCTCGCGGCGTTCGCGGGCGCACTGGCGACCACGGGCTTATTACTGATGTACACGCGCCGCGATACGGTGGCCACGTTGCTGTTGGCGGGCGTGGGCGTGAATGCGTTGGCCGGCGCGACGATCGGCGCGCTGACGTGGATCGCCGATGACGCCAAGCTGCGCAACCTCGCGTTTTGGATGCTAGGCAGCTTCGGCGGCGCGCACTGGACGCTGGTCGCCGCGACCGCGCCTTGGCTTGTGCTGCCCATCGTCGTGCTGCCCAAACTCGCGCGTGCCATGAACGCATTACTGCTGGGCGAGATCGAGGCGGGTTATCTCGGTTACGCGGTGGGTCCGCTCAAGCTCGCCTTGTTGGCATTAACCGCATTGGCGGTGGGTGCGGCGGTGGCGGCCGCGGGCATGGTGGGCTTCATCGGCCTGGTCGTGCCGCATATGGTGCGCACGCTAACCGGGCCGGATCACACGCGTGTCGTGCCCGTGGTCGCGTTTTTCGGAGCAACGCTTGCCGTGCTCGCCGATCTCGCCGCGCGATGGTGCGTGGCTCCGGCCGAGTTGCCGGTGGGCGTGCTGTTGGCAGCGCTTGGAGCACCCATGTTCTTATGGCTGCTCAAGCGCCAGCCGAGGGCTTAGGACATGCTCGAAGCCCACGCGTTAACCGTTCAGGTCGGGCCGCATCGATTGCTCGACACGGTCGATATCGTCGCGCCACCCGGACACGTCACCGTCGTGATCGGCCCAAACGGCGCGGGCAAATCCACCTTGTTTCATGCGTTGGCCGGCGGCGTGTTGCCGCGTGAAGGGTCGATCGCGCTGTTCTCACGCCAATTGCGCGACTGGCCGGCCGCCGCGCTCGCGCGACAACGCGCCGTGCTGACGCAAAACCCCTCGCTCGGTTTTGATTTTCAAACGGACGAAGTCGTGCGGCTCGGCCGTATTCCTCATGCGCGGGACGCGAATCGCGACGACGACATCGTGAAGGCCGCGCTCGCGACCGTCGGCCTTGGCGATTTATCGAAACGTCGATACCTCACCTTGTCGGGTGGCGAGAAGCAACGCGTGCATATCGCTCGCGCGCTCGCGCAAATTTGGGACGCTTCGCCGCGGGCCCGCTGCTTGATGCTCGACGAACCCACCGTCAATCTCGATTTCGCGCAAAAGAAAGTAGCGCTCGAAGCAGTCCGCGCCATCGCGCGCGACGGCGGCACGGTACTGGTGGTGCTGCATGAACTCAATCTCGCGGCGCAATTCGCCGATCGGCTGGTGTTGCTTGCCTCGGGCCGCGTGGTCGCCGAAGGTCCGCCGCGCGAAGTGCTAACACCCCAGGCGCTTGAGCACGCCTACGGCGCGCCGGCCACGGTGTTCACGCATCCGCACGACGGGCGGCCCGTCGTGTTGTAGCGCGTTGGCGCGCGCGGCCAAGCGGTGGCTGTGCGACACTTCGCCCCCCTCGTTACGAGGTTTGTTCATGGTTGCGCGCATCGTCATCAAGTTCGCGCTGTTCATCGCGCTGATCGCCGGGCTCGTGAAGGCCGGCGGACTGGCCTTTGGCTTAGGCGTAGGCATGGCCGTCGCATCGTTCGCATGGATGTACGGCAGCTTTCGTTTGTTGGCCTTGCATCGTTGGGTCGCGGCGGGCTCGCGCGGACGAGTGCCGATTGGCCGTGGTTTGTGGGACGACGTGTTCGCGCTGCTATATCGCGAACAACGCGCGCAACGACGGCAATTGGCCGAACTCGCCGACTCGCTCAACCGTTTTCGCAAGGCCGCGCAAGCCCTGCCCGACGGCGTCATCACGCTCACGCGCGACAACCACATTTTGTTTTGCAACGCCGTCGCGGTGGGCATGTTCAACCTCGACGCGAAAGCCGATGTCGGTCATGCGATCACCAATCTCGTTCGCCTGCCCGAATTCGCGGCGTATCTGAATTCCGAGAATTGGAGCCGACCGATCACCGTGCGGTTGGTGCGCCAAGAGCTGCGCATGCTGCAACTTCAATTGATCGAGGTCGGCGATGGCCAACGCTTGCTGCTGTCGCGCGACGTCACGCAACTCGAGCGTCTTGAAACCATGCGCCGCGATTTCGTCGCGAACGTGTCGCATGAACTCAAAACACCGCTGACGGTGCTCGCCGGTTTTCTCGAAACCATGCATGACCACGAGGACATGCCGGACGATCAAAAGCGCCGTTTTCTCGACTTGATGAACGAGCAGGCGTTGCGCATGCGTCGCATCGTGGAGGACCTGCTCGCGCTATCGGCCTTGGAAGCCACGCCTTATGCGCCACGCGACACGGCCGTCATGCTCGACCCGCTGCTCGCTCGCTTGGAAAACGGCGCGCGCTCGTTAAGCCGGGGTCGCCATACGATTGCGATCGACGCGCCCAAGGGCTTGGCCTTGTACGGGGCGGAGACGGAGCTTGTCAGCGCGTTCGAAAACTTGGTGTCGAACGCCGTGCGCTACACACCCGATGGCGGACGCGTTTACGTTCGAATTGAATGCGACGACCAAGGCTTGCGCTTTTCCGTGCGCGACACAGGCATTGGCATCGAAGCCCATCATTTACCGCGCTTGACGGAACGCTTTTATCGAGTGGACCGCAGTCGCTCGCGGGACTCCGGCGGCACGGGATTAGGACTTGCCATCGTCAAGCATGTGTTGACGCGGCATAACGGCAGCTTGCGTATCGATAGCGAATACGGTCGAGGCACGACGATGACGGCCATCTTCCCGCCGCAGCGCGTGGCGCGATCGATCGCGGCGATTCAAGAATCCGCTCAAAGCAATGAGAACGACACCTGATCGAAGTCTTGCCCGCGATACAGCACCTTGCCAAAGCGAATACGTTCGGTCGCGCCGTCCACCATCATTTCGGTGACTTGGCCTTCCTTGCAGCGCGCGAGCGGCACCACGAGGCTCGAGGTGTCCACGTTCATATCGCGCATTTCGACCATGCTGACCGTCGCGCCATGTTGAGCGGTACGCAGCATGAAGGCGTCCTCGAACGCCGCGCTGTCGAGTTTGAGCCCGATCAACACGGGAGAGCCGAGCATCAAGCGCACGCCAAGCTCTTGCAACGGCCGTTGGTCGAATTCGGTTTGCGGCTCTTGCCGCAGCCAATCCACGCGACCAAGGAAAATGGCCGTGCGTTGAAAACCATTGCCGGTGGTCATCACCACGAGTTGATCGAGGTTCAACCGTGGCGTGCCGCCCCGGCGCGTGCACATGAAGCCTTGCGCGTTCTCGCCAGTGATCTGCCAGGTCTCGGCGTCATCGAATAAGTTCTTGATCTTCGCGGTGACCGGGTCTTCGTGGCCGATGACGCGGTCATCGTCGCGCTGCCGGTATTGATAGACGCCGCGCGTTTGCGTGAGGGTGGGGTTGTAGGTGCGCTTAGTCATCGCCGCGAGCACTTGGTGCAAGGTCGGCACCGCCAAGGCCTTTTCACCTAACGGACGACGCCACGCCGGCACGGCTTGCGCGGGCGTGCGCCACGCCTGCGTCACCCGCGTGACGATATCGCGCGCCGAGGCATTGGACACGCGTTTATCAAACCCCAAGGCATCTGGCGAATATCCGGCCTCAAGCTCGGCGCTTAGGCGACGCAATTCGTCCATCAAGCCGCCGCGCGTGTCGAGCAAGACCGTGGCGAAAGGCGTGGCCGCGAACGACGGCCATGGTCCGGGCTCGACCGCTTCGGCGCCTTCTTCGATGCGGTACTTCACCTTGTGCGCGCTGCGGCGCGCGAGGTCGTACACCACGTCGAATTCAAGAGCGTTCATCGTGGCGGGCTTAGCCAACATCAACAACACCGACGTGATCAAGCATGCGCGCGCGATGGCGTTGTATTCGGCAAGCGTGGGATCGACGACCGGCGCATCGGTCAGTTGTCCGGCGCGCGCGAGCTTGCCGTAACGAACGAGACGATCCCAATCCTCTTGCGCGACCGACATGCGCGCGCGGTAGCTCCATACGATCACGTGCGATTGCGTGGCCAACACGCGCTGCATCGCCAAGCCGCGCAACGATATCGGTCGCGTTTGCGCTTCGAGGATCGCGAGTAAGTCGGTCGAGGATGGATCGCGTTGACGTTCCTTCGAAGCGCGCAATGCCGCGGGATCGCACGCGGCGAGATCGGCGTCTTCGGCGAGCGGCGCGTAAACATCGCGCATGACGCGCGCGACTTCAATCGCGCGCATGAAACTCGCGGACTCGGCGGGCAACATCGGCACCGCGCGAAATTCGCAGTCGCGCATCTGCGCGTGAATGGCGTCGATCACGGGCTTGCGCACCGTCTCGATGATCGCCAACTGTTGAATTTGATGACGCGGTCGGTCGCGCAGATCGCGCAGCATGGCGTCGGCATGCTCAATGAATAACGATGCGTCCAACGCGCTTACCCTGGCCAACCATTGCTGCGCGGTGGCGGCATCGGAGATGAAATCGCGATCAGCGAAGACGGCACCCATAATGTTTGGCGGTGGCGAGGATCAAAGGTAGGAGCAAACGATTCTAAGCGTGCGTTTTGCTTCGTGATCCCCGCACTTCCAAACGGCTGTGCGCTTTGTCACTCAGGCTTGCGAAGCTTATGCATCGCATGCCTGGTCCTTCGTATTACAGCTGGCCGTAACTATGCAAACCACTTAGGAACATGTTCACGCCCAGGAAAGCAAAGCCAGTGATCAACAAGCCGACTAAGGCCCAATACGCGGCGATCGTTCCGCGCAAACCCTTAACCAACCTTAGGTGCAACCACGCGGCGTAGTTAAGCCAAACAATGAGCGCCCATGTTTCCTTCGGGTCCCATTGCCAATACGTGCCCCATGCTTCGGCGGCCCATAGCGCGCCCAAGATGGTGGCGATCGTGAAAAACGCGAAGCCCACGGCGATCGCCTTGTACATCACGTCATCCAACGTGTCGAAGCTTGGCAACAACCGCGCGAGCCGGCTGCGCATGGCGACGAACGCCAACGAAAGCGCGCCGCCCGCCGTGGCCCAGATCGCGATCTCGACGGTCGAGCGCGTCGTGCGTAATAAACCGGGGCCGACGAACATCATCCACATCGCCGCTCCGGCGAGCCAAAGCGCGAACAAGGGCGTCGGCCGCGCGACGGTTTCGTGCTGCTTAATCAAATAGGCATACGCGACCATCGCCGCGAGCGAGAACGTGCCGTAGCCGATGAAGTTCGCCGGTACATGAATTTTCATCCACCAGCTCTGCAAGGCGGGAACGAGCGGCTGAATCTCGTGCGCTCCGCGATCAAAGGTGTACCAAAGCAAAAAGCCCACGGCGGCGGTGATCACGAGCAACACGAAACCGCCCAAGGCACGCGCTTGATGGCCTTCGAGAATCAACGCACGCCGTTCGTAATGCAGATGAAACAGCGCCGTGATCAACGCGAACAACACGAACACTTCATACAAATTACTGACCGGGATGTAGCCCATGCCCGGACCCATCAAATGCGTTTCGTACCAACGCACCATCAAACCGGTAAAGCCCATCAAGACGGCGACCCATGTGAACCATGTGCCCATTTGACCGGCGGTGGTCGCGAACTCGGCTTGCGGACGCAGCGCGGCGATGAAAATGCCGATCCAATACATCACGGTGGCGAGCACGAACATCGCGCACATCCACAAAATCGCGCTTTGGCTGCTTAGGAAATACTTAAGCGCGAATGCTTGGTCCGCGCGTGTTAAATCGCCGCCATAAGCGCTAATGCCAAGCATCGCCATCACACCCAACGCGGGTAGAAATAAACGCAAGGGCTTGAAGGCGAGGCCAAGCCAAACCAGGGCCGGCATCACGCCAAGAAACACGCCGAGTTCGTACACATCGAAGCGGCCCGCATACCGTGCGAGAACGTAGCCCGTCACGGCCACCACGAACGCGACATGCAGCCAATCACCGCGAGTCAATCGCTTGAACCATGGCTTGGCGATGTCGTAATCCGTCGAAACGGCTTGCATGAGTTCCATGTTTCTAACCTTTCGAACGCGTTGTTTGCGCGACGGCGATTTGCGCGAGCTGGTCGCGCACTTGAGCGAATTCGCGCTCGAAATCAAGCGTGCGACGCGGCGCGCTCATCGCCATCAGTAAATGAGCGCCGGCGGTCCGATCCTTGATCCACACCCAAATACGCCGCTCGTGCACATAAAACATTGAAAAGATGCCGATCACCAAGAGCAAGCACCCGCCGTACACGATGTTCTTGCCCGGCGAACGCGTGAGCTGAAAAACACTGGCTTGCACGTGGTCGAAGCTGTCGAGCGTCAACAGCACTGGCGCGTTGTAAAACGTTGCATCGGACAAGGCATTGGTAGCGGCGGCGAGCCATTGCGAATCCACGGCATCGGCGGCGATGGGGGAAAGACCATCGCGCTCGCGCGCGGCGCTCCAAAGCTCGCCCAACGCGCCATTCAATATGCGCATGAAGACTTCGGCGGCTTGCGCTTGCTCGGCTTGCGGCACGCGTTGTTCGAGTTGCTCGGCGATCGCCTCGAAGCCGCGTTGCGCGAACAACTCGAGCGTGGTTTGCGCCGACGCCGCCAAGGGCGCGCGTAATTCCGTTTGCGCGGCGCCTAGCGCGCGCGCGGCGTAGCGTTGCGCCGCCGTCGTGCGCAACTCGCCGTTTTGCAACGCCGCTCGTAACCGCATGAATTCGTCTAGCTTGCCATCGCGATCGGCCGGCATGCGTAAGAACTTAAACGACTCGCTCGGTGTATCGCGCACGCCCGCAAGGTAATACGAACGGCCCTCTAACTCGATGGGCAGCATGTAATTGCTGAATTCACGCGCGGTGCCATCAGCCGCGCGCAGCTTGTATTGAAAGCTTGGGCCGACGTTGCGCAAATGCTTATTGCGCTCGCTCTTGGTGGTCGATGACACCACGGCGGCGACATGATCCTGAAACCGCTTATCGACGGGCTCGCGCGCTGCCTCCGGCGCCAAGTTCTCCACGTTGATCGGCCGAAATCCAGTGAATTCCACCGAGTACGCCGCCCCGCCGTTCCCGCGCGTCAGTTGGGCCGATTGCCCCACATTGCCTTCGAACGGAAAGGAATACGCACTGCTGCCCGTCATTGGATGACCGGTAAGCCGTAGTCGCGAGCCACCGTCGTCGAAACTCGATTGGTAAATCGCGATACCACGATGGATAAAGGGCTTGTTGACTTCGATATTCGCGTCGACGCTTTTGCCGGTATCCCGATCGGTCACAGTGACTTCGCTGCGAAACAACCTCGGCATGCCCGTCGGGTAATACTCGACGATGAATTTTTTAAGCTGCACGGTAAACGGCAGGTCTTGCACGAACGCGCCGTTGCGCCAATTCACGATCGCGACATCGGTCGACTGCCCTTCCGGGATCAGCGCGCTGCCGCGAAAGGTCATGTTGGCGGGCCCGAAGCGCGCGGTGGGCGGCACCTCGTTGACCAAGCCATTGCTCGTCACCGGTGTTTTACCGAATAACACCATCTGCGCGCGAATCGGCAAATCGGTGTCGATGAGATAGCCCACCGCCATGATGACGATCGCCAAATGCGCGCAGATATAGCCCAAGCGATTAGCGCTGCCCGCCTTGGCCGCCAACAACGTCGCGCCCTCATGCTCGCGACGCGTGATGCGAAACCCACGCGCGGTCAGCGCGCGCTCAGCGGTTTGGGCAAGCGTGGTCCGTCCGTGCGGACTTTCGACCTCAAGCCGATGCCCGAAAGCGTGCAAGCTTTGCTCGCGCAGGTCGGCGCGCATATCGCGCATCTCGCGCAGAAATCGCGGCGTATTGCGCGCGATGCACAGGCTCGTGCTGATAACCAAAAACGTAAGCAACACGAAGAACCAGCCCGAGGTGTAGACCGAGTACAAGGTCAAGCGCTCGAACACTTGGAACCAGAACGGCCCGAACTGATTCACGTAATTGACCATCGGCTGATTCTGCTGAATCACCGTGCCAATCACCGAAGCGATGGCGATCACCACCAATACCGAGATCGCAAAGCGCATCGAACTTAGCAACTCGACGGCCTCGCGCGCGAATCGGGAGCGTGTTTGCAACACGATGCCTTCGGTCGAGGCGATTTCGATGGACGGCATCACCGCCGGCAATGCGGCAGGCTGTTCGTGATGACTCATGCGGATTTAGCGTGGGGCGGCGGTCGGCGCCTAAACAAAGAAGGCAGCCACTCGGCTGCCTTCATGTTCATGCAACCGCCGCTCAGACCATGAAGGATCGTGAAGATTCCTTCTACCCGAGCGACGGCGGTCTGTCGCGGTCGTTTAGCGCAAACCCGCGACGTAATCGGATACCGCCTTGATTTCGGCATCGGACAGACGCGAGGAAATTTGAGTCATCGCGGCGTTGTTCTTGCGCTGCCCCGACCGGAAGGCATTGAGCTGCGCTTCGGTGTATTCGGCCCACTGGCCACCCAAACGGGGATACAAGGCCGGAATACCCGCGCCGGTCGGGCCGTGGCAACCCGCGCATGCCGGCACGCCTTTGGCCGCGATG
>DASTRU010000060.1:0-8306 GCA_035761045.1 Burkholderiaceae bacterium | reverse complement strand
TGGAGCTGATCGGCGTCGGCGTACTCGTCGCGAGTAGATCGTCGTGCACGATGGGCGGCGAGGTTGTTGTCGTTGTTGTTGTCGTGGAGGTCGCGGTAACGGTGGTGTCAGTCGTCGTGGGCGAGGTCTGCGGGTTTAAGTCCGACAAAGTTCCTAATTGCTGCAACAAACCGCTGTCGATTTGCACGCTCGAATCCACCACTGGCGTGCTTGCGTCCACCACGATTTGGGAAATCGGTTCGACCACCGATGTCGTCGTCGCGGGCACGATGGCATCCACCGTTTGCGTTGTTAACGACTGACCGCTTTGCACCAAGGCATCGAGCAAATTACCGCTCGTGGCGACGGTGCTTTCAACCGTTGACTCGATAACAGTGGGAGACTGGGATACCGCGGTTTCGAGCGTTTGCGCGACGGGTTCGACGACGGACGCCGTCGTGGTGTCGACGATCGTTTCCGCGGTGGGAGTGATTGTCGTCGTGACCTCCGCGATAGGGCTCACGACAGGCTCCACGACCGTCCCGAGCAAGTCCGGCGAACACGTTCCCATGTCGGCGAGCGTATTAAGCAGCGATGCGTCGGTTACCGTCTCCAACGTGGGGGCTACGATCGGCTCGACCACCGGCGTAATCGTCGCGTTCAAACCATCGATCGTGTTGCCGATGATCGTATCGACGGTTGGCTCGATCGCGTTCACTGTTGTCGCGCCGGTCTCTACGATCGTTTCAATCACGGGCGTGACCGTCGTATCCAAACCATCGACCGTGTCGTCAACAACCGCGTCCACACTGGGCTCGATCGCATCCACCGTTGCCGCGCCAGTCTCCACAATCGTTTCAATCACGGGCGTGACTGTCGTATCCAAACCATCGATCGTGTTGTCGATGACCTCACCCACAATCGGTTCGATCACGTCCACCGTCGCCGCGCCGGTCTCCACGATCGTTTCAATCACGGGCGTAACCGTCGCATCCAAATCACCGACCATGCCGTCGCCAACCGCGTCCACCGCCGTCGCGCCGGTATTCACGACGGCTTCGACCACCGGCGTTACCACCGGTGCGATCGCATCGACCGTGTCGTTGACGGTTTGCTCGATCGCTTCGATCGTGGCGTCGGTCGTATCCATCACCGGCTCCAGCACCGGTTGCACGATGTCGCTAACGTTCATCGCGACTTGATCGATCACGGGCGCAACGGTTTGCGACACTTGCGTGCCAATCTCGTCGATATAACCAAGCCCAGGCGCCACGGTGTCGATGGTGGTGGCGAGATCGTTCGCCACGGGCTCGATCGTGCGACTCGAACTAGCGATGACCTCGTCAACGAGCTGCATGGCGAATCCATCGTTGTCGTCGATGAACGAGGGCAGTGCGACTTGAATTTCGTCGACCAACACCATCGTGCGATCCAGCACGGTGGTGAGGTCTTCGGCGACCGTTCCGGCCATCGGCACGTCTTGCAGCACGGTGGCGAGCGCGTGATTGGCGTCGCTCAAGCGAGCGGCGAGTTCATTCGTGGGCAAGGCGGAAAGCGCTTCCACCGTGGCGTCCACCGCACTCGCGAGGTCATCGATCAAGGCGCTGCCGACCTGCGTAAGGTCGTGCAGTTGCTGTTGAATGGCTACCAAGGCGGGCGAGAGCGTCGCCGCGGCGGAATCCATGCCCATGTAGTTCAGCGTGCCGTTAATGGCATCGATTCCAGTCGCTAAACCACGTTCGTTCAATAGCGAGAGATCGAGGCCCGCCATATCGGCTAAGTCGATGCCAAGAGTCGAGTCGTCACCGTCGGCTAAATGCAATTCCAACGGGAAGGAATCGGCGAACAATTCGTTCGTGCTTTCGGTGTCGAGCACGAGCGCATTCAACGCATGGACATTGAACAAACTTTCACCGGCGAGCGATGCGCTCAAGCCGCTCGCGGACACCGCTGGCGCGCGGTCGGTCGTCGTCTCGCGCGGCAACACGCGTACGACGCCCAGATTCGCGTCAAGCAAACCGCGCGAGGAGGGAGGGGGTTCGCCATCGGAACCATTGGGCCCACCGGTGTTGGTTCCACCGCCGCCCGTGCCGCCAGTGCCTGTTCCGCCCGTACCTGTTCCACCCGTGTCGGTGCCTTCGGGATCGGTGTCGTTCGTACCGGTTCCAATGGGCAAGCCACCAGGGCCGAGCGGCCCCGTGTCGCGTGGTATTCCATTCGATCCGTGCGGCAGGCTGATCGTTTTCGTTGTCGTATCGGTCGTTTTGGTGGAGGTTGCGACGGCGGGCGTGGTGCCAGTGCTGGTCTCGCCACCATCGCCGCCCTTTCCACCGCTACCACTTCCACCACCGCCGGCCATCGCAGCGACCGCTCCAACGCCGGCGCCGCCCGCCAACAGTCCTTGAATGCCGCCAATCGCATCAAGCACGCCACCGCCCGCACTCGACGCCAAGCCATTCAGCAAGCCGCCCTTACGCGGGCCGGCGATCAATAAGTCGTCGATCTCGGCTTGCGCCGCATCGACCAAATCGAACCCCGAATGCGCGTACACCTGGTTCTTGAATCCGCCATTGGGTGTTCCCACGCGTTGCATCTCGATGCTGCCGCCTGGCGACAGCGTGCCGGTGTACGTCTTGCTGTTGGGGCTGGCGAACTCGATCGACGCGCGGCCATTGCGTCCGGCCACGACTTGGTCGCCCAGCATGAGCGAATCGCCGGCTTTAAGCGTCGATGTCACGCCGCCGCGCACGATGCTGACGTCGCCCTCGACGTTCTTGACCACGCCCATGGTGGTTGAAGCCGTTGTGGACGAGGGTCCAGCCGTAGCAGCAGCGCCGGTGGCGGGATTCGAGGCCATGAAAAACTCCTAATGCGTTGTGGGTGAAGCGCATCGATGAACGCACGAGGCCGTGCCCAACGATGACGCTGACTCATGCTTCTACCGACCGCTTTGCCGCCTAGATGCAACGCATCATCATTTTTTCGTGACCGATGTATCGGAAGCGACGACATCGGCGGCTTGCACCAGTCGCCGACGCAAGGCGAGCCCGGCGTCGGTGGTGTCGACATACCCCGCGTACCAGGCGCGCGCATCGCCCTCGGGTACCAAGGCGCCGACGGCGTTCATCAAGCGCAGCGAATTAAGCCGCCCGTCGAAGCTCGCGTTCACGAGCGACATCAACACGTTGTTGTATTCGAGTTGGGCATCGAGCACGGCCACCGCGGTTTCGCGTCCGAATTCACGCAAGCGACGGCGGTTGAGGAACACGCGCGAGGCGTCGCTCGCGGCGCTTTCAAGCAGTTGCACGCGATCGGCGGCGCCCGACCACCGACGCCATAAGGTGCGCACCTGTTCCTCGACGCGGCGGCGAATCGCGACCGAGCTTTGCGTGGTCGCATCGAGCTGCGCTTGCGCCGCGCCGACGCGCGCGCGAATCTCGCCGCCCGAATACAAGCTGTAGCCCACGCGCAGACCAATGCTGCTGTCGGAACGGTTGCCCGTACCCGACGAATTACCGCCCACGCGCTGCGTACCCACCACCTCGACGGTCGGCCAGTTTTGCGCGCTCGCGAGTTCCACCGCGTGTTCGGCCTTGGTCCGTTGCAACTCGGCCAACTTAAGGTCGGGATTGATGGCCGAGGCTTGCTTCAAGAAGGCGTCCAGCCCTTGCGACAACCGAGCGCTGGGCGCGGCCAGGTCGGCCAGACGTTCGACATCGGGTTCATTCAAATACAACTGGCGATAGGTATTAGTCGCTTCGTCCAATTGAATTTCGTACTGGCGCGTGCGTTCTTGCGCGAGCGCCAAGCGCGTGCGCGCGAATTCGGCATCGGTGATCGCCGCGCCACCCAATTGTTCGCGCCGCGATTCCAGCGCGAGCAATTGCGCGGTCGCCGCTTCCGAGCTGCGCGCCACCGCGAGCAACAACGACGCGCGGGCGACTTGCACATGCGCGCTCATCGCGTCGAGCGCGACGCGTTGCATGGTTTGACGCGCGATGGCGTCTTGAATCGTGCGTTCGGACTCGGCCAAATCCGTCTCGGCGCCGAGCTTGCCGCCGGTGTACAGGTTTTGGCGCAAGGTCAGCTCGACGCTGCGCCGGTCCACCGACGTGTTCGCGCCCGAATCACTCACTTGGTCGCGCCCCAAGGTGCTGCCCACGCTTACGCGCGGGTAGTAGCCGGCGCGCGCCGCATCGATGCCGAGTTGCGCCGCATCGGCTTGCTTGCGCGCGCCTTGCACGTCCGGATGCGTGGCCACCACGTCGGACAATCGTCGGCCAAACTCGGCGGGGGACATCAAAGGCGATGCACTCGCTACTTCTTGCGCATGCGCGCTGTTCACATGCCCACACAAGACCACGCTACTCACGCAGCTCGCCAACATCCACCGCGCCCATGCGCGCGCGGCCCCATTCGTTTTCATTAGGGTTCCCGAAAGGCTTCGCGGCGGAGCTTGAGCACCGGCTTGATCAAATACCAAATGAACGGTTGCGAACCGACATGCAAGTCCACCTCGGCCAACATGCCGGCTGATACGCGCAACGGCGCGCGCGCATCGCCAAGAAACGATTTGTCGGTGGTGATGACGACCTTGTAGTACGGCGCGCCATCGGTTTCCTGATTGGTGTCGGCCGCGACTTGCGTGACATGGCCGTTCAACGCGCCGTATTTCAAGAAGTCATACGCCGAGACCTTGACCGTCGCGTGTTGGTTGTTCGCGCTCAAGTAACCACGATCCGCCGGCGACAAACGCGCTTCGACGACGATGGCCTCGTCGGCCGGCACGATCTCCATCATCGGCTCGCCTTGGCGCACGACGTTGCCGGGCGCTTGCAGCTTTAGGTTTTTGACGATGCCGGCGATGGGGCTGTACAGCACCGCGCGACTGCGTTGATCGACCGCGCGCGCGAGTTCTTCCTTCACGCTAGTGGCTTGGCGCTCGACGACCGACAACTCATCGGCCGCGCGGCGACGGTACTTGCCAACTTCCTCGGCGTACTTCGCGCGCGATTCGGCCAACGACGCCCGCGCGCCGACGATCGATTCACGCAAGGCCGCGATTTCAGTGCTCAAGGTTTCGACCGCCTTGCGCCGCTCGAGAAAATCGAGTTGCGAGATCAACCGTTCCTTGAACAACTCATTGGCGATGCCGAACTCTTGCTGCGCGGTCTTCAAGCGCGCTTCGCCGCCTTGCAACTTGACCTCGATCTCCGCGACCTTGCTTTGCAATTGCAAGGCTTGCGATTCGAACACCGCAAGCGTGCCGCGATGTTCTTGTTGGCGCGCGCGATACGTCGCGAGTTCGCTTTCGGCCAAGCCGCGAAACTGCTCGGGCGGCGCGGCAAAGCGCAAGGGCGTGCCATTGGCTTCGGCCAGCAAGCGTTCGCGCGTGAAGGCCATCGCGCTATTGCGCGCCACGATTTCGTCGTGGTTCATGCCCGACGTGGCCAGGTCAAGCTCCAGCAATGGCTGGCCTTCGCGAACCACGTCGCCTTCCTTGACGTTCAAGGTTTTAACGATGCCGCCTTCCAAATGCTGGATCACCTTGACCTTGGTGCTCGGCACGATGCGCCCAGGCGCGCTCACCACTTGATCCACCCGCACGAACAAGGACGCCACCACGCACAACGCCAATCCGCCGAGGATGATTCGCGTACGCATGTCGAAGCGTTGATGCTTTTGCCGCAGGGCCTGCGGCAGCCAATCGGCCCGTCGCGATTCGACGATGCGCTGCTCGATCACGCGCTGTTCGGCAGCGCGCCGCTCGGCGGCCGACATCGGCACCGTGCTCGTGGTGTTCGAGCGCTCGAGAATGGGGGTTTGGTCCATGGAGGAGTCCTAAGGAGTACGCGCCGTTTTGCGCGGCGTTAGGTCGCAAGCGCGGCGCGCGGCTCGGTCTGCGTGGCGGCACGCGCGACGGGCGCGGGGCCGATGCCATAGAGCTTGTGCAACATCTCGGCCGTGCCACCCAGTTGCAAACCGCCCTTGGAAACGTGCAACAAGCGCTCGCACGCGGCCATCAAGCGAATCGAGTGCGTGATGACGATGATCGTGCGCTCGGCGCTCAGTTGCTTAAGCGTGACGAGCAAATGCGACTCCGCCGAAAAATCCAAGTCGTTCGTCGGCTCGTCGAGCAAGAGCACGCGCGGGTCATGCAAGAGCGCTTGCGCGATCGCGATGCGACGGCGTTGTCCGGCCGATAAACGCGCGCCGCCTTCGCCCACTTGGGTGCCGTAGCCATCGGGCAATTGCGAGATAAAGCCATGCGCGCCAGCGCGTTGGCAGGCGAGCACGATGGCGTCGTCGTCGGCGTCCGGCGCGCTGTAGCGCAAGTTCTCGAGGATCGTGCCTTCGAAGATATGCGTGGCTTGCGGCAAGTAGCCGACCCAACGTTGAATTTCGGCGCGCGAGAATTGCGCGATGTCGTATTCGTCGATGCAAATGCGGCCGTCGTCGGGCGTGTAGAGGCCAGCCAGCATTTTCAAGAGCGTGCTCTTGCCGCCGCCGTTATCGCCCACCACCGCGCATAAGCCGGGGTTGATCACGCCACTCACGTGTTGCAGCACCGGCGCGGGCGCGTCGGCATACCGAAAGCTCACGTTTTCGATGCGCACGCAGCCGCGTGGCGCGGGTAGCCGCAAGCCAACGTCGGCTTTCTCGCGCGGCTCTTTGAAGGTGGCCTCCAAGCGGGCGCGGGCTTGGCGCGCATGACCGATCGCGCGCCATTGATTGCACAACGACACCAAGGGGCCGACTGCCTTGGCGGCCAGCATATTGGCCGCGATCAACGCGCCCACCGTCATCCATTGATTGATGACCGCCAACGCGCCCGCGACGGTGATCAGCATCGACGTCATCATCGACAAGGTGAGCGACAGTTCGCGGTATTCCTCCATCTCGCCGTTGCGCGAGGACGACTCCTGCATCCAATGCACATAGGCGGTGCGCCACGAGCGCTTGACGGATTCATCGTGCGACAGCGCCTTGATCGACGCGCGCGCGCGGCAGATCTCGCCCACGGTGTTGTCGCGCGTGCGCGCGCGCTCGTATTCCTCGATGCGTCCGCTGCGTGCTTCGTTCGACGAGAACCACGCTAGCGCGAGCAACGCGCCGATCGAGACCAACACCACCGGCAATACCGGCAGCGCGATGAAGCCGATGAGCGCGATCGCGAACAACGCGAACGGCACGTCGAGCAAGGTCAACGCCAACGCGCCGGAATACGCGGCGCGCACCGATTCCACATCCTTGAATGCCAAGAACCACGTCGCGGTCGGGCGCGATTCAAGCGTGCGCAAGGGCAGGGCCAGTACGTGGGAGATCAAGCCGTGCGAAATCTTCGCGTCGATTTGCACCGCCGCGTCCCGCAACATGCTGGCGCGACGCCGCCGCAGAAGTAAGTCGATCGCGAGCGTCAACGCCATGCCGATCACCAAGGCGGCCAAGGTGCTTAAGCCCGAGCGGTAAATCACGCGGTCGTAGATTTGCAGCATGAACACCGCCGGCAATAACGCGACGATGTTCACCACCACCGATACCGCCAACGCGCGCTTCAACGTCGGCATGCTGCCGCTAATGGCATGCGCGATGACCTGATGTTCGCCTTGTGTCGCGTTAGTCGACGCGGTGGCTTCGTGACTCGCTTCGGACGTGGGCGGCGCGATCTTCGCCTCGCCATTAATCATCGTCCGAAAACTACTTAGGACATTGGCCGCGATCGCTTTCATCATGCCGCTCCCGCTGCCGACGATTGACCGCGCGCGGTATGCAAACGCGCACGCAGGATTTGCAAGGTCGCGATCGACACCACCACCGCCTGACGCAATTCGCCTTGGTGCTCGCTCAAACGCTCGAACACGCGTTCTTCCAGCCCGATTTTTTTCTCGATGCGGTCGAACAAACCAATGGATGGCTCCGCGCTCGACGATGCGTTGTCTTGCGCAAGCGGCGTGAACACATGTGCCCATTTCATGACGAAGTCCTTGAGCACCGGGTTCATGGCCAGAGCCAGTTCGAAACGACGCCGGTCGTCGCCTTGCAATACGCCTAAGGCGTATTCGGCGCACAGCAAACTCATATCGGAGGAAGGATCGGCAGAAATCATCGCAAGGCCGCCATGGAAGAAAGTTAGTTAACCGATGCCGCCACCGCGCCACCGCGCGTAACGGTCGAAGACACGCCAGCCATCGAGGCCGGTTCCAAACGTTGCTTGAGTTCCATCAACGCGCGCCGTATCAAGCTCTTGGCGGTGCCTAAGGGAATATCGAGTTGCGCGGCGATTTCCGCATGCGACAACCCTTGCGCGAACGATAGGTAGAGCACTT
>DASTRU010000059.1:0-15971 GCA_035761045.1 Burkholderiaceae bacterium | reverse complement strand
GGGCGACGCGGCGAAGAACGTGCTGCGGTTTGGCGTGAACACCTTGTTCGGCTTGGGCGGCTGCATCGACATCGCCTCGCATATGCAAGGGTTGCAACGCCAGCCCGAAGACTTCGGCCAAACCTTGGGCCGTTGGGGAGTGGGTCCGGGCGCGTATTTCGTGTTGCCGATTTTTGGGCCGAGCACGATTCGCGACACTGGCGGCTTCTTCGTCGACCGCCTGGGCGAACCGCTTGGGACCATTACCTGCTGCACCGAGTATTGGGTCGCGACGGGCACCCGCGTTGTTTCATTACGTGAAGGCGTGCTCGATGCAACCCGTGCCGCGGATCAAGCCGCGCTCGATCGTTACTTGTTTTATCGCGATGCCTACCTGCAACGCCGCCGCTTCTTGATCTACGACGGCAACGTGCCCGATGAGGACGGCTATCCCGATGACTCGTACACCGCCCCGCCCGCGGGTGGCCGTTCGGCGGTGGATCAGCAACCTCCGGTCACACCTCCGGTGAACCGACTACCGCGTTAATCGTTCAATACGGGTGCGTCGTTTAGATTTGGCGACGCATCGACCTTTCAATCCATGGAGAACATGTCAATGATTCGCTCACTGCAACGTCGCCTCGCGCTCGCGCTCGCCGGTGCGATGCTGACCGGCGCCGTGTTTGCGCAAACCGCCACGCCGCCCGATGAACTCGTCAAGCGCATCTCGACCGAGGTGCTCACCACGATCCAATCCGACAAAGGCTTGCAAGACGGCAACATCGACAAGGTCGCCAAACTGGTCGATGAAAAAATCCTGCCGCATACCGACTTCGCACGCATGACGGCCGCGGCCGTTGGCCCTGGCTGGCGGCAAGCCACACCCGCCCAACAAGCGCGCTTGACCGAGCTGTTCAAGCAGCTGTTGATCCGCACTTACGCGGGCGCGTTTAGCCAAACCCGCAACGTGACGATTGAATTCAAGCCCGTACGCGTGCCAGCCGAAGGCGACGTGACCGTGCGTTCGCAAGTCCTGCAACCGCAAGCCGAACCGATTCAGCTTGATTACCGGATGTCGAAGTCGGCCGACGGCTGGAAGATCATCGACGTGAACGTGCTGGGTATTTGGCTCGTGCAGAACTACCGCAATTCGTTCGCGCAAGAAGTCAATCGCAACGGCGTTGATGGACTCATCAAATCGCTCGAGCAAAAAATCGCCGAACTTGGCGGCAAGAAGTAATCGGTGACGATGCGCGCTCCTTCCACGCTTCGCCTCGCGCAAGCCCCCGCCGTACGCGCGCAGGGGCTTGCCGCTATTCAACAAGGCGCTCGCGAAATCGATTTATCGGACTTGAACGATGTCGATTCGTCCGCCGTGGCGGTGCTGTTGGCGTGGCGCCGAGCCGCGCGGGCGGCCGGCACACCACTCGCGCTCGCCAACCCGTCGACCAGCCTGCTGTCGCTCGCGCGGCTATATGGCGTGGCCGAATTGATCTTCAGTAATACTCAGCGCCAGTCGGATTCGACGCCCGGTTAAGGCGCCCTCGCTGGTCGGTGGGCCGGCCCTCCCTATAATCGCGGGTTCCTTCCCACCCGCCCTCTCACGCCCCGCCGCCATGTCTGCCGCCGTTCCCGCCATCGCCATTCGCGATGTCGTCAAACATTACGGCGCGTTACGAGCGCTCGATGAAGTCTCGCTCGAGATTCGCCAAGGCGAATTCTTCGGTCTGCTGGGGCCGAACGGCGCGGGCAAAACCACTTTGATCTCGATCATCGCCGGACTCGCGCGCGCAAGCGCGGGCCAGGTCGCGGTCATGGGGTTCGACACGGTGCGCGAAAGCGCTCAATCGCGTCTTAACCTCGGCGTGGTGCCGCAAGAACTCGTGTTCGATCCGTTCTTCACCGTGCGCGAAACCTTGCGCATCACAAGCGGTTATTACGGTATCCGCGCGAACGACGATTGGATTGACGAAATCCTCGCCAACCTTGACCTAAGCGCCAAAGCCAACGCGAACATGCGCGCGCTCTCGGGCGGCATGAAGCGCCGCGTGCTGGTCGCGCAAGCACTCGTGCATCGGCCGCCGGTGATCATCCTCGACGAACCCACCGCCGGCGTGGACGTGGAATTACGGCAAACCTTGTGGCGCTTTATCGGTCGCCTTAATCGCGAAGGCCATACGATCATTCTCACCACGCATTACCTGGAAGAAGCCGAAAGTCTGTGCACGCGTATTGCGATGTTGAAGTCGGGCCGCGTGGTCGCGTTGGACGATACGCGGCGGTTATTGGCGCGGGTCGACGGATTGCAGCTTGCGGTGCGTCTGGCCTCGGGCGAGTTGCCGCCGGAATTGCTTGCGCGCGTGCATCCGCTTGAAGAAGGCGCGGCGTCCGGCCGGATCGCGATTCGTTTGAGCGATTACGCCGAAGTCGAGCCGACACTCGCGGCGATTCGCGCAAGCGGCGCGACGATCGACGAACTGGAAGTGCAGCGCGCGGATCTCGAAGACGTGTTCTTGCAAATCATGAGCGGCGACGCGAACGCGGCTTCTTCGTCATCTAGGCGGGCCGCATGAATCCACGCATTCACGCCGCCGGCACCGGCTTTGCCACGCTGCTGCATAAGGAATTGCTGCGCTTTTGGAAGGTCAGTTTTCAAACCATCGGTGCGCCGATCTTGACCGCCGTGTTGTACCTGCTGATCTTCGCGCACGTACTCGAAGCGCATGTGCAGGTGTATGCGGGCGTGAGTTACACCGCGTTTTTAATTCCCGGCTTAGTGATGATGAGCGTGCTGCAAAACGCATTCGCCAATAGCAGCTCGTCGCTCATTCAAAGCAAGATCACCGGCAACATCGTCTTCGTATTGTTGCCGCCGATTTCGCATGTCAGCTTCTTCGGCGCGTATGTATTGGGTTCGGTCGTGCGCGGATTAGCCGTCGGCTCCGGTGTGTTCATCGTGACGGCATGGTTCGCCAAGATGCACTTCGCGTATCCCTTATGGATTTTGGCGTTCGCGTTATTGGGCAGCGCCGTCCTTGGCACGCTTGGGCTTATCGCCGGTATTTGGGCCGAGAAGTTCGATCAACTCGCCGCGTTTCAAAATTTCTTGATCATGCCGGCCACCATGTTGTCGGGCGTGTTTTATTCAATTCACTCGCTGCCGGCCTTTTGGCAACGCGTTTCGCATGTGAACCCGTTTTTCTACATGATCGACGGCTTTCGCTACGGCTTCTTTGGGCAAAGCGATGTGTCGCCGTGGATTTCATTAGGCGTGGTCGCGCTTGCGTTCGCGATCGTCGCGGGCATCGCGCTGCGCCTGCTCGCAAGCGGCTACAAACTTAGGCATTGACATGGTGACGAAAGAATTCATTCGCGATTTGATTAGCGCGGCGATCGAATGCACGCATCTCGATGTGCGCGGCGACGATGGTCAGCATTTCGACGCGACCATCGTATCGGCGCGCTTCGAGGGCAAGTCGCGCGTGCAACGACATCAGATGGTGTACGCCGCGCTTGGCGAGCATATGCGCGAGGCGATTCACGCGCTGTCGTTTAAAACGATGACGCCTAGCGAATACCAACAACTCTCATCACAACGCTAAACGCATGGACAAGTTATTGATTCGCGGCGGACGCCGTCTGGGCGGCGAGATTTCGATTTCCGGCGCGAAGAACGCGGCGCTGCCGATTCTGTGCGCGGCGTTGCTGACCAACGAACCACTGGTGCTCGACAACGTGCCGGCGCTGCAAGACATCGCGTCGATGCTCAAGCTCTTGCGCCAACATGGCGTCGAGATCGAAGGCGAGCTCGGTGGTCGATTGACCTTGCGCACGCCCACGCTTTTAAGCGAAGAAGCGCCCTACGACATCGTGCGCACCATGCGTGCGTCGGTGTTGGTGCTTGGGCCGCTTGTCGCGCGCTTTGGCGTGGCGCGGGTTTCGTTGCCAGGCGGTTGCGCGATCGGCGCGCGTCCCGTCGATCAACACATCAAAGGCTTGCAAAAGCTGGGCGCCGAAATCGGCATCGATCATGGCTATATGGTGGCCAAGGCCGGACGCTTGAAAGGCACGCGCATCGTCACCGACATGGTGACCGTGACCGGCACCGAAAACATCATGATGGCCGCCGTGCTGGCGGATGGCCAAACGGTGATTGAAAACGCCGCGCGCGAACCCGAGGTGGTCGATCTGGCCGAATGCTTAATCGCGATGGGCGCGCGCATTAGCGGCGCGGGCACTGACCGCATCGTGATCGAAGGCGTTGAAAAGCTTCATGGCGCCACCCATCGCGTGATCGCCGACCGCATCGAAACCGGTACCTTCTTGTGCGCGGCCGCCGCCTGCGGAACCGTGCCTGGACGCGACGTATTGCTGCGCGACGCGGCACCGCACACGCTCGATGCCGTCATCGACAAGCTTCGCGAGGCCGGCGCGACCATCGAACACAACGGCGATTGGATTCGCGTGCGCAGCGAAGGCCGCTTGAAATCGGTCGGCTTGCGCACGGCACCCTACCCCGCATTTCCCACCGACATGCAAGCGCAGTTCATGGCCATCAACGCCACGGCCGAAGGCGCGGCCGTTATCACCGAAACGATTTTTGAAAACCGCTACATGCACGTGCCTGAACTCGCGCGCTTGGGCGCGGACATCGCGATCGAAGGCGACACCGCCGTCGTACGCGGCGTGCCCAAGTTGTCGGGCGCGGCCGTCATGGCGACCGATTTGCGCGCCTCGGCGTCGCTCGTGATCGCGGGCCTCATGGCCGAGGGCGAAACCTTGGTCAACCGTATTTATCACTTGGATCGCGGTTACGACCACATGGAACGCAAACTCGCCGCGTTAGGCGCCGATATCGAGCGCGTGAAATGAGTACGACGCGCATGCTCACCATCGCGCTATCGAAAGGTCGAATCCTCGACGAGACCTTGCCCTTGCTACGCGCCGCGGGCATCGAGGTCACCGATGACGGCGAAGCGTCGCGCAAGCTCATCTTGGGCACCAATCGCGCCGACGTACGCATCGTGATCGTGCGTGCGTCCGACGTGCCGACGTACGTGCAACACGGCGGCGCGCAATTAGGCGTGGCGGGTAAGGACACCTTGCTTGAACACCGCG
Organism: Burkholderiaceae bacterium; assembly: GCA_035761045.1. Taxonomy (GTDB): domain Bacteria; phylum Pseudomonadota; class Gammaproteobacteria; order Burkholderiales; family Burkholderiaceae_E; genus DASTRU01. The sequence continues at coordinate 10,874 of DASTRU010000059.1, read as the reverse complement.
CGCAATTTGGCGATTTAGGCGGCGTGTATCAACCGCTTGATTTGCAAATCGCCAAATGCCGCATGAGCGTGGCGGTGCCGCGCGGCTTTGATTACGCGGGGCGCGTACGGCAAGGCGCGCGCATTCGCGTCGCGACGAAGTATGTGCATGCCGCGCGCGAACATTTCGCCTCCAAGGGCGTGCATGTGGATCTCATCAAGCTGTATGGCTCGATGGAGCTCGCGCCGCTCGTGGGCATGGCCGACGCCATCGTCGACTTGGTGTCGAGCGGCAATACGCTTAAGGCGAACGATCTCGTCGAGGTCGAGACGATCATGAACATCAGCTCGCGCCTCATCGTCAATCAAGCCGCGCTCAAGCTCGATCACGCGCGCATTCGTCCGTTGATCGACGCGTTTGAAAGTGCCGTGGGAGAAACCGCATGATCCGTCGCCTAGATGCCTCATCCGCCGATTTCGACGCCGCGCTCAAAGGGCTGCTTGCGGTCGACGCCGCGACCGATGAACACATCGATCGCTCCGTCGCGGCGATCTTGACCGACGTACGCGAGAGGGGCGATGCCGCCGTGCTCGAATACACCGCGCGCTTCGATCACGTCGAGGCACCATCGGTCGCCGCGCTCGAACTCACGCGCGACGTGCTCGAACACGCGTTGCACGCCATTCCCACCGAACGCCGCGACGCGCTCGAAGCCGCTGCTCGTCGCGTGCGCGCATACCACGAGGTACAGCTTCGCGAGATCGGCAGCGCTGGTTTTCGATACACCGAAGCCGACGGCACGATGCTCGGCCAACAAGTCACGCCGCTTGATCGCGTGGGCTTGTACGTGCCAGGCGGCAAGGCGGCGTACCCAAGCTCGGTGCTTATGAACGCCGTGCCTGCGAAGGTGGCCGGCGTCGGCGAAGTCGTGATGGTGGTGCCCACGCCCAATGGCGTGAGGAACGATCTCGTCTTGGCAGCCGCTTGCATCGCGAACGTGGACCGCGTCTTCACCGTCGGTGGCGCGCAAGCGGTGGGCGCGTTGGCGTATGGCACGTCCACCATTCCCGCCGTCGACAAGATCGTCGGCCCGGGCAATGCCTATGTCGCGGCGGCGAAGCGACGCGTGTTCGGCGTCTGCGGCATCGACATGATCGCTGGCCCAAGCGAGATTCTCGTGATCTGCGACGGCCATACCGATCCCGACTGGATCGCGATGGACTTGTTCTCGCAAGCCGAGCACGACGAACTCGCGCAATCCATCTTGCTGTCGCCCGACGCGGTCTTCCTCGATCGCGTGCAAGCGAGCATCGAACGCCTGCTGCCAACGATGGAGCGGCGCGAGATCATTGAAAGCTCGCTCAAGCATCGCGGCGCGCTCGTCCTCACGCGCGATCTCCAACACGCATGCGACATCTCCAATCGCATCGCGCCCGAACACTTAGAGGTGTCGGTCGCCGATCCGCACGCGCTGTTGCCTAAGCTCAAGCATGCGGGTGCGATCTTCCTTGGTCGGTATACGAGCGAAAGCTTGGGCGACTATTGCGCGGGCCCCAACCATGTGCTGCCCACCTCGGGCACCGCGCGGTTTTCATCGCCGCTTGGCGTGTACGACTTTCAAAAGCGTTCGAGCTTGATCGATGTCTCGCATGCGGGCGCGCAAGCCTTGGGCCGCATCGCCAGCACGCTAGCGCATGGCGAAGGCTTGCAAGCGCATGCACGCGCCGCCGAGTTGCGGCTTGGTCAAACGAAGTAACGCGCGCCATGAATCACTTATCCAAGGTCACGCGCGCGTCGAATATCGTTCGTCCCGAAGTGCTTGAACTCGCGGCCTATCACGTCGCGGATGCATCGGGCTTCATCAAGCTCGACGCGATGGAAAATCCGTATCAATTGCCCGCGCGCATGCGCGGCGAGCTCGCACAACGGTTGGCCGACACGCTCGCCAATCGTTACCCGCCGCCGTCGGCCGACGCCTTGCGCGACAAGCTGCGGCAGGTCATGCAAATACCCGAAGGCGCCGAGATCATGCTCGGCAACGGCAGCGACGAACTCATCGACATCATTAGCGTGGCCTGCGCGCGTCCCGGCGCCAAGATCCTTTCGCCGTGGCCGTCGTTCGTGATGTACGACTTAAGCGCGCGGCTCGCGGGAACTAAGTTTGTCGCGTTAAATCTCGATCACGACTTCAACATCGATGTCGACATGATGGTGACCGCGATTCGTGCCCATCGCCCGGCGGTAGTGTGGTTGAGCTATCCCAACAACCCGACCGGCAACTTATTTCCCGTCGCCACGATAGAAGCAGTGTTGCGCGAAGCGCCAGGGCTAGTGGTGGTGGACGAGGCGTACTTTGCCTTCGCCGAATCAAGCTTCATGCCGCGACTAAGCGAGTTCCCCAATCTCGTCGTGATGCGCACCTTAAGCAAGTCGGGCTTGGCGGGAATTCGGCTGGGTTACATGGCGGGCCATCCCGAATGGATGCGCGAATTCGATAAGGCACGGCCGCCCTATAACGTGAACGTGCTAACGCAAACCTATGCCATGTTCGCCCTCGAACATATTTGGATACTCGACGAGCAAGCAGAACGGCTCAAGCGGGAACGCGCGCGGTTGCATGAATCGCTCGCCGCCTTGCCCGGGGTGACAGTATGGCCTTCGGCCGCGAACTTTCTACTGTTTCGCGTCGAAAACGCGCAAGCAGTCTTCGAGCGACTCAAATCGCGTAAAGTCCTCGTCAAATTCCTCGGCAAAATGCACCCGTTACTCGCGGACTGTTTGCGCGTCACGGTATCCACGCCCGAGGAAAACACCCTCTTTCTCGACGCGTTGCGCGCGTCTCTTGTTTAGTGAACTCATATCCGGTTATGGCCCGCACCGCCGAAGTCATTCGCAACACCAAGGAAACGAAGATCCGCGTCGCGATCAATCTCGATGGCACCGGAGAGTCGCAGCTCGCCACCGGCATCGGCTTCTTCGACCACATGCTCGACCAGCTCGCGCGTCACGGATTGATCGATCTCGTCGTGCAAGCCGATGGCGACTTGCATATCGATGGTCATCACACCGTGGAGGACGTCGGCATCACCTTGGGCCAAGCGTTCGCGAAAGCCGTGGGCGATAAAACCGGCGTGCGTCGATACGGGCATGCGTATGTGCCGCTCGATGAAGCCTTATCACGCGTCGTCGTCGATTTTTCGGGGCGGCCTGGGCTTGAATGGCATGTAAAGTTCACGCGCGGCATGATCGGCGGCTTCGATGTCGATCTCGCGCATGAGTTTTTCCAAGGCTTCGTGAACCACGCATTAGTTACGTTGCACGTGGACAATCTGCGCGGCGAGAACGCGCATCATCAGTGTGAAACCATTTTCAAGGCCTTCGCGCGTGCGTTGCGCATGGCACTGGAAGTCGATCCTCGCGCCGCCGGCATGATCCCCAGCACCAAAGGTTCGCTTTAAGAGTCCTCATGAGTCGCGTTGCAATCGTTGATTACGGCATGGGCAATTTGCGTAGCGTGTATCAAGCGCTACGCGCCGCCGCGCCCGAGGCCGATGTGGAAGTCACCGCCGACGCGGCCCGTGTACTCAGCGCCGACCGCGTCGTGCTGCCTGGTCAAGGCGCGATGCCCGACTGCATGCGCACGCTGCGCGAATCGGGCTTGCTCGACGCCGTGTTGCGTAGCGCCGAGTCCAAGCCAATGTTTGGCGTATGCATTGGCGAACAAATGTTGCTCGATAGCTCCGAAGAATCTCGCGACGATGTCGCCACGCCTGGCTTAGGCTTGATTCCCGGACGATGCATACGCTTTCGCGATGACGACATGCGTTTGCCCGACGGCCGGCGCTTGAAGGTGCCACATATGGGCTGGAACCATGTGCGACAACGCACGCACGCCATGTGGCACGGTATCGATGATGGTGCGATGTTCTATTTCGTGCACAGTTATTACGCACAACTCCTGCATGACAATGATGTGGCAGGCACCACGCTTTATGGCCGTTCGGATTCGGCCCCCTTTACCTGTGCGATTGCCCGGGCTAACATTTTTGCCACTCAATTTCACCCTGAAAAGTCGGCCTCGGCGGGTCTGCGGTTGTACCGTAACTTCGTGACCTGGGCGCCCTAAGACAATCAAGCGTCGCCATTTCCTTCCCTCTTCTTCCATACCCCAGCCTTCATGCTGCTGATCCCCGCGATCGATCTCAAGGACGGCAAGTGCGTGCGCCTCGAACAAGGCGACATGGACCGTGCCACTGTGTTCTCCCAAGACCCCGCCGCCATGGCCGAACACTGGATAGCGCAAGGCGCCCGTCGCCTGCATCTAGTGGACTTAAACGGTGCATTCGCGGGCCGGCCTAAAAACGAAAGCGCGGTCAAGGCGATCTTGAAAGCCGTCGACGGCCGCATTCCGGTGCAAATCGGCGGCGGCATTCGCGACCTCGACACCATCGAGCGCTATCTCGACGATGGAATCGACTACGTCATCATCGGCACCGCCGCCGTGAAGAACCCGGGCTTCTTGCACGACGCCTGCGGCGCGTTCGTCGGCCATGTATTCGTTGGGCTTGACGCGAAAGATGGCAAGGTCGCCACCGACGGGTGGAGCAAGCTCACCGGTCATGAAGTCGTGGACCTCGCTCGTAAATTCGAGGACTACGGCGTCGAAGGCGTGGTCTACACCGACATCGGCCGCGATGGCATGTTGAGCGGCGTGAACATCGACGCCACCGTCAAACTCGCCCAAGCGCTCAAGATCCCGGTGTTTGCCTCGGGTGGGTTATCAAACCTCGCGGATGTCGAGGCGCTATGCCGCGTGGAGGAAGAAGGCATCGAGGCGGTAATTTGCGGCCGCGCCATTTATTCCGGCGCGCTTGATTTCAAAACCGCTCAAGAACACGCCGACAAGCTTTCCGAGAGCGTCTAAAGCGCGTCCAACCTAATGCCGCGCTGGCTTGGAACCGCGAGCCGCGAATCGAATAGCGCATCGTGCGCTACGATCGCGGCTCTTTCTTTTTGATTGCCCCAGTTGCCGTGCTCGCCAAACGCCTGATTCCTTGCCTTGACGTCACCGCGGGCCGCGTCGTCAAAGGCGTGAACTTTGTCGGCCTACGCGATGCGGGCGATCCCGTCGCGATCGCCGCGCGCTACAACGAGCAAGGCGCCGACGAACTCACGTTTCTCGACATCACCGCATCGAGCGACCAGCGCGACATCATCTTGCATGTGATCGAAGCCGTGGCGTCGCAGGTATTCATTCCGCTGACTGTTGGCGGCGGCGTGCGGCGCGTCGAGGATGTGCGGCGTTTGCTCAACGCGGGCGCCGACAAGATCTCGATCAACACGAGCGCGGTGCAAAACCCGCAGCTCGTCGCCGAGGCTTCGGCGCGCTATGGCGCGCAATGCATCGTCGTCGCGATCGACGCGAAAAAACGTGCCGATGGCCAAGGATGGGAGGTCTACACCCACGGCGGACGCACGACAACCGGACTCGACGCGGTCGAATGGGCGCAACGCGTTGAATCATTAGGCGCGGGCGAAATCCTGCTGACCAGCATGGATCGCGATGGCACGAAAGCGGGCTTCGATCTCGAACTCACGCGCGCGGTCAGCGATGCGGTGGGTATTCCCGTCATTGCCTCGGGCGGCGTGGGTGGTCTACAGCATTTGGCCGACGGCATCGCGCTCGGTCATGCCGATGCGGTGCTCGCGGCCAGCATTTTTCATTTTGGCGATCACACCGTGGGCGAAGCCAAGCGGTACCTCGCCGAACGCGGAATCGAGGTACGACTATGACGACATCGGCCGATTGGCTCGACGACGTGCGCTGGGATGAACACGGTCTCGTGCCCGCGATTGCGCAGGAAGTTGGCAGCAACGATGTGTTGATGGTCGCGTGGATGAACCGCGACGCGCTCGCGCAAACGCTGGCCACCGGTCATGCGGTGTATTGGAGCCGGTCCCGGCAACGGCTGTGGCACAAGGGCGAAGAGTCGGGCCATGTGCAAACGGTGCATGAGATCCGCCTAGACTGCGACGCGGACGTCGTGCTGCTCAAGGTGATTCAAAGCGGTGGCATTGCATGTCACACGGGGCGGCACGCCTGTTTTTTCCAGCGGCTTGAAAAGGTGGGCGACACGCCCGTTTGGAAAACCGTGGAGCCGGTCATCAAAGACCCCGAGAGGATTTATCGATGAGCGATTCGCAATCGGTTGACGTACTCGCCCGGCTGGCCGACGTGGTCGAGTCGCGCGTTGGCGGTGATCCCGAGCGGTCGTACGTCGCGCGCTTATTCGCCAAGGGCGACGACGCGGTGCTAAAAAAGGTCATCGAGGAAGCCGGCGAAATGGTCATGGCCGCCAAGGACGCGCGCATCGCGCCCGAGCATCAAGACCGTTTGGTCGCCGAAACGGCCGACCTTTGGTTTCATTGTTTGATCGCGCTCGCGCATTGGGGCGTGCGTCCCGAACACGTGCTCGCCGAACTCGCGCGACGCGAAGGCATGTCCGGCCTCGAGGAGTTCGCGTTACGCAAGGTGCGCGAGCGCGAACAAGGACGCTGACCACACGACGAGGCTTTCATGGACGACTGCATTTTCTGCCGCATCGTGCGCGGTGAAATTCCGAGCCAAAAAATTTACGAGGACGACGAATTACTCGCGTTTCACGACATCCATCCGGCCGCGCCCGTGCACTTTCTCATCATTCCGAAAATGCATCTGGCCACGCTTGCCGATGTAGGCGACGAACACGCTCTTCTGTTGGGTAGAATGCTTCGGTTGGCCCCCCGACTCGCCGCCGAGCAAGGCGCGACGAACGGCTTCAAAACCGTGATCAACACTGGTCACGACGGGGGCCAAGAGGTCTGGCATTTGCACATACATGTATTGGGCGGGCCGCGTCCTTGGAAGGGAATGCGCTGACATCGCAAGGCGCCGGTTTCCTTCAAGAGCCCCGTCACGCAGGCTTAAATATGCTCGCCCTACGGGCATCCGCAACGATTGGACGCATTACCTCATCGAACCCTTAAGGCCGCCGCTTATCTCAATGATTTGGCGCGCATTACGTAAAGGAGTACACCATGGGCTCATTCAGCATTTGGCATTGGCTGATCGTGCTGCTGATCATCGTGCTGGTGTTTGGCACGAAAAAGCTGGCTAACGTCGGCAAGGACTTAGGCGGCGCGGTGCGCGGCTTTAAAGAAGGCATGAGAGAAGGCACGGCCGATCAAACGACGAATGAGGTCGAAGACGCCAAGCAAGTCGCGGCTAACACCATCGACGTGCAAGCGAAGGAAAAGTCGCAGTAATTCGCGGCACTTGCCGTTCACCCGGCGCGTGAGGCGCCGGCCGTTGTGTGGTTTGTTCGCTTGCCGTGCATCGTCACGGCCTTTTGCGCATGTTTGATTTCAGCTTTGGCGAGCTCACGATCATCGGTGCCGTCGCGCTTGTCGTACTCGGCCCCGAGCGGTTACCGAAGGTCGCGCGTACCATCGGCCAATGGATTGGCAAGGCGCAGCGTTACGTCGCCGACGTGAAAGCCGATATCCAACGCGAAACCGAACTGGCCGAACTCAAGAAGCTGCAACAACAAGTACAAGCGTCGGCGCGCGAGCTTGAAACATCGGTCCAGCAAAGCCTAACGTCGATCGAGTCGGAATTTAAAAGCGCCGCCGCGCAGCTCAACGACGACTCCTCCCCGAGCAGCCACGGATCGCAAAGCGGTGGCGCGGCGTCTTACGACTCGCCCTCCTACGACGACTTCATCAAACCACCGCCCTCCACCGACGAACTGGCGGCGAAGATCGAGTCTCTCGAACGTCAATTGGCATTGACCCATGCATCGGCGCCGCGCTTTAAATACGCGCCCCGCGCACGCGCGATGCACACGCGGCGCGCACGCCGTTATTCCTCGCACTAAGTTTTTGCATAACGCATGACCGAGCCGCAACAAGAAGAAAGTTTTATCTCGCACCTGGTGGAGTTGCGTGATCGACTGCTACGCGCGGCGATCGCGGTCATCGTCATCACCTTAGCGCTGACGCCGTTCATCAAGCCGATTTTTGATTTGTTGTCGCTGCCGCTGATGAACGCGTTGCCGCAAGGCACGAAGCTGCTGGCCACAGGCGTCGTCGCGCCATTCATCGTGCCGTTGAAGGTGACTTTGCTGGTCGCGTTCGTGTTGGCGTTGCCGTACGTGTTGTACCAGCTATGGGCCTTCGTGGCGCCGGGGCTTTATCAGCACGAACGTAAATTCGCGTTGCCGATTTTGGTATCAAGCTTCGTGCTGTTTTTGATCGGCATCGCGTTTTGCTACTTCTTTGTGTTTGGCGTGGTGTTTAAAGCGGTGGCGGGTTTTGCGCCAACGTCGGTGCAAGTCGCGCCTGATATCGACGCGTACTTTAGTTTCGTGCTCGGCATGTTCCTCGCCTTTGGCTTGACGTTCGAAGTGCCGGTGGTGGTGGTCGTGCTCGTGAAGTTTGGCTTCGTCACGATCGAGAAGCTCAAGGAGATTCGGCCATATGTGATCGTCGGGTCGTTCGTGGTGGCCGCGGTCGTCACCCCGCCCGACGTGCTCTCGCAATTACTGCTCGCGGTTCCCTTATGCCTGCTGTACGAGTGCGGCATTTTGATGGCGCGCCTAGTACGCAAGACCACGCGCGCCGACGCCGACGCGGCGCAGGAAACCTAAGGTCGCCCGACGAAGAATCGCGGCACGCGAATGCGAGGCCGCAGCAAAATATTGACCAACGCGCCTAAGGAAAATGCGTTGTCAACGCCGCGCCCAAGTACTCCTCGATACAGCTTGCGCCATAACGCGTGATCCATCGTTTTGATCTCGCGCATCGTTAGCACGACGGCAAGCCCGGCGGCGTGAATGAAATCGCGGCCGATGAAAACATCCCTTGCCGCTGCAAGACATGCCTCCTCGCTTGATGTGTTTTTCGCCAATACGATACGTTCATGAATCGCGGCAAGAGTTGTCGCCTCGCGCGGCGACAACATGGCAAGGTACCGTTGCGACGACGCGCTCGGCATGACGCGTGAATCGTTGAGCACGCCCCAAAAACCAAGTCCTCCAAAATGCAGATTCAACGCATGCGCGTTCGTCAAACGGCGATGGAATGTCGTGGCGCCCGGTGCTTCAGGTCGTGGATCCGATGCATCGCATTCGAGGGTTAACTGAACGTAGTCGTCGTCGCCTTCCTCGGCAAAACCGGGCAAGCATGGTTGTCGGTCATCGCGGTCGTCATACCTCACGTGAAATGACCTTGCGAGAACGCCATCGAGAAACAACGATTCCTCGGGACTACATGGCACTCGCGTCAGCGAGTTCAACAAGCGGTCTAAGTTGATGGACGACAAACGTTCGAGACTTAGGCGTTCGTGCGCTTGCAAAATGTTGGATGCACGCAATGCGTGCTCCACCCGCGGCCACCAGGAGCCCGAGTTCAACATGCGTTGTTCGGCGGCGGCGGCGTGCCCGCGTTCTAATGCATCGATATCAACGGCGTGCCGACTACGTTTATTCGTCGCGGCTAATGTTGGGGTTCGCCGCGTTGCCTTAGGCCGGGCGAGCTTGCTCGATTGAATGGACGACGACGCGGTATCGGCGGCAACTCTCATGAACAGCTTTCAAAAAGAGAAGGATTGCCGCCATGAGTGGCATTCACACGCCACTATGTTCCACGCCGCTACCACACGAACATGTCATTTCATTAGTTAAATTGGCGATACACCGGTTTGACGGCCGCTCCAACAAGGTGTGCATCAACGCCGTCGGCTAAGGCACGTTGGTAAATTACTAAGGATTCGGCGATAGCTTGCACCGTGCGGTCGATATCCTCGTCGCGATGCGAATAGCTGACGATGAGCGAAGGAGCGATCACTCCGCGCGCGATTGTTTCCTGTAAGAACAACGTGCGAAATGCTTGCGAGGGTTTGCCATCGGTATCGAGCGTGGCGTAAAGCAAGCTGCAATCGCGGCCAACTAACTTGAAATGCGCGTTTAAACCCAAGGCATCGATCTCGCGCTGCACACCGGCACGCAATCGGGCACCAGCTGCGTGAAGCCGTTCGGTAACGGGCTCGCTGCCGTACACACGCATGGTGGCCATGGCCGCCGCAAGCGATGCCGTCTCGGCACCGTGCGTCGTCGATAACAGGAAAACACGCTCGCGCGCATGACGAATACCGCCTAAGTCCATCACCTCGCGGCGTCCCGCCAAAGCCGAAACGGCGTAACCGTTGGCCATGGCTTTACCAAACGTCGATAGGTCGGGCGTCACGCCATACACATGTTGCGCACCACGCGCGTCCCAGCGAAAACCGGTGATGGTCTCGTCAAGCACAAGCAAGGCGCCTTGCTCGTCGCATAGCTTGCGCACCGCATGCAAAAAATCGTCCTTCGGTTCGTCGGTACGCGCGGGTTCGAGCATCACGCACGCGATACGCCCCGGATGACGTTCAAAGCATTCGCGCACCGAGGCTAAGTCGTTATAGCGAAACGTAGTGGTGAGCGAAACATTGAGGGAGGGGATACCGCCGTCCATGGCCGTGGTGCCGATGAACCAATCGTCGTATGAGAAAAACGGATGGTCGGCGCATAAGGCCACCATGTCGCGTCCCGTATAAGCGCGCGCTAATTTGAGCGCGGCGGTGGTCGCGGTGGAGCCGTCCTTGGTGAATTTCACCATCTCGGCGCGATCGATAAGACTTAGGAATGTTTCGGCGCATTCCACTTCGATCGGTGTTGGCCGATTGAAGTTAAGTCCGTTGGCGAGTTGTGCGATCGCGGCCGCGTCGACCTCGGGGTAGGTATGACCGAGCGTGACGGCGCGCAAACCCATGCCGTATTCGATGTATTCGCGTCCCGCCGCATCCCATACCTGGCAACCAC
>DASTRU010000058.1:0-3205 GCA_035761045.1 Burkholderiaceae bacterium | reverse complement strand
ATTTTCGGGTTCGCCACTTGCTGCGAAGGAGAACAACCTTAGCGCGAGGAGACCGAAATGAAAGCATTGTGCTGGCATGGCAAGCACGACGTTCGTTGCGATACCGTGCCCGACCCCACCATCGAACATCCGCGCGACGCGATCATCAAGGTCACGTCGTGCGCGATCTGCGGTTCTGACCTGCATCTCTTCGACGGCTTCATGCCCGGCATGAAGGATGGCGACATCCTCGGCCATGAGTTCATGGGCGAAGTCGTGGAGGTTGGCAGCGAGAACAAGAAATTGAAAGTGGGCGATCGTGTCGTGGTGCCATTCACCATTACCTGCGGCGAATGCGAGCAATGCCTGCGCGGTAACTACTCGGTCTGTGAACGCTCGAACCGAAACAAAGACGTGGCCGACATCATGTTTGGCCACACCACGGCCGGATTATTTGGCTATACCCATCTCACGGGCGGATATGCGGGCGGGCAGGCCGAGTACGTACGCGTGCCGTACGCCGATACGGGGCCCGTCAAGATTCCCGATGGCCTGACCGACGAACAAGTGCTGTTCCTCGGCGATATTTTCCCCACCGGATGGCAAGCCGCCGTGCAGTGCGATATTCAGCCCACCGACACCGTCGCCGTATGGGGCGCGGGCCCGGTAGGGCAGTTCGCGATTCGCAGCGCCATCATGCTGGGCGCCAAGCAAGTCGTCGTTATCGACCGTGTGCCCGAACGTTTGAGCATGGCCCGCGCTTGCGGGGCGATCACGATCAACTTCGAAGAAGAAAGCGTGATCGAGAGGCTCAACGACCTAACGCAAGGCAAGGGGCCGGAAAAATGCATCGATGCCGTTGGTCTTGAAGCTCACGCCACGCGTTCACTCGACTCCATCTATGACCGCGCGAAGCAGGCGGTCATGCTTGAAACCGATCGCCCGCATGTGTTGCGCGAAATGATTTACGTCTGTCGGCCCGCGGGTGTGCTTTCGGTGCCGGGCGTGTATGGCGGTTTGATCGACAAAGTGCCATTTGGCGCGTTGATGAATAAGGGCCTTACGCTGCGCACCGGTCAAACCCATGTCAACCGCTGGACCGATGACTTACTCAAGCGGATTCAAGATGGTCAGATCGATCCTTCCTTCGTCATCACTCACGAGATGGGACTCGAAAGCGGTCCCGATATGTACAAAGTGTTCCGCGATAAGGAAGACAGTTGCATCAAGGTGGTTCTTAAACCCGGTACACCGGCAAGTCGCGGTAATGGACATGCGCGGCCATCATTAAATGCTTAAGGGAGCGATGCGATGGATATGACTAGACCGTTTTCATTCTCGCCCTCCAAGCGCGAGCGCTCTCGCGGCACGGCGTATGTATGGGCGCGAAGCTTGGGTTGGTTCAGCATCGGCGTGGGTGTGGCGCAAATCCTGATGCCTCATGCGATGGCACGGCTTGCGGGCATGCCGGGACGGGCCGGCATCATGCGTTTGTACGGCGTGCGTGAAATCGCGACGGGCATTGGCTTACTACGCGCGCGCAATCCCGCGCCCTGGGCTTGGGGTCGCGTCGCGGGAGACGCGCTGGATGTCGCGACGCTCGCTACCCAACACGGCCACCGACCCGACGCGGCACGTCGCGCGGGCGTGGCGGTTGGCGTGGTCGCGGGTCTCGCCGCATTCGACGTGGCTTGCGCGCGTAAGTTGAACGAAAACCAACGGCGCAGTCGCGATGCGCGCGATTACAGTGATCGCAGCGGCTGGCCGCATGGCGTCGCGGCGGCGCGCGGCGTGGCGGCGGATGACTTTGAAGTACCGCACGACTTTCGCATTCCCGACGCCATGCGGCCTTATTCGCTCGCGGAGCAACGCTCATAAGGCGTCGCATCGAAGCTATTCTTCGGCAAACGATTTAGGAGCCGAGGATGTTGCCCGATGCCCCGTTGTTGCTCGCGTTTCTTGCTGCGAGCGTGTTGCTTGCCGTCACGCCCGGACCTGGTGTGCTGTACATCGTCGCGCGTAGCGCGAGCCAAGGGCGACGCGCGGGATTGGCCTCGGTCGCGGGAGTTGCGCTTGGCAATTTAGGCAATGCAATCGGAGCATCGCTTGGGTTAGCCGCGTTGTTCGCGCTGGTTTCATCGTGGCCTTGTTAAATCCCAAAACCACCCTTTTCTTCGCCGCGTTCTTGCCGCAGTTCATGCGTGCCGATGTCGCTCCGATCGTGCAAAGCATGTTGCTTGGTGCGTTATTCGTGGCGATCGCGGCGGTAACGGATTGCGCTTACGCACTGGCTGCTGGTTATATCGCCCCACGCCTAAACCGTATACCAAACGTACGCCATTTAGGGCGATGGTTTACGGCCATGATATTCATCGGCTTAGGAATTCTTGCGGCCTTATCTAGTCAACGTATTTCAAAGTCCTAAGTTTCAAAGCAGGTTTATGAGCGAAGTAGGTTTGATTTCCGATACCCATGGTCTTTTACGTCCACAAGCGCTCAAGGCCTTGGAAGGGTGCGATTACATCATCCACGCCGGCGATATTGGCGACCCAGAAATCCTCGAAACCTTGGCGGGCATGGCTCCCGTTACCGTCGTGCGTGGCAATAACGATGTGCAACCGTGGGCCAGTACGATCGAAAGCCATGCGTGGCTCACGGTCGATGCGGCGCGCATTCATGTCGTTCACGACATCGCCGATCTCACGAGCGATGTGCATGCCGGCACGACGCACGCGGTGGTGTTTGGGCATTCCCATCGGCCGTTGTGCGAAACGCGTGATGGCGTCTTGTTCGTCAACCCAGGCAGCGCCGGGCCACGGCGTTTCAAGCTGCCCATTTCGGTGGGGCGATTATGGGTGGATGGTTCGCGCATTACCGCCCGCGTGATTGAGTTGGACGATGTACGCTTGGCCAAACCCATAAGCCGCGCCGCATCGGCAACGCAAGTCCAGCGGTCTTAAGCGAACTTGCCGTGCAAGTACCAAGCTTCGCCTTGCCCTCCTTGTGCGCGCTCGCGGTATACCCACATTAGACGGGCATCGTTTGTTTCCGCGATGAAGTAGTCGCGCACGGCCATGCGTTCGCGTCCTTCCCACCAACCGGTCTCGATGCGTTCCGGCCCCGCCACCAACGTCAACGGGCCTTCGTAATACGGACTGTCGCCACGTACCGTTAGCCGACGCGGTACATCGAGCAACCATGCGGGGCGGGGCTTGTTGATGAATGC
>DASTRU010000057.1:0-7990 GCA_035761045.1 Burkholderiaceae bacterium | reverse complement strand
AGTCGGCGATGACTTGCAGCACCGCACGCACATCGATGTTTTGGAAATTGAGCGACAGTTTCTCGCCCTTATAACCAGCACGCGTGCCTTGGGTCAGACGATTCGGGTCTTCGCGAACCGGCTTGACCTCGACCACGAACTGCGTGTCGCTTTGATAAGCGTTGTGTTCCCACAAACCCTTGGGCTCGATCACCATGCGCACGTTCTCGCCCTGCTGGAACGTGTTGACGATGTTGACCGGCGTGCCAAAGTCCATCACGTCGAGCTTGCGACGCAAGTTCGGCGGCAAGCTCGTGCGCAGGAAGTCCACTACGATCGTCGAGCCGGTTTGACGAATATCGACGCCGGTCTGCGCATCGGACAAGTCGACCACGATGCGGCCTTCGTTGTCCTTGCCACGACGAAAATCGATTTCGCGAATCGTGTGCTGTTGCGACGTCGAACCCTCTGCGAAGCGCACCGGCGGTTGCGGCGCCGTGCCGCCCGTGCCCGATGCCGCGCTGGCGCTAGGCGACAAAGTCACGATGACCGTGTTGCCTTCGACGGCGGTGTTGTATTGAACGTTGGACTTGAGGTTCAACACCAAACGCGAACGGTCACCAACGGTGACGACGTTGACCGAGCGAAGATCGCCTTGGGTCAAATCGAAATTGCTTTTGCCGGTTGCGTTCGAGGTGGCCGGGAAGTCCAACGCGATACGCGCTGGATTCGCCACCGAGAAGCTCGCGGGCGGATTCTTTGGCGCTTCACGCATTTGAATGCGTAGCACCACCGAAGAACCGGATTGGTTCGCCGTGACGCTTTCAATCGCATTCTCCTGCGCTGACGCGGCAGGCACGAGGCCAATAACAGTCAGCGCGGCAAGCGCGAAAGCAGCCCATCGTCCGCGCAGCCAAGCCGCGGCGCTAAACGACGTTTTAATTGCGCTGGTCATCGTTTCGTCTCCTGCAGTTGCAGAGTGCTGGTGCGTTCGACCCATTCGCCGGCCGCGTCCTGCACGATTTCTTTCAAAGCGACCTCGGTCTCCGAGATCTTCGTAATCACGCCGAAGTTTTGTCCGGCGTAGTTGCCCACCTTGGCCTGATACACCGATTTATCGACGCGTAGCAGGGCTACGCGTTGATTGTCACGTTGCATCGTGCCGACCATCTGAATCGTGTCGAGCGGGAAGGCCTCGAGTGGTTCGCGACGACGGTCCATATCGGGTCGTAAACCCGACGAGGACCGCGCCGCCAACTTCTGTAACGCCGCATCCAACTTCGCGACGCTAAACGGCTCGAGCGCGCCTTTTTGCTCATACACGAACGGCTCAAACTTCTTTGGCTCGGGGATCGGCTGCACGACGGGCTGCGTCGTACGGCGAACCTCGGCCATCCAATTCTTTAACTCGTCTTGATCGCCGGAACTGCAACCCACCAACCAACCGGCCGCGCTCCCAAGAACAATCACACGCCACGCGATATCGAGCTTCATTTCTTGCCCGCCTTCTTCTTGTCAGCCTCGGCCTTGCGTTGAGCGGCAAGCTCTTCTTGGTCGAGGTAACGGAATGTTTTAGCAATCGCGTCGAACGTCAACTTACCCGACTTCTCATCGGTTTTAATCTCAAGATTATTCAACGTCACGATGCGTGGAAGGCTTGCGACATCAGAGGTGAACGACGCCATGTCGTGGTAGCCACCCGATACGCGAACCGAGATGGGTTGCTCCGCGTAGTACTCGCGAATCACTGGGGAATTCGGTCTAAACAACTCGAATTGCAAACCACGCCCAAGACCCGATTGGTTGATGTCGGACAACAACGCATCCATCTCCGCCTTGCTCGGCAATTGCTTCTCGAGCGCTAAGACATATTGAGCAACTTGCTCTTTTTGTTTTTTAAGCGCTTCGAGGTTGATGGCTTGTTGCAGCTTGGCTTTGTACTCGCCCTTCAATTTTTCTTCTTCCTGGCGTCCGGCATCGAGCGTTTCCATTTGGCCGCTCCAATACGCGAACCAACCGAGCACCATGACGGCGGCGAACAATGCGATGAGGGTGGCGATTTTAGGCAGTACCGGCCACGTTCCAGGGTCGCGCAGGTTTAAGTTTTGAAACTGCGCGGTGTATTGACTGAAATCGATGTTCTTCATGCAAACGCCCCGATCACTTCGTTGCCGCCGGAGCAGCCGCCGGCGGACTCACGGGTTGAGCAGCGCCATTAGGCGCCGCCGTGGCGCTCGGCTGCGCGCCGGCGACAGCCTCTTTGTTCTCCGCCGGCCGCTTGATCAACACATCCAGCGAAAACTCATACAAGCGTGTGCCGCGTTGCATGGGTTTGTCGGACGCCTTGATCTCGATCAGATTCGGCTTTTCGAGCCATTCGGAGTTATTGCTCAAGTTGCGCAATAGCTCAGAAACACGCTCGTTGGATTGCGCGATACCGGTGATCACCACCTTCTTGCCGTCTTGCTTGATGCTGCGCAAGTACGTGCCTTCGGGCGTTTGCTTGACGAGCTCGTCGAGCAAATGAACCGGTTGGTTGCGATCGGCCTGCAAATCCTCGACCGCTGCCTTGCGTTGGCGTAAGGCTTCGATCTCCTCCTTCAGCTTCGCCACTTCGGCGATTTGCTTATCCAGGGCGGCGTTTTCTTGCCGAATGAATTCGTTGCGAGCTTCTTGCGCCTGGATGTAGCCGGAAATGATGCCGCCAATCAGCATCACCAACAGCGCACTGCCGCCAAGCACGATGACGACCAAGGTCAAAAAGTCGCGCCGCCGCTGCGCGCGCTTGAGCGCACGGTGCGGCAGCAGATTGATCGCGATCGTCGTCATTGCGTGAATCTCCGCATCGCCAACCCTGTGCACGTGACGAGGCTTGGCGCATCCAACCGTAATTGCTTGTCGCGGATCGAATCGTCGATCTCCATTCCCTTGAACGGATTAACGACTTGCGTGGGGGTTTGCGCTCGGCTGGCGACGACATCGGCCAGCCCTTCGATGACCGCGGTGCCGCCCGCCAATAGGATTTGATCCACTCGCCCGTAGGGCGTGGACGTGAAGAAAAATTGCAGCGCGCGCGTTACTTCAAGCGCGGTGCTTTCGATGAACGGCTGCAGCACATCGCGGTTGTAATTTTCGGGCAAATCCAACGACCGCTTCTTCGCTTCCGCGTCCTCGAGACTCAAGCCGAACGCGCGAGCGATGTCTTGCGTGAGTTGATTGCCACCGAACGCTTGTTCGCGTTCGTAAATTGTTTGGCCGTTCAAGAGCACCGAGATGCTAGTGGTGTTCGCGCCGATGTTGAACACGGCCACGATCATGTTGTCGCCGTTATTCGGCAGCATCTTGCGCAAGCGCTCGACCGCGGCGCGCGTGGCGTATGCCTCGATGTCGACCACCACCGGTTTCAAGCCGGCGGCTTGCGCGGCCGCGACGCGATCCTCGACTTTTTCCTTGCGCGAGGCCGCGATCAGCACCTCGACATCGCCAAGCGAATGTTGAGCGGGGCCTAGCACTTGGAAATCCAAACTCACTTCGTCAAGCGCGAACGGAATGTATTGATTGGCTTCCGTCTCGACTTGCACTTCAAGCACTTCCTCGCTCATGCCTTCGGGCAGGAAGATGCGTTTGGTGATGACAGCCGCGCTGGGTAAGGCCATGGCTACGTTACGAAGGCGCGTACCGCTTTTGCGCCATACGCGTCGCACCGCTTCGCTGACCGCTTCAATGTTGTCGATGTTGCCATCCACGACGGCGCCCTTCGGCAGCGGTTCAATGGCATAGCGGACGAGACGATAATTGGAACGCCCCGCTTCCGCGATTTCGACAAGCTTTACGCTGGTCGTGCTGATATCCAGACCGACGAGCGGCGGACTTTTCGACGACAACAGCGACCTCAGATCGAAGGCCACAAGATCTCCCTGATGAGAAATATTGAAGTTTGACAATGCCCCCGGCCGTTCATTAGTAAGTGGCCGATGTTTTAAATAGCTTGGGACCGAGGGTTAAGGTGAACGCAACGCCGCAAAGGCCCGCGGATGCTAGCAACAAGGCAAATCAAAAGTAAAGGTTAGTTTCGGCACGTATTCAAACCCTCGTTGTCGGAAACACACGCACGTGAGTTGCGCCTCATAATCCGCCTGCTTATTCGCGTGCTTTTCCTCGCACATAGTGTTTGCACCTTCGGGCAGTTCCAGATGACTAAATCGACCGAACCTCGTACCACAACCTCCAAAGCCGCCAGCCGGCCGCGTTATTCAAAGCCCGCGCGCATCGCGTTTGGAGTGTTAGGGATTGTCCTCGCCACTGGTGTGGCAGCGGTGATGGTTGTCACAATTTCGCTTGCACTCGCGTGGAGGAATCTACCCTCTCTCGATGCATTAACCGATTACCGCCCCAAGGTTCCGCTTCGGGTTTATACCGCCGACAACAAATTAATCGGCGAGTTTGGCGAGGAACGACGCAGCGTCGTGCGCATCGGAGACTTCCCAACGATCATGAAGCAAGCGGTGCTTGCCGCCGAGGACGACCGCTTCTACGCGCATCGTGGCATCGATTACATGGGTATCTTGCGCGCGGCATTCGCCAACTTCACCGCGGGCGCGGCGCGTCAAGGCGGCTCGACGATCACGCAGCAGGTCGCTCGAAATTTCTTTTTAAGTAGCGAACGTACCTACACGCGAAAGCTGTACGAAGTGCTGCTGGCGTTTCGAATCGAAGGAAGTCTGACGAAAGATCAGATTCTTGAGATTTACATGAATCAAATTTTCTTAGGGCAGCGTTCGTTTGGTTTCGCCCAAGCGGCGCAAGCGTATTTCGGCAAGGATGTGCGCAAGCTGTCGGTCGCTGAATGCGCGATGTTGGCGGGCTTGCCAAAGGCGCCCTCGACATACAACCCAGTGGTCAATCCAAAGCGTGCGCAAATTCGTCAGCAATACGTGCTGGGCCGCATGCGTCAACTTAATTACATCGACGAGGCGCAATACAAGGCGGCGCTCGCCGAAAAATTAAGCGTGCGTTCCTCGCCGACGGAATACGCCACGCATGGGGATTACGTAGCCGAGATGGCGCGGCAATTGGTGCAGGACATGTACCGCGACGAAACCTATTCGCGCGGGCTGAACGTGTACACCACGATCACCACGGCCGATCAAGACGCGGCATATGCCGCCGTGCGCCGTGGAGTGTTGGAGTACGACCGCCGTCATGGGTATCGAGGCCCCGAGGGATTCTTGGATTTGCGTTCGGTGGGCGACGACGAAGCCATCGACAGCGCGGTGGAGCGTTATGCCGATGCCGACAATATGTTGGCGGCCGTGGTGACCGAAGCATCGCCGCGCCTCGTGCGCGTGCGTCGTGGCGGAGACACGATCGATATCACCGATGCGGGGTTGCGCTTCGTCGCGTCGTCGTTGAACGCGAGCGCGCAACCCTCCAAGCGCATTCGGCGTGGCGCGATCGTGCGCATTTCCAAATCCGAAAAAGGCGCGTGGGAAATCACGCAATTACCGGAGGTGGAAACGGCGTTCGTGTCGATGGACCCGAATAACGGCGCGGTGCGGGCATTGGTCGGCGGCTTTGATTTCAACCGCAATAAGTTCAATCACGTCACGCAGGCGTGGCGGCAACCGGGCTCGGGATTCAAACCGTTCGTGTATTCAGCCTCGCTTGAGAAAGGGTTGTCGCCCGCGACCATCATCAACGATTCGCCCATCGTGTTCACCTCGGCGCAAACTGGTGGGCAACATTGGGAGCCAAAGAACTACGACGGCAAGTACGACGGCCCCATGACGATGCGGCAAGCGCTAACCAAGTCGAAAAACATGGTGTCGATCCGCATCATTCAAGCGATCACGCCTAAGTACACGCAAGAATTCGTCACGCGATTTGGCTTCGATGCGGACAAGCATCCGCCGTATCTGACGATGGCGTTGGGCGCCGGATCGGTCACGCCTTGGCAATTGGCGGCGGGTTATACGGTGTTCGCCAACGGTGGCTACAAAATCAAGCCTTACATCGTGACCAAGATCACCGACTCGAACGGCACGGTGCTCGCCGAGGCGCAGCCCGAGAAAGCCGGCAACGAGGCATTACGCGTCATCGATCCGCGCAACGCGTTCTTGATGGACAGCATGATGAAGGACGTCGCGCGCTACGGTACCGCCGCGCGCGCGACAAGCCTCAAACGCCCCGACGTGGCGGGCAAGACCGGCACGACCAACGACTCGTATGACGCGTGGTTCGCGGGCTATACGCCGGGCCTCGTCGCCGTTGCGTGGATGGGCTACGACCAGCCACGCTCGCTTGGCGAAAAGGAAACCGGCGGAGGCGCGTCGCTACCCATTTGGCTTGGCTATATGCAAAAGGCGTTGACGAACGTGGAAGTGGTTGAACGCGATCCGCCGGAAGGTATTTTGGCCGTCAATGGCGATTACTTTTACGCGGAGAACATTCCGGGCGGCACCGGAGTGGCGTCGCTTGGGCTAACCGAAAGCACGCCCGAGGGCGAGAAGAAAAGCGAAGCCATCAAGAGCGAATTGTTCTAACGCGGTTCACGCCTTGAGCAGTAACGCGGTTCCCGCGTGTTGGCTTGCGAATTTCGACAGCGTGTCGAACAGTTCGCGGCCCTCGCGGGTATCGACCCAGGCCACGCCGTTCCACCTGAAATGAAACGCGCCGCCACGAGCGGCAAGCCAAATCTCGCTCATCGGCTCTTGCAAATTAACGATGATTTTTGATCGGTCGGCGAACGCGATCTCAAGCACGTTGCCGCTGCGATCGGCTTCGATATCGATGTCGGATGAATCGGCGACGCGAGCAACCGCGTCCTCGATCGCCGCAAGCGCCTCGTCGGCGAGCGCCAGGAATTCGGAAGGGGCCATGCTATTTTCTCGGTTGGCTTAAGGGGTTGGACATGATGAAGGCAACACGCGCTCGCATCGGGTGGGCGATTCTAGCCAGCGCATTGGTGGGCTGCGGACAAAAGGGTCCGCTTGTGAATCCTAAGCCGCCCGTGCCGCCAAGCGTCGCGCGTCCGGCCGCTGATGCGCCACGGCCTGGCAATGCCTCGGAGCCCGCCAACAATTCATCCTCCACCGCGTCGCCCACGTCCACTTCGCGTCCTAACTAACGTCCTTCATTAATGACCGCGTTTTTCTTGCACGACGGCGTGATGCACGCCGAGCGCGTACCGCTCACGCGCATCGCCGAACTCCATGGCACGCCCACGTATGTGTATTCAAAGGCCGCCATTCTTAGCGCCTATCACGCTTACGCGGACGCATTAAAGGGTCGCGATGCCCTCGTGTGCTATGCGATGAAAGCCAATAGCAATCTCGCGGTGCTCGACCTTCTCGCGCGCGAAGGCGCGGGCTTTGACATCGTCTCGGGCGGCGAACTTGCCCGCGTGTTGGCCGCAGGTGGCGATGCGAGCAAGGTCGTGTTTTCAGGCGTGGGTAAAACCGCGTTGGAAATCGAGCAGGCGCTCAAGGCTGGCATCGGCTGCTTCAACATCGAGTCGGTCGCGGAGCTTGACCGCATTGCCGAGGTCGCGCATCGCGTGGGTCGTCGCGCGCCCATTTCGATTCGCGTCAATCCCGATGTCGACGCGCGCACGCATCCGTACATTTCAACCGGCTTGCGCAACAACAAATTCGGCGTGGCGTACGGCGAGACACTCGCGCTGTACAAACGCGCCGCGACCTTGCCCGACATCGCCATCGTCGGGCTCGATTGCCATATCGGTTCGCAAATCACCGAAGTCGCGCCATATCTCGATGCGCTCGATCGCATGCTCGACTTAGTCGACGCCTTGGAGCGCGAGGGCATTCGCTTGCATCACCTGGACGTTGGTGGCGGGCTTGGCATTACCTATCGCGACGAGCAACCGCCCGCGATTGGCGAACTCGTACGCGCGGTACTTCACAAGCTTGACGAACGCGGCCACGGCGGCAAGACGGTGATGTTCGAACCCGGTCGGTCGATTGTCGGCAATGCGGGGGTGTTGTTATCGAAG
>DASTRU010000056.1:0-3123 GCA_035761045.1 Burkholderiaceae bacterium | reverse complement strand
TGGACGGCCTTTACACCTACACGCAGCGGGCCGACGGCCTCATCATCGCCACCCCTACCGGTTCGACCGCGTACGCGTTGTCCGCTCACGGGCCGATTCTTCATCCCGCCGTCGCGGGCATCGTGCTCGTGCCAGTCGCGCCGCAAGCGTTGTCGAATAGGCCGATCGTGTTGCCCGATGACGCCGAAGTCGTGATCACGCTCAATCGACTTGCAAGCGGCGCGCCCAATCCCGCCTCGGCGAGCTTCGATATGCAAACCCTCACCACGCTGCGCGAGGGCGATCAAATCGCGGTGCGCGTCGGCTCGCACGCCATCACCTTCTTGCACCCGGTCGACTACAACTACTTTGGCGTTCTTCGGCAAAAACTAAATTGGAGCTTGATGCCCGTGGGCGGCACGGTGGAAGGCACGGCCGTTGCGCACACCAACTCATCTGAACGCGAGCAATAACAACTTCGCTCTCCTTCTCACGCCTATGCTGCTGCATCTGGATGTCCGTGACTTCGTCATCGTCGATGAGTGCGCCATTGAATTCGCGCCTGGCTTTACCGTGTTTTCCGGCGAAACCGGCGCGGGCAAGTCGATCTTGATCGACGCGCTTGCGCTGGCGTTAGGTGGTAAGGCCGACGCTGGCGTGGTGCGACAAGGCGCCGCGCGCGCCGACATCAGCGCTACTTTCAGCACGACCGCCGAAGTCAATGCATGGCTGGCCGAACGCGAACTCCAAGGCGACGATGGCACGGTCATCCTGCGTCGCACGGTGGACGCGCAAGGACGCAGTCGCGCCTTCATCAACGGCGCCTCCGCCACGCAAGCCTTACTGCGCGAGTGCGGCGATTTTCTCGTCGATATCCACGGCCAACACGCGCATCAACAATTGCTGCGCGCAAGCGCCCAACGCGAACTCCTCGACGCGCACGCGGGGCTCGGCGCGCAAGTACGCGCGGTGGGCGACGTCTTTAAAGCATGGCAAGCCATTCGCCGCCAACGCGAGGAGTTCGAGCGCGACGCACGCGGTATCGCGCTCGAACGCGAACGTCTGCAATGGACACACGACGAGCTCGCGCGCTTAAGCCCCAAGCCTGGCGAATGGGACGACATCTCGGCTGAGCACAAACGGTTGTCGCACGCGGCCGGGTTGATTGAAGGCGCGCAACGCGCCGTCGACGTTCTGTCCGAAGACGAAGGCGCGGTGCAAACGGTGCTCGGACAAGTGATCGCGAAGCTGCGTCCGCTGGCCGACATCGACGTCGCCTTGCGTAACGCGGTGGAAGCGATCGAAGGCGCCGAAGCGCAAACGGCCGACGCCGTGGCCACGCTCACGCATTACTTAGGTCGCACCGAAATCGATCCGCAACGCCTGGCCGAAGTCGACGCGCGCTTGGAAGCCTTGCATTCCGCCGCGCGCAAATTTCGCATCACGCCCGAATCGTTACCCGCCGAACTCGAACGCGTGCAAGAACGTTTAGCCGCCTTGGCCGATGCCGGCGACCTCGAAGCACTGGCCGAGCGTGAACGCGCGGCCGAGAAGGAGTATCGACGTCTAGCGGCCACGCTGACCAAGGCGCGCCGACAAGCCGCCGTGTCGCTCGCACGCGAAGTCACACGGGCGATGCAAGACTTAGCCATGCAAGGCGGCAAGTTCGACATCGCGATTACCGAGCGCGAAGCAAGCGCCCATGGCGTGGACGATGTGGAATTTCGCGTCGCCGCGCATCCGGGCGTCGAGCCGCGTCCATTGGCCAAGGTCGCCTCGGGCGGCGAACTCGCGCGGATCAGTTTGGCGATCGCCGTCATCGCGGCGAGCGCCACCGCTACTCCAACCTTGATCTTCGACGAAGTGGACGTCGGTATTGGCGGCGCGGTCGCGGAAGTCGTCGGCCGATTGCTGCGCCAACTCGGCCAAGCCCGACAAGTGCTTTGCGTAACGCACTTGCCGCAAGTCGCCGCGCGTGGAGACACGCACTTCGGCGTGAACAAAACCACCGATGGCAAAGCCACGCGCTCGATCGTTACGCCACTGCCTTCGGCGGCGCGTATTGAGGAAATCGCGCGCATGTTGGGCGGCGTTGAAATCACCGCTACCACGCGCAAAGCGGCTCGCGAAATGCTAGCGAGTTAGCGCGAGACACATCTTTACTCACCAAGAGACGAACAACGCATGCTGCGTAATAAATGGTTTTGGATTGGCGTCATCGCAATCGTTGCTTTCCCGATCGCCTACATCGCGATCGTCACGCAATGGAGCTACTCCAGCGGCGAGCGCGCCGGCTGGGTACAAAAACTTTCGCGCAAGGGTTGGCTGTGCAAAACCTGGGAGGGTGAACTCGCGCTCGTCTCTTTGCCTGGAAGTACGCCCGAGAAGTTTTTATTTACCGTGCGCGATGAAAACATCGCAGCGCAAATTAATCGGGTAATGGGTAAGCGCGTGACTTTGCATTACGAGCAAAAAGTGGGATTGCCAACGAGCTGCTTTGGCGACACACGTTACTACGTTACGGGCGTAACGACGGTGGAGGGAACACCGCCGATGCCGGGGGAGGCATTACCGCCGCCTGCGCAAAAATATTAATTTTTCCATTAAGACTGTAGAACCAGTACGTATTGATAAGAGCGAATCGGCATATTTGCAATGGCCTTCTCTTAACAAAAACATGTGCGTAACTAAGCTCTTGAGTCCAGCTCTGTCATTAAAAACACACTATTGTTGAGGATCAGACGTGTTTAGCTGCTGCACCCAAATAAGCACATCAGCCACGGCGTCAAACAGTTCGACTGGAACGGTATCATCCGCATCAGTTGAAGCATAAAGACTACGCGCGAGCGCAACGTTTTCGATGATTGGCACTCGTTCTTCACGCGCCAAGCGACGTAAAAGCAGGGCTAATTCGTTTTGCCCTTTAAAGGTAATAACCGGGACAGGAGCATCGCCAGAAGGGTCATATCGCAGTGCTACTGCGATATGTGTAGGGTTGGTGACTACGACCGTCGAGCGCTTTAAAGCCCGCTGCGGTGAAGAGAATAAATCAATGAGAGCATTCATCCGACGCCGACCTTTGATTTCCGGATTGCCCTCCATTTCCTTGTAATCCTGTTTTACCTCCTGCTTGTTTTGCCGCAT
>DASTRU010000055.1:0-5403 GCA_035761045.1 Burkholderiaceae bacterium | reverse complement strand
TTGGTTTAGGAATGCGGCGTCGACTAAGTGTTCGTCGATGATCGTGTGGATCATCGCGTTAAGGAGCGCGACGTCGGTGTCGGCCTTGAATTGCAGTACGCGCCATGCGTGTTTCGCGATGTCGGTGCGGCGTGGATCGGCCAACACAATCTTGGTGCCACGCTTGGCCGCATTCTTGAACCACGTAGCGGCGACGGGATGATTCGAGGTCGGATTAGAGCCGATGATGAATATGAAGTCGGCATGCTCCACATCATTGACTTGGTTGCTTACCGCGCCAGAACCGACGCCTTCCAACAATGCCGCGACGCTGGAGGCGTGGCACAACCGCGTGCAATGGTCGACGTTATTGCTGCCAAATCCCGTGCGAACGAGTTTTTGAAACAGGTATGCCTCTTCGTTGCTGCCCTTGGCCGAGCCAAATCCGGCTAAGGACTTAGGACCGTGCGTTTCGCGCAGGGTGCGCAGCTTGTGCGCGGCGAGGTCTAATGCCTCGTCCCAGGTGGCGGTGCGAAAGACGTTAGACCATGCGTCGGGTTTGGGCGCGTCGTTAGGATTTTTAGCAACGCCGGGTTTACGAATCAGCGGTTGGGTCAAGCGGTGAGGGTGGTGCACGTAGTCAAACCCAAAGCGGCCTTTCACGCAGAGGCGTCCGTGATTGGCGGGGCCGTTAAGGCCATCGACCGCGACGATGCGTTCCTGCTTGATTTTGTAGGTGATCTGACACCCCACCCCGCAATACGGGCACACCGATGCAACCTCGCGATCCACCGCTTGCGAACCCAATCGCGTGGCCGGCATGAGCGCGCCGGTCGGGCACGCTTGCACGCATTCGCCGCACGCGACGCATGTGGACTCGCCTAGGGCATCGTCGAGATCGAAAACGATTTTTGCCTGCTCGCCGCGACGCGCGAAGCCGATCACATCGTTGACTTGTTCCTCGCGACACGCCCGTACGCAACGCGTGCATTGAATGCACGCGTCGAGATTGACCGCGATGGCCGGGTGCGATGCGTCACCCGCGGGCGCGGCGCGGCGTAGCGCGGTAAGCGCTGGGCGGGGCGTGACGCCCAGCGCATCGGCCCATCGACTAAGTTCGCCGTGTCCACGCTTAGGATCGTCGTCGATCCATCGATGGCCTTGCTCGGGCAAATCAGCTAACAACATTTCAACGACGAGGCGCTGCGACTTAAGCGCTCGCGCCGATCGCGTATGAACGCGCATGTCTGGTTGCACCGCACGGCAGCACGACGGCGCGAGTGTTCGTTCGCCATCGATCTCGACGACGCATGCGCGGCAATTTCCATCGGGACGATAACCGTCGTGATGACAAAGCGTGGGAATTTCGATGCCGTGCCGACGCGCGACGTTCAAAATCGTTTCGCCCACGCGCGCGACGCATTCGCGACCATCCATCGTCAAGCGAACGCGTTCGTCATTCGCGTGTTGCATCGTCGCGTTCATGACACCTCCCGTGCGAAGTAGCGCAGCACGCTGCGCACCGGGTTTGGCGCGGCTTGGCCGAGACCGCAAATCGATGCGTCGGCCATGACGGTGTTGAGATCGTCGAGGGTATCGGCATCCCAATGCGGCGCCTGCATGAGGGCGGTCGCCTTGGCGGTACCGACGCGGCATGGCGTGCATTGGCCGCAGCTTTCATGCGCGAAAAAACGCATCGCGTTAAGCGCCGCGTCGCGCGCGCGGTCGTGCGACGACAGCACGATGACCGCCGCCGAACCAATGAATGCGCCGTAAGCGTGCAGCGTGTCGAAATCAAGCGGTACATCGCCGAGCGAGGCGGGCAAGATGCCGCCCGACGCGCCGCCAGGTAAGTAGGCGTAGAAATCGTGACCGTCTTGCATGCCGCCGCAGTATTCGTCGATCAACTCGCGAGCGGTGATACCGGCCGGCGCGCGCTTTACGCCGGGGTGCTTGACTCGCCCACTCACGCTGAACGAACGCAAGCCTTTGCGTTCGCGCCGCCCAAACGAGGTGAACCATGGCGCGCCACGGCTTACGATGTCTCGCACCCAATACAAGGTCTCGAAGTTATGTTCGAGCGTGGGGCGCCCGAATAAACCCACTTGCGCGATGTACGGCGGACGCATGCGCGGCTCGCCCCGTTTGCCTTCGATGCTTTCGATCATCGCGGACTCCTCGCCGCAGATATACGCGCCCGCGCCACGCCGAAGATGGAAGACGGGCAATCGACACGGCGGATCGGCCTGCAAGCGCGCGATCTCGCGACTAAGCAGGGCGCGACAGCCGTGGTATTCGTCGCGCAGATAGATGTAGACCGCATCGATGCCGACCACGCTCGCGGCGATCAACACGCCTTCCAAAAAACGGTGCGGGTCGCGCTCGAGATACGTACGGTCCTTGAACGTGCCAGGTTCGCCTTCGTCGATGTTGACCGCCATGAGGCGTGGCGCGGGTTGATCGCGCACGATGCGCCATTTGCGCCCGGCCGGAAAACCCGCGCCGCCCAAGCCACGCAGCTCGGACGCTTCCATGGTCGTCAATACCTCGTTCGCGTCACGGTCGCCTAGAACGATCGCCCGTGCAAGCGCATAGCCGCCCGCCGCTCGATAAGCGTCATAGCCCACATAGGCGGGCGAGAGTTCGCGTGACGCGGGTGTTGGGTGACGCACCGGGTCGAACTCGGCGTCGTCGGCGGCGATGGGATGTTCAAGCGCGTTGTCGCGAAGTGTTTGAACGACACGCTCGCACGTTGCATGAAGCACCGGGCGTTGATGCACCACCGCGACGGGCGCGGTTTCGCAACGCCCCACGCAAGGTGCGCTTATGACTCGCACGGTGGTGTCAAGCAACTTGCCCAATCGCGCAAGCAAATCACCGCCACCCGCTAACTCGCACGGCAGTCCTTCGCATACACGCACCGTGACCGCTGGGGGAGGTGATTCGCCCGCTCGCACGATGTCGAAGTGGTGATAGAAGCTTGCGACTTCGTACACCTCGGCCATCGGCAATCCCATTTCGGCCGACAAGGCGACGAGGTGATGATCGTGCAGCGCGCGGTACGCGTCGTTCAACGCATGCAGATGCTCGATCAACATATCGCGCCGGTGCGGCGGGGCGCCGATGAGCGCGCGCACGTCGTCGACGGCCGAAGCCGTTGGTTGACGACCCTTAAGCGTGGTGCGCGCGCGCAGGCCGCGTCGCAAGCTTTCGGGCGATGCAACTGGGATTTCCTTAGGCATTGCAAGCTGGGAGGAGGTGTTTGAATTCGTCATGCAACTCGTCGTTCGTCACATGCGTGGCACAAGCGACGACGATACCGGAATTGACGGAACCAAGCGTTTAAAACCTTAGTCGCGTTACGCATGTGCCGTATTTCGCGCTCGAGGTGTCGCGCTCTACTCATAAGTCTTAAGACGACGCAATGCCTGGCGTAATATCCATCGAGTTCAAAGGCGGGCTTAACGATCCGCCGCGAGGAGACAGTTCGTGAATGAACCGACGGTGTACGCGTCGGTCGTCATGCGCCGCGATGCGGTCGGCGGCCGATGGGGCGGTGAGCAATGGCGCGTCGCGTCGGTGTGGCCGACGGGCGCGAATATCGAGCTTGAAACCAATGCCGTGCGTTACGACGGTCACGCGATTCGGCTATTCCGTGACGAGGCCGAGGGGTATTACCTCAACCTAAGTTCGGGCAGGCCGGCAATCTTCGTGCATTGGCGGCTCGATGAAAACGCGCGCCCCGAAGTGCTCGACGTGACATTGAGCTACAACGAAGCCGCGCGCTGGCTCGATAGCGGCGAGCAAGTCGAACATGTGCCCATGCCCGACGAAATGCACGTCTGGGCCGCCGAATTCGTCGCGCAACATTACAAGCCCGAGCCGCGTAAACGGCGGCGCCCGCAAAGTTTCATGACACCGTCGGAGCGCGAGGCATGAGTTTCATCGATCGATGGTCGCGCCGTAAGCGAGAGGTGACCGAGCCAGCGGCGCCGCCTACCCGCGAACCGTTGGTGAACGACGCGCCCGCCAATGTGGCGCCACTGACCGAGCCTCCCGTGCAATCCCCGGCCGGCGTCGCGCCGCCCGCTGATTTACCCGACATCGACACGCTTACGCCCGATTCGGATTTCACCGCCTTTATGCGTGCGGGGGTGTCGGCCGTGACGCGCGCGCAGGCGATGAGAAAGTTATTCGCCGATCCGCATTTCAATCTGATGGATGGGCTCGATGTGTACATCGACGATTACAACAAACCCGATCCATTACCCGCCGATTGGCTTGGCAAGCTTGAACATGCCAAAGACTTACTGTTCCGCGAGCAAAACACGAACGAGTCGCGCGCTACCGACTCGTTGACCGACATCGCCGCGGCGCCCACGACGGCCGAGCCCACGTTGGGCGATACGCCCGATTCCGCCGCCGACTCTTCCACCGATTCCTCCTCGTCGCATGACTGAAACCGCGCAATACCACGTATGCAGTTGCAATCGGTCGATGAAGGTCGACGCCGATGCTTTATCGAAAGCATTAGGCGCGTCCGTTACCGCGCATCAGGCCTTATGCCGTCGCGAATTGCCCGCGTTCACGCAAGCCGCTTCGGTGGATGCGCCGATGACGGTGGCATGCACGCAAGAGCAAGCCGTGTTCGCCCAGGCCGCGCTTACGGTGACGCCGCAACGCGTGCATCCGATTCGCTTCATCAACATTCGCGAAACGGCGGGCTGGTCGGCGCGCACCGCCGAATCCATCACGCCCAAGATGGCGGCCTTGCTTGCGCAAGCGCAAGTGCCCGACCCCGAACCCGTGCCGGCGGTGACGTATCGCTCCGAAGGTCGCACGCTCGTCATCGGTCCCGCGTCGCTTGCCTTGCCATGCGCGGACGAGTTGAGCGACGAGTTAGCGGTTACGGTGCTGCTGACCGATACGCACTTCGCTAAACCGCGCGCCGCGACCCGCTACGCCGTCGTGTCGGGGTACGTCGTGGGCTTGCGCGGTTGGCTCGGACAATTCGAGGCGCAATGGGAACAACGCAACCCAATCGATCTCGAGGCCTGCGTGCGTTGCAACGCATGCATCGATGCGTGCCCGGAAGGCGCGATCGATTTTGCATATCAAGTTGATCTCGATAAGTGCGCATCCCATCGCGCTTGCGTCGTGGCCTGCGGCGACGCGCGCGCGATTGATTTCGATCGCGCCGACACGCGGCGCGACGGTCGCTTCGATCTCGTGCTTGATCTATCGAATACGCCGGTGCTGGGCGGCGAGGGCGCTGCGTTTGATGCGCCTCAAGGTTATTTCGCGCCGGATGCTGATCCTCTTGCGCGAACTCGAGCCATGAATGCATTGCGCGCGCTCGTCGGCGAATTTGAAAAACCTAAGTTTTTTAAATACGACGCGCGCCTATGCGCTCACGAACGTTCG
>DASTRU010000054.1:0-4656 GCA_035761045.1 Burkholderiaceae bacterium | reverse complement strand
TGATGTTTGCGCATTAGCCTGTTGCAACTGCTCCGCAAGGGAGTGCCCGTGGAAAATGTTGTCGCCAAGAATAAGAGCCGCGTCGTTATCGCCGATAAAACCGCGCCCCAGGATGAATGCTTGCGCAAGCCCATCAGGCGAAGGCTGCACGGTGTATTCAATATTCAATCCCCATTGCGCGCCGTCTTTAAGCAGATCGGCAAAACGTGGCGTATCCGCCGGCGTCGAGATCACGAGAATGTCGCGTATCCCCGCGAGCATCAGCGTGGTTAGCGGGTAATAAATCATCGGCTTGTCGTACACCGGCAGCAGTTGCTTGGAGACGACTTGCGTGACCGGATACAACCTCGTTCCCGATCCGCCCGCGAGGATGATGCCTTTACGTTTGCGTGCGGTGTTCATGCGGCACCTCGTTCCGAATACTGCCGTTGCATCCAGTCGCGATAACTACCGTCGCGTACATGAGCAATCCATTTCGAGTTGTCCAGATACCAGCGCACCGTCCGCTCGATTCCGGTTTCAAACGTTTCGGCGGGCGTCCATTGAAGTTCGCGCTCGATTTTTCTTGGATCGATCGCGTAACGGCGGTCGTGGCCGGGACGGTCTTTCACGTACGTAATGAGGTCGGCGTAACGTCCGTTTGCCTTGGGTTTGAGGCGGTCGAGAATCGCGCACACGGTGTGCACCACGTCGATGTTGCGCATCTCGTTCTTGCCGCCGATGTTGTAGGTCTCGCCCACGCGGCCCGCTTGCAATACTCGGCGAATGGCCGAGCAATGGTCTTTCACATACAGCCAATCGCGCACGTTGCGGCCGTCGCCGTACACCGGCAGTGGTTTGCCGTCGAGCGCGTTCAAGATCATGAGCGGAATGAGTTTTTCGGGAAACTGAAACGGCCCGTAGTTATTGCTGCAATTGGTGGTGAGTGTCGGCAGCCCGTACGTGTGGTGGTAGGCGCGGACTAAATGATCCGACCCAGCCTTGGAGGCCGAGTAAGGACTGTTCGGCGCGTACGGCGTCGTCTCCGAAAACGCGGGATCGTTTTCTCCAAGCGATCCATACACTTCGTCGGTGGAGACGTGCAGAAAACGAAATTCGTTTTGCTTGTCGCTTGAAAGTTGCGACCAATACGCGCGCACGGCTTCCAGCAATTCAAACGTGCCATTCACGTTGGTGCGCACGAATTCGCCCGGGCCGTGAATCGATCGATCGACATGACTTTCGGCGGCGAAATGCAATACCGCGCGTGGTTGGTGGCGTTCGATGAGCGCCGCGATGGTGGCGCGGTCGCAGATGTCGGCTTGAACGAACGTTAATCTCGCGTCGCCTTGCGCGCTCGCAAGATTTTCTAAGTTGCCCGCATACGTTAGCGCGTCGACGACGACGATGCCTTCGCGTTCATTGTCTAGCCAATCCAATACGAAATTGGATCCGATAAAGCCGGCGCCGCCCGTGACGATGATCATGATGAGTAATGACCGCCGCCTTTTTGTAGGCGACAGAACGCAAATAAAAACCGCGCGATTTTACTCGCGCGGTTTATAGGCTTTAGGCGTGCGTGGGCTTAGACGCGTCCGTACACGTCGGAGAATCGAACGATGTCGTCCTCGCCGAGGTAGTCGCCGCATTGCACTTCGACGATGACGAGCGGCTCGTTGGTAACGTTTTCCAGCCGGTGCTTGGCGCCGATGGGCACGAAGGCCGAGCAATTGCGAGGTAAGTCATACGTGACTTCGCCAATCGTCACGCGGGCTTCGCCTTCGGTGACCACCCAATGCTCCGAACGCTTGCGATGCATTTGCAGCGAAAGTTTTTGGCCGGGCTTAACTTCAACGCGTTTGATTTTGTAGCCGGCTGTTTCATGCACGACGCTGTACTTACCCCAAGGACGTTCCACCGTGAGGTGTTCCTTGGCCTCCGCGAATCCGCCTTGCTTGAGTCGGCTCACGATTTCCTTCACCTGCTGCGTCGACGATTTATGGGAGACGAGCACGGCATCGGGCGTGTCGATCACGACCAAATCCTCGACGCCGACCGCAGCCACGAGCCGATCGCCGGCCTTGACGTAGGTGCCCTTGGAGTTCACCAACATCGCTTTGCCTTCCACCGCGTTGCCCGCATCGTCGGCGTCGGCCATGTCGGAGACTGCTTTCCAGCTTCCGATATCGCTCCAACCAAATTCGCATGGCAGTACGGCGACGTTCTTCGCGCGTTCCATCACCGCGTAGTCGATCGAGATATCGGGGCAGGCGGAAAACTTAGTGGCGTCGAATTGAATTTGCGCCGCGTCGGTGGCGCATCCTTCGAACACATGCTTGGCGGCGGCTAATACGTCGGGCGCGTGTTGTTCGAGCGCCGAGTGAATCGCGCCAGCGGTGAAGCAAAACATTCCGCTGTTCCATACGAAGCGGCCGCTGTCTACGAATTCTTGCGCGCGCTCGGCGGACGGTTTTTCAACGAAGCGCGCGACTTCGCACGCAGTGTCGTGACCCGAAAGCTTGGTGCCGAGTTCGATGTAACCAAAGCCCGTTTCGGGCGTGGCAGGCGTCATGCCAAACAGCACCAATCGTCCTTCTTGAACGGCGATCTTGCTTGCCTTTGCAACCGCGTCGGCAAAAAGTTCTTGGTGCTCGATGAGGTGATCGGCCGCGAGAACCAACAGCACTACGTCGTCGCCAAACTTTGCTTGTGCCCATAACGCGGCCAGCGCGATGGCCGGCGCGGTGTTTCGACCAAACGGTTCAAGCAGGAGGGAGGCCGGCGTTAGCGCATCGGCCTTCATCATTTCTTCCGCGGTTTTGTAGGAATACGCCATGTTGGTGACCACGGCGATGTGCTCGACGCTCGCTAACGCATTCGCGCGTTCGACCGTGCGCTGTAGCAAGGACTTACCGTCGAACGTCATGAATGGCTTAGGCTGCGACTCGCGCGAAACCGGCCAGAGCCTAGTGCCGGAGCCACCCGAGAGGATGACGGGAACGATACGCATGAGTCTCTCCCTGAAATACGTATTCATATTGAATAAAGGCCACGCACAAGTGCCAATGAGTGACCCAAAGTGCGCGGACTAGAGCACGCAGCATGCCACTTTCGTTTCGGATTGCGAACCTGGAACAATCCTCGCTTTTCATCGCGGCGCCGTTTGGACGGCATCGAATAATACGGTTCCTACTCGAGCGGAAATCCATGCCGCTACATTTCTTATGAATGCACCCTCACTAGCTCCCTCGTTGTTCAAGGCCTATGACATTCGCGGCGTCGTTCGCGATGCATTGACTCCTCAAGCGGTTCGTTCGATCGGCCAAGCCATCGGCAGCCTTGCCATCGAGCGAGGCGATAAGCAGGCCGTCGTCGGACGAGATGGCCGCTTGTCGAGCCCCGAACTCGCGCAAGCCGTGTCGGATGGTTTGCGCGCGGCGGGTATCGATGTAATCGACATCGGTTTGGTCGCAACGCCCATGGTGTATTTCGCGACCCAGGTATTGGGCTGCGGCACGGGCGTGATGGTGACGGGCTCGCACAATCCGCCCGAGTACAACGGACTCAAGATGGTGGTGGGCGGCGAGGCTATTCATGGCGAAGCGATACAAGGTTTGCGCACACGCATCGTCGAAGGACGACTCGCCCAAGGATCGGGTTCGTATCGCCAGGACGATATTCGCGCGCGCTATATCGAGCGCATTGCGTCCGACATCAAGCTCGCGCGTCCGATGAAGATCGCCATCGATGCCGGTAACGGCGTGGCGGGCGCCTTCGCCCCAGCCTTGTTTAAAGCGCTGGGGTGCGACGTGGTGGAGTTGTTTTGCGAAGTGGACGGCACGTTTCCAAATCACCATCCCGACCCAGCGCATTTGGAAAATTTGCAAGACCTGATGCGTACATTGCGCGAAACCGATTGCGAACTCGGGCTCGCGTTTGATGGCGATGGGGACCGACTTGGCGTGGTGACACGTTCAGGCCACGTGGTGTTTCCCGATCGTCAAATGATGCTGTTCGCCGAAGACATCTTGCAGCGTCAGCCAGGCGCGGAAATTATTTTCGACGTGAAGTGCACGCGTTTATTAGGCGACTGGATTCGCAAGCGGGGCGGTCGCCCAACGATGTGGCGTACCGGCCATTCCTTGGTCAAAGCCAAACTTAAAGAGACCGGAGCTCCGTTGGCCGGCGAAATGAGTGGGCATATTTTTTTTAAGGAACGTTGGTACGGCTTTGACGATGGGATGTATGCGGGCGCGCGGCTGCTTGAAATTTTGTCGCGGCAAGCCGATCCGGGTGCGGTGTTGGAGGCATTACCCAATGCGCCATCCACGCCCGAGCTGCACCTCAAGACGGCCGAGGGCGAGAACTTCGCGCTCATCGATCGCTTGCGTGCGGCGGCTAAATTCGACGGCGCGCGCGAGATCATCACCATCGACGGTTTACGCGTCGAATGGGCGGACGGGTTTGGCTTGGCTCGGCCGTCCAACACGACACCGGTTGTCGTGATGCGTTTCGAGGCTGATACCGACGACGCGTTGGCCCGCATCCAAGCCGAGTTCGCGCGCGCGATCCGCGCGGTGGCGCCGGAGGCCGCATTACCGTTTTGAGCGAAGGGGTGAGGCTCTGTTAGCCTCGCGGTCAGTTCTCGAATTGGCCGTTTCCCTTGCGCATCCTCCT
>DASTRU010000053.1:0-9971 GCA_035761045.1 Burkholderiaceae bacterium | reverse complement strand
GAATTTCTCGACGAGTAATGGAATGCCATCCGCGCGACGACGCTTGTGGCCAATCGGGTACTCCACCACCACTTCGTTAAGTCGTGTGCCGTCGTTTAACTCCACGGTAAGCCCGTTGGCGATCGAACGCTTTTCGGGGTCGTGATAGTCGCGCGTGAATTGCGCGTCCTCGACGCATTCGATCTTGTCGCGCAACGCGTCGATACGGGGATCGCTCGCCACCTTGTCTTCGTAATCCTCGGCTGTTAGGCGACCGAAGATCAACGGCACGGCCACCATGTATTGAATGCAATGGTCACGATCGGCTGGGTTATTCAACGGTCCTTGTTTATCAATGATGCGAATCGCCGCCTCGTGGGTGCGAATCGTGATCTTCTTGATGTCGTCGCTCGATTTACCCATGGCCTTGAGTTGCGCATGCAATTGCATCGCGCATTCAACGGCTGTTTGCGAGTGGAACTCGGCGGGGAAACTAATTTTGAAAAGCACGTGCTCCATGACATAACTGGCGTAAGGGCGTTGGAACTTAAACGCGTTGCCCTTGAACAGCACGTCGTAAAACCCCCAACCCTTGGCGCTCAAAACCGAGGGGTATCCCATTTCACCGGTTTGCGCGATGAGCGCTAGGCGAACCGCGCGCGCCGTTGCGTCTCCGGCCGCCCAGCTTTTGCGCGAACCGGTATTCGGCGCATGGCGGTATGTTCTAAGTGATTGTCCGTCCACCCACGCAAGCGAGACGGCATTAATGATTTCGTCGCGGCTTAAGCCCAGCATGTGCGCCACCACGGCGGTGGACGCAACCTTGACGAGCACGACGTGATCGAGCCCCACCTTGTTGAATGAATTTTCAAGCGCGATGCAGCCTTGAATCTCGTGCGCCTTGATCATCGCGGTCAACACGTCGAACATCGTCAAGGGCGCTTTACCCGCCGCGACGGCATTACGACTTAGCCAATCGGCGGTGGCCAAAATGCCGCCTAAGTTGTCCGACGGGTGCCCCCATTCGGCGGCGAGCCATGTGTCGTTGAAGTCGAGCCAACGAATCATGGTCCCGATGTTGAAGGCGGCTTGTATCGGGTCGAGTTGAAACTGCGTTCCGGGGACTTTCGCGCCGTTAGGCACCACGGTGCCCGGCACGACGGGACCAAGCAATTTCGTGCAAGCCGGATACGACAACGCTTCCAAGCCGCACCCCAAGGTGTCGATCAAGCAATTGCGCGCGGTTTCATACGCCAGTCGGCTCGTGATCTCGTAGCCTGTAACGTAATCGGCAATATCAACCAGCACTTGGTCGGGCACGGGGCGGACGTTACTAATGTGCGATCCCATTCGGGTTCCTTAAGCTTTTAAAAAGATTCCTAATCCGTTAGCCGCGTTGCTCGATCGGCACGAAGGCTAAGTCCTCGGGGCCGACGTAATTCGCGCTTGGACGAATGATTTTGTTGTCGATGCGTTGCTCGACGATATGCGCACTCCAACCACTCGTGCGCGCGATAACGAAAAGCGGCGTGAACATGACGGTCGGCACATTCATTAGGTGATAACTCACGGCGCTAAACCAATCGAGATTCGGAAACATTTTTTTCTCGCGCCACATCACGCTTTCAAGTCGCTCGGCGATCGCGAACATCGTCGTGTTGCGCGCGTCTTCGCTAAGTCGCCGCGCGACCTTTTTGATGACTTGGTTGCGCGGGTCCGACACGGTGTAGACCGGGTGGCCAAAACCAATAATGACTTCCTTGTTCGCGACACGTTGAACGATGTCGCGCTCGGCTTCGTCGGGTGAGTCGTAACGCTTTTGAATGTCGAAAGCGACTTCATTCGCGCCGCCGTGTTTAGGCCCGCGAAGCGCGCCAATCGCACCCGCGATGGCGCTGTAAATATCCGAGCCCGTACCCGCGATAACGCGCGCCGCGAATGTCGATGCATTGAATTCATGCTCGGCATACAAAATGAGCGAGGTATGCATCGCCTGCACCCATAGCGCGGGCGCGGGCTTGCCATGCAATAAATGCAGAAAGTGCCCGCCGATCGAATCGTCGTCGGTTTCCACCTCGATACGGCGGCCATTGACCGCCCAGTGATACCAATACAACAAGGCCGAGCCTAAACACGCCATCAACTTATCGGCGATATCGCGCGCGCCCGGCGTGTTGTGATCGTCCTTCTCCGGCATATGGCAACCGAGCGCCGATACGGCGGTGCGCATCACATCCATCGGATGACTCGACGAGGGTAAGGCTTCAAGCACGGCCTTCACGCCGGCGGGTAAGCCACGCAACGACTTCAACTTGCGTTTGTACGCGGCAAGTTCCGACGTGGTGGGCAACTTCGCATGAACAAGTAAGTACGCAATTTCCTCGAACTCGCAACGCTCGGCGATATCGAGAATGTCGTAACCCCGGTAATGTAGATCGTTACCCGTGCGACCCACGGTGCATAAGGCGGTGTTGCCGGCGGTCACGCCAGAAAGCGCAACCGATTTCTTAGGTTTGAATCCACTGGGAGTCGTCTCGTTCATGGTCTTCTCCTAGTCCTTATTTTTTTCGAACAGCGCATCCAGCCGCCGTTCGTAGTCGTGGTAGCCAATCACGTCGTACAACTCCATGCGCGTTTGCATGGTGTGCACGACGTTGCGTTGGGTGCCGTCGCGACGAATGGCGCTGTAGACATTGTCAGCCGCCTTGTTCATCGCGCGAAACGCCGACAAGGGATACAGCACAAGGCTTACGCCAACCTCACGCAATTCATCCACGGTGAATAACGGGGTCGCTCCAAATTCGGTGATGTTGGCCAGCACCGGCACCTTAACCGCCTCGGCGAAGCGCCGGTACATCGCAAGCTCGGTGATCGCTTCGGGAAACACCATGTCGGCGCCGGCCTCGACGCAAGCCACCGCGCGTTCGATCGCGCGATCGATTCCTTCGACCGCGATCGCGTCGGTACGAGCCATCACCACGAAGCCCGCGTCGGTACGCGCATCGACCGCCGCTTTAACGCGATCAACCATCTCGGCGGCGCTCACGATTTCCTTACCCGGTCGGTGCCCACAACGTTTGGCGCCCACTTGATCTTCGATATGCATCGCGCCCGCGCCAGCTTGAATTAGCGATTTCACCGTGCGCGCGACGTTAAAGGCGCTTGGCCCAAAACCGGTGTCGACATCGACGAGCAGCGGCAGATCGCATACGCCAACGATGCGGCGCACGTCGGTCAACACATCGTCCAAGGTATTGATGCCAAGGTCCGGCATGCCGAGCGAGCCAGCCGCCACACCGCCGCCGGATAAGTAAATCGCCTTAAAGCCCGCGCGCTGCGCGAGTAATGCGTGATTCGCGTTGATCGTGCCGACGATTTGCAAGGGTCGTTCGTCGTGTACCGCTTGTCGAAACTTGGCGCCTGCGGATAACAAGGACATCGTTGCTCTTTCGTGTCGTGATTAGGGTGTCGGTATCGTCATACCTTAAGCAGCGCATGAAACTCGGCGGGCAGCGTCAAGCCCGCGCGCGCGCCTTGCTGCAATACGCTCCAGTAATACCGGTAGCTGGCGCGATCATGCAATCGCGCGCCGCTTGCGTCGGTGGTCGCGATCGGGCCCCAATGCGCGGCCTGGGCTTGCAGCAAAATTTTGCCGGCGTATTCGACGTCGGCCAGGGCGGGCGTGAGCGCTTGAACGATCGCGCGCACTTGCGAAGGATGAATACTCCACATCCGCGTATAGCCA
This sequence comes from Burkholderiaceae bacterium, assembly GCA_035761045.1. Lineage (GTDB taxonomy): Bacteria > Pseudomonadota > Gammaproteobacteria > Burkholderiales > Burkholderiaceae_E > DASTRU01. Next base: position 6,247 of record DASTRU010000053.1, on the reverse strand, counting down.
AACTCGCGTGCCGCGCGTTCGGCGTCCAACCGTGTGCGATGTGGGTCGCCAAAATCGGTGGTCACATTGTGCGACGGCACTTTTCCGTATGCGTGGCAGGCCGCGGCGATTTCTAATTTCGCCCGCCGCACGAGTGGATGTTCGAATTGCCCGGGCGAGCGCATCGCGTCGTCGCCGATCGCGCCTCGGTGCGCCGACACAAAATCCATCAAACCAAAACTTAGGCTTTCCACCTCGGGCAGCGCCGCGATCGCAAATACCTCGGCGAGCGCGCCATGCGTTTCAATCAAGCCATGCGCGGGAATAGGGCGTTGAACACCGTATCGCTTTACGCAGGTATCGAGCGCTTCAAGACATGCACGCGCGTCGGCCAATCCACGCCACTTAGGAAACATCACATACGCAAGCCGATGGCCGGCGATACGCACAACGGTGTCGAGATCGTCGGCGAACGCGCAATGCGACAGGTCGTGCACGCGCAGGCCCACGCGGCCGAATCGATTGTCATCGCTTGTGATCAGCCGCGCGGCTAACTCGACGTGCGCATGCGCGTCACCGACGAGCGCGCCGTCCTCGCAATCGAAGGTGATGTCGAATACCGGGCCGAGCTCTGCTTGCAAAGCCAACGACTTATGCATGAGCTTTTCGCTGCCCGCGTAATGGTCGCAAACGGGCAGGGCGACGGGCGCGGCCTCGCCGTCAAACAACACATCGCGCGGAGAAAGAAGAGTGGGCATAAGTAGAAACGGCCGGGTACGTGCTAGACGCGCCCGGCCGTGATCAATGGATGTTGACGTGACTTAGGAATTACAACAGATGCGCAACGCCTTCTTTTTCCTCGTTGAGTTCGGCCAGCGTTTTGTCGATGCACTTTTGCGAGAACTCGTCGATCGGCAAGCCTTGCACGAGTTGGTATTCACCGTTCGCGCACGTGACCGGGAAGCCAAACATCGTGTCGACGGGAATGCCGTAGGAACCATCGGACGGAATGCCCATCGTCACCCATTTGCCATTGGTGCCGAGCACCCAGTCGCGGATGTGGTCGATCGCGGCGTTGGCGGCCGACGCGGCCGACGACAACCCGCGCGCCTCGATGATCGCCGCGCCACGCTTGCCCACGGTAGGAAGGAAGGTGTTGCGGTTCCAGTCTTCGTCGTTGATGAGTTCTTTCACCGACTTGCTCTCGATCGTCGCGAAGCGATAGTCGGCATACATCGTTGGTGAATGGTTGCCCCATACGCACAGCTTTTCGATGCTCGATACCGGCTTGCCGGTTTTGGCTGCGATTTGGCTCAACGCGCGGTTATGGTCTAACCGCAGCATCGCGGTGAAGTTTTTCTTAGGCAGATCGGGCGCGGACTTCATCGCGATGTAGGCATTGGTATTGGCCGGGTTGCCAACCACCAACGTCTTCACGGTGCGCTTCGCAACCGCGTTCAACGCCTTGCCTTGTGCCGTAAAAATTTGCGCGTTCGCGCTTAATAAGTCCTTGCGTTCCATGCCCGGGCCGCGAGGGCGGGCGCCAACGAGCAACGCGACATCAATGTCCTTGAAGGCCGTCATCGGATCGCCATGCGCGCTCATGCCCGCGAGCAAGGGAAACGCGCAATCCTCGAGTTCCATCATTACGCCCTTGAGCGCTTTTTGCGCTTTCTCGTCGGGAATCTCGAGTAGTTGCAGGATCACCGGCTGGTCTTTGCCGAGCATCTCGCCCGAAGCAATACGAAACAGCAGCGAATAGCCGATTTGGCCGGCGGCGCCTGTGACGGCGACGCGCATGGCGGGTTTGGTCATGGGGAATTTCTCCGAAGTTGCGAACCGCGATTTTAGGCCGCCGTTCATAGGGCTTATTGCGGTGCATGGTACGAGGCGGCTTTTTCCCCGTCAATTATCTTATGTCTTATATAAAACATCTGATGCCTTTTCCATGGACGTAAGGCGGATCGCTATGGAAGAATCCGGCCATGGCTGCTCAACCCGAGTCCCCCAACGATCCCGCGCCCAACGCTTCCGCGTCCGGCACGGGGGCGACTTTTTTGCCGCTGTATCAGCAGATCAAAGGGTTGATCACGCAAGGGCTCGAGGCCGGTGAATGGAAACCCGGCGAATTGATTCCTTCCGAAACCGAACTCGCCACCCGATTCAAGGTGTCGCAAGGCACGGTGCGTAAGGCGATCGATGAACTCGCGAACGAAAACCTATTGGTGCGCCGCCAAGGCAAGGGCACCTTCGTTGCCAGCCACCACGAGCCGCGCGCCGCGTTTCGTTTTCTGCGCTTGGTCGCCGACGATGGCGAGCCCTTCGATCCCGACTCCACGATCCTTGATTGCAAGCGCTTGCGCGCACCCGCCGAGATCGCGCGCTTGCTCGACCTCAAACCCGGGGACGCCGCGATTCAAATCCGTCGTTTATTAACGATTCGCGGCAAGCCGATCGTGCTCGACGATATCTGGCTGCCTGGCGCGATATTCAAAGGGCTTACGGCTGAAAAGCTCGCCGACTACAAAGGCCCGATGTACGCCTTGTTCGAGTCCGAGTTCGGCACCCGCATGATCCGCGCGACCGAGCGCTTGAAAGCCATCGCCGCCGATGCCGCATCCGCCAAGGCATTGAGCGTGGCGTCCGGCACCGCGTTGTTATCGGTCGAACGCGTGTCGTTCACGTATTTGGATCGCCCGGTTGAAGTGCGCCGAGGGTTGTATCTCACGCACGATTACGCCTATCGAAATGAATTGAACTGACCGTGATTTCGCCGATCTGAACCCGTGTCCGCTCTTGGCGCTTTGGAACGTCTCGCGACTTAAGCGACAATGCGCGGTTGTGTTCACAGGCGTGTCCGCATCCACGAGGCCCTCATGACCGAAGCAGTGAGAAAAGAACGTCCGGTCTACCGGAACATTCACGTGTTCCAGATCATCCGGTACCGGCTACCGTTGTCCGGCAAGTTGTCCATCCTTCATCGCATTAGCGGCGCGTTGTTGTTCTTCGCGTTTCCGCTGGTCTTGCTCCCATTATTCGAGAAAAGCCTAACGTCCGAACTTGGCTGGGTTGAGTTTCGAAGCGCGGTGGGTTCGCCCCTTCTCAAGCTCATCTTGCTCGTGTTGTTGTGGAGCTATCTGCACCATTTCTGCGCGGGCATTCGCTACCTGCTGCTCGACGTGCATGTCGGTTTGCAAAAGCGCCAAGCAGTCAAGAACGCGGGCGTGGTGTTCGCGGTGAGCTTAGGGCTGACGTTCATCCTCGGCCTCAAACTTTTCGGAGTGTTTTGAAGATGGGTACCGCAGGTTCAAGACGTCTCGTCGTGGGCGCGCACTACGGCGTGCTCGAATTCATCGGTCAGCGCGTGACCGCCGTCGTGTTGTCGCTTTACACGATCGGGCTTGCGATCGGCTTGCTTGCCGCGCCTTCGCCCATTCAGTACGAAGACTGGGTTCATCTGTTTACATGGACGGCGTTTGGTTTGCCGCTTGGCAAGCTCTTCGCCTACTTGGCCGTGTTGTCGCTGGCTTATCACACATGGGTAGGCATGCGCGATATTTGGATGGACTACATCAAGCCCACGTGGCTGCGTTTGACGATTCTGGTGTTGACGGTGCTGTGGCTTCTTGGCTCGGCCGTTTACGCCGCGCAAATCCTTTGGAGAGTGTGACGACATGGCCGAAATCAAGTCATCGATTCCGCGTCGCAAATTCGACGCTGTCATCATCGGCGCGGGTGGCGCCGGCATGCGTTGTTCGCTGCAATTGGCCGAGGCGGGTTTAAGCGTCGCGGTGCTGTCGAAGGTGTTTCCAACACGCTCGCATACGGTAGCCGCGCAAGGTGGCATCGGCGCGTCGCTTGGCAACATGAGCGAAGACAATTGGTACTGGCATATGTTCGACACCGTGAAGGGCTCGGACTATCTCGGTGACCAAGACGCCATCGAATTCATGTGCAAGATGGCGCCCAAGGTGGTGTACGAGCTCGAACACTTCGGCATGCCGTTCGACCGCAACCCCGACGGCACCATCTACCAACGTCCGTTCGGCGGCCATACCGCCAACTTCGGCGAAAAGCCTGTGCAACGCGCGTGCGCGGCGGCCGACCGTACCGGCCACGCGCTCTTGCACACGCTGTATCAACGCAACGTTCAAGCACGCACGCAATTCTTTATCGAGTGGATGGCTCTTGATCTCATCCGCGATCAAGACGGCGACATCGTCGGCGTCGTCGCACTCGAGATGGAAAGCGGCGAGGTGATGATTCTCGAAGCCAAGGTCACCGTCTTCGCGACCGGTGGCGCGGGCCGTATTTGGGCCGCGTCGACCAATGCCTACATCAATACCGGTGACGGCATGGGCATGGCCGCGCGCGCCGGTATTCCGTTGGAAGACATGGAGTTCTGGCAATTCCACCCCACGGGCGTGGCCGGCGCGGGCGTGTTGATCACCGAGGGCGTGCGCGGCGAGGGCGGCATTCTGCTCAACAAGGACGGCGAGCGTTTCATGGAGCGTTACGCGCCCACGCTTAAGGACTTGGCGCCGCGCGACTTCGTCTCGCGCTCGATGGACCAAGAAATCAAGGAGGGCCGTGGATGCGGTCCCGATGGCGATTACGTGCTGCTCAAGCTCGACCATTTGGGCGCCGACACCATCATGAAACGGCTGCCATCGATTCGCGAGATCGCATTGAAGTTCGCGAACGTTGATCCGATCAAGGAGCCGATTCCCGTCGTGCCAACCATTCACTATCAAATGGGCGGCATTCCGACGAACTATCACGGCCAAGTGGTCGTGCCCAAGAACGGCAACCCGAACGACATCGTGCAAGGCATGTACGCGATTGGCGAATGCGCGTGCGTAAGCGTGCATGGCGCGAATCGCTTGGGCACGAATTCGCTGCTCGACTTAGTCGTGTTCGGCAAGGCCGCGGGCGACCATATCGTCGGTTTGAATTTGCGCGACAAGATGCACAAGCCTTTGCCCGCCGACGCGGCCGATCTCGCGTTGTCGCGCTTGGCGCGCATCGATTCCTCGACCAAGGGCGAGCGCGTGCAAGACGTGGCCAACGACATCCGTCGCACGATGCAAACGCATTGCGGCGTGTTCCGCACGTCCGAATTGTTGTCCGAAGGCGTGAAGAAGGTGATGGAGCTTGACGCGCGTTGCAAGAGCGTCGCGATTCAAGATAAGTCGAAGGTATTCAACACCGCGCGCGTCGAGGCGTTGGAGTTGGATAACTTGATCGAGACCGCCAAGGCAACCATCGTCTCGGCCGAGGCACGCAAGGAAAGCCGTGGCGCGCACGCGCATCGCGATTACCCCGAGCGTGACGACGCGAACTGGATCAAGCATTCCTTGTTCTACTCCGAAGGCAATCGCCTCGATTACAAGCCGGTCAACATGAAACCTTTGACCGTCGAAACCTTTCAACCCAAAAAACGTACGTTCTAACGTTCTCCGGGAGCCGTCACATCATGACCGCCACCAACGAAACCGAACTCAAGGCCGTCGGCAAAGCCGCGACCGGCACGCGTGTTGTCCGCTTCGAGATTTATCGCTACGACCCGGACAAGGACGCGAAGCCGTACATGCAAAAACTCGAGGTCACGCTTCAGCCGACCGACAAGATGCTGCTCGACGCGCTCATGCGCATCAAAAGCGATTTCGACGACACCTTGTCGTACCGACGCTCGTGCCGCGAAGGCGTATGCGGCTCCGACTCGATGAATATCAACGGCAAGAACGGGCTCGCGTGCATCACCAACTTGCGCGATCTCAAAGAGCCGATCGTGCTCAAGCCCTTGCCGGGGTTGCCAGTGGTGCGCGACTTAGTCGTCGACATGACGCACTTCTTCAATCAGTACCACTCGATCAAGCCGTACTTGATCAACACCTCGCCGCCGCCTGAGAAAGAGCGTTTGCAAACGCCGGCCGAACGCGAAGAGCTTGACGGTTTGTATGAATGCATTTTGTGCGCGTGCTGCTCGACCTCGTGCCCGTCGTTCTGGTGGAACCCCGACAAATTCGTCGGTCCCGCCGGCTTGTTGCAGGCCTATCGCTTCATCGCCGATAGCCGTGACGAAGCCACGAATGAGCGGTTGGATAATTTGGAAGATCCGTATCGCTTGTTCCGCTGCCACACGATCATGAATTGCGTGGATGTATGCCCGAAGGGTTTGAACCCCACGGCGGCCATCAACAATATTCGCGACATGTTGGTGCGGCGCGCGGTCTAATTAATGACATCGGTGTCCTCGCATCAGTCC
>DASTRU010000052.1:0-12672 GCA_035761045.1 Burkholderiaceae bacterium | reverse complement strand
AAGCCGAAGAAATAATGTTCGCTCGACCGTAATTCGGGTTTGGCGCCCGTCAATGTCGAGTACGGATTTTTAAGTTGCGTCGGCGAATACACGCTGCTGCACACCTCGCACGAGTCGCCGTATTGGTCTTTCGCCGCGCACACCGGGCATTCGCCCTTGATGTAGCGATCGGGCAGGAACATGCCCTTCACTGGATCGTAGAACTGTTCGATCGTGCGTTGCTTGATCAAGCCGTCTTGTTTGAGCGCGTTGTATATCGAGCGCGACAACTCGACGTTCTCGGGTGAATCGGTCGAATGCCAATGATCGAAGCCGATATGAAAACCGTTGAGGTACTGCGGCCGTCCGGCGGCGATGCCAGCGACGAACTCTTGCGGTGTTTTGCCCGCTTTTTCCGCCGCGATCATGATCGGCGCGCCATGCGCGTCGTCGGCCGCCACGAAGTGCACCTCGTGGCCCCGCATGCGTTGAAAGCGCACCCAGATATCGGCCTGGATGTACTCGACCATATGGCCGATGTGCAACGGTGCGTTGGCGTAGGGAAGAGCGGTGGTAACGAAAAGCTTGCGCGGCATGGGAACGACCTTAGGAAGACGCGCGATTCTACCGAGCGCCGTCCCTCGGACTCATGCCTCGCGCGCGATCAACCGCCTTCGATCGGATCGGCGGGCTCGGGCAAGCGCATGGCGAGCACCTTGTCGAGCCGCTTGCCATCCATGTCGATCACCTCGAATTCCCAGCCGCCCCAAACCACCTTGTCGCCCACGTGGGGAATGCGTCCGAGCAACAACATCACCATGCCCGACAGGGTGTGATAGCTGTCGGAATCGCCTTCGGGCAGATCGTCGATGTTTAGGCAATCCTGCAATTCGGGCAGCGCGATCACGCCGTCGAGCAACCAACTGCCGTCCTCGCGTCGATGGGCGGACGACTCTTCGGGCAAGGGCGTCGGAAACTCGCCCACGATGGCTTCCAGCACGTCCTTGAGCGTCACGAGGCCTTGCACCTCGCCGTATTCGTCCACCACCAGCGCGGCGGGCGTATGCGATTTACGAAAGTTTTCGACGAGCTCGGTACCCGTCAAGGTCTCGGGCACGTAAAGCGGCGGCTGTAGGCCTTGAGTGATGTCAAGCGTTTGACCGAGCAGTACCTGACCCAACAGGTCGCGCGCGCGGGCGAAGCCAAGCACGTTGGCGAACCCGTCACGACACACCGGAAACCGCGACACACCCGCCATCGCGATCTTCTTGCGGTTGATTTCAATCGGATCGTCGACATCGAGGTAGATCACGTCGCTGCGCGGAACCATCAGCGAATTGATTTTGCGTTCGTCCAGCCGAAACACATTACGAACCATTTGTTGTTCGGCTTGCATGAAGATTCCCGCGTCGGCGCCTTGTTCCATCAACACCTGAATTTCTTCTTCCGAAACCTGCGGTGTTTGCCGATCGCGCACGCCAAGCAGCCGCAAAAGCGCGTCGGTCGTCACCGACAACACTTTCACGAACGGCGTGGTGACGAGCGAAAGCGCATGCATCGGCGGCGCCACGATCCGCGCGATCACTTCGGGAAACGTCTGCGCGATGCGCTTCGGAACAAGCTCGCCCAGCACGATGGATAAAAACGTCACCACCACGACGACGAGCACGAGCGCGATGCTGTACGCATACGGCGCCGCGACCGGAAACGCTTCGGAAAGCCAGCGACCAAACGGCGCGGCCAACGCGCTCTCGCCGACGATGCCCGAAAGCACGCCAATCGACGTAATGCCGATTTGAACGGTGGATAAAAAGCGAGTGGGGTGCTCGTGCAACTCAAGCGCGAGACTCGCGCGCTTGTCGCCTTCGTCGGCCAACGGTTGCAAACGCGCGGTGCGCGCGGTTGAAACCGCCATCTCGCTCATGGCAAAAGCGCCGTTGAGCAGTATCAGAAAGAGAAGTAAGGCAACTTCCATAAGAAGAATTCGCGGGAAATTGCCAGGGACGATAGCAGAGGGCGCGCCGTTGCTTCTACCGGCGCGCCTTGAGGGACGCGGTTATCTGCTAATTCAAGAGATCTTGTTGGGGCTCAGAAAACGTTCTGGTTGCGCCAGACGATGAATTTGACGTTGCTGATGAAGTAATCGAAGCGGACGACGTTCTTGATGTGACCGATGAGGCCCTCGAGGTGGGCGATTCAGGCGGATTTGAATGCGCACGCGCGACGCTTGGTTGGCGGTTGTGATGTTGAGGATGAGGGAGGCTGCCGTTGTTGTCACCCGCCAAACCATCCCACATCCGACCAAAAAAGTTTTTGACGTTTTGAATGCCGTTCGTGAAGAAGTTATCGCCTGATGCGTTAGGTGTGTTGCGTCCTTGCCCGTCTTGAGGTTGGTGATATGTGTTGAAGGTCCGTCCCAGCATCAAGTTCTGTAAAAGACTCATACCGGCGAAAACCCCAACGCCGGCCATGATTGGACTAAAGGCAACTGCGGCCAGCCCAAGTCCCCCCATCATTCCTCCCCCGAACATCAGGCCGGTCGCTAATGCACTGGCACCACCGAATAAGACCGCTGAACCGGCCAAAGCTGAAAAGCTTCCTAAACCCGACCAAAAACTCGGAACCTGTGGCGGCGCGGGCGTATGAGCCTGAGAAGGCTGTCCATAACCTTGTGCTTGATTGAAATTCGACCCTGGAAAAAAACCATTCCCCAATAAATTGGTGGCTACTCGGCCTACGTGGTTGATCGAATCTTCGTAAGCCCGCATCAGTCCATCCCATGGTTGGCCCGACTGCGGTTGTGCTGCTCCTTGGGCAACATTGGGCGTCGACGCCCCGCGCGCGTTATCAGCCGCTTGGCCCGTCGTCTTCGCGGGCGTGTCGTTGGTCACCGGGCTGAAGCCGGGATGTGGGTGCGCGGCCGCCGTGGCCGCCGTATCCGCGGCCCGGTGCATTACCCCTCTGGGGTCGGCGTATAGCGGCACTCCACTGGGATGAACGTGATCTACCGGAATTCCAATGGCGATTCCACCCATCGGAGAACGGCCGATTGAAGAATTGTTTTGTATGTTGTTAAAACCCATATGAATGTCTCACCGGTAATGAATGACTCGCGCCATGGGTTACGTGCGGACGGCTTGCACGTGCTCCTCAAACAAATAGCTCCAGGCCTCGGCTTGATGCGCCATGCGATCAATGGCGTAGCGCAACGCAACGAGATCTGGATCTTCGATCAACGGGACTCGCGCGCGCGCCAACACAAAGTCCGAGTTCTCGTCGACGCCAATTACGCAATTATGCGCGCTGCCCAAGATCGCCATCGCCTCAAGTAGCGAGGCAAGAACCTGGATCCGCCGGTGGGGATCCGAAGGTAATTGCCCGACACATGACCATACGTCACAGGTGTCGCGGCCGTTGATTCCGCGCACCAACACCGCATTCTTGTGATGCTCGATCGACACGCTTTCGGCATCGTGCGCTGGCACGGGAACTTGGTAGATGCGAGCTAGTGCGAGCGCCGTATCGCTCCATTTCGCGGTCGGCGCGGTTGAGCTCGAAATTCGCGGTGCAACCCTTGCCGCGGACCACTTAAGCGCGCTCCTGTCGGCAAACGATTGACCCGACGAAAAATGCGTGTGCGCGACCGATTCCGCTTGCAGCATCCCACCAAGAGGAGCACCGTTTTTCGCCAACCGTCGCGGCACGCTAGACGCGATCGGAGCTAAAGACTTCGCCACCTCGATGTTCAGTTCCTTGCGAAGCTCCAACACCTGTTCGACGACGGAGCGCAAGACGCGCGGCAGCTGATCGGATTTTTCGGGAACGAGGTAGACGTGGCGCGTAACCCGTCTCGCTTGAGTGTCGAGGCCGAATACGCCCGATTCCACGCCACCACGGGTTAGATTGAGCTGGGCGAGATACCGATAAACCTCTGCTTCACGATCAACACCGATTTCACCGATGTCGGCCAAGACTATAAGAGCGCCCGCCCACACTTGGTCGGGAAACACAAGCATGCGTACATTGCGGTGCTCGACCAAGCCGGAATCCGCATCAAAGCGGCTGCCGTCGAGGCTTTCGCATGCCTTGACGAACAGATGTTCGAAGTCCAACGGCGCCGAGGCGTCTTGGGTTGGGGGGATGAGCGGAAGTGGCTGAACCATTGTCTTGCTGAGTAACCTGGTAGCGCGCCGGGTTCCAAGACAACTTCATCAACAATCCCGCCAATCAGCGGTGATTGCGCATTGCGAAAGATGGATTACGTCTGCGACACCACGATCGTCGGCATCTTGGCCGACATGTCCTTGGCCTTGTCGGCAATTCGCACCGCGACCCGGCGGGCGATGGTTTTGTACAGCATCGCGGCGGGTGAGTCGGGTTGGGCGATGACGGTCGGTCGGCCGGAATCCGCCTCCTCGCGAATGTGCATCGAGAGCGGCAACGACCCCAAATGCTCGACGCCGTATTCCTCGGCCATGCGCTTGCCGCCGCCTTCGCCAAAGATATGTTCGGCATGGCCGCAGTTGGAGCACACATGCACGGCCATGTTTTCGACGATGCCAACCGTGGGAATGCCGACCTTCTCGAACATTTTCAAGCCGCGTTTGGCGTCGATCAGCGCGATGTCTTGCGGCGTGGTAACGATGACGGCGCCCGTGACCGGCACCTTTTGCGACAACGTGAGTTGAATGTCGCCCGTGCCTGGCGGCATGTCGATCACCAAGTAGTCCAAATCGCGCCAATTGGTTTGCTCAAGTAATTGCGTCAGCGCCTGCACGACGATGGGACCGCGCCAAACCATCGGCTGATCGTCGTCGATCAAAAACCCAATCGAGTTGACTTGCACGCCGTAGTTTTCCATCGGCTCCATCGTCTTGCCGTCGATGGATTCCGGGTGCCCGACGATGCCAAACATCATTGGCTGGCTGGGCCCGTAAATATCGGCATCGAGCACGCCCACGCTAGCGCCTTCGGCGGCGAGCGCGAGCGCCAAGTTGGCCGCCGTCGTGCTTTTGCCCACGCCGCCCTTGCCCGACGCGACGGCCAAGATGTTCTTGACGTTGGGCATTACTTTCACGCCGCGCTGAACCGCATGCGCGACGATTTTTTGCTGAACATTCGCGCTCACATTGCCCGCGCCCGCGGCCTTCAAGGCGGCGATCACGTTTTGACGGATCAAACCAATTTGGCTTTTGGCGGGATAACCAAGAAAGACGTCGACGCTCACGTCGTCGCCTTCGACTTGAATGTTCTTGGCCGAGCGCGAAGACACGAGGTCGCGTTCGGTGTTGGGATCGACCACGGTTTGAAGCGCGGCGGTGGCTTGCTCGACGGTAATACCCATGGCGCAGCTCGGTTCGTATGGAGGAGTGAGGATGGTTGCATGCAGTCTAGCCCAAGGAATCGCGCCAATTGCGTATGCGCAACCTCGTGTTGTGAATTTCTTAGGCTTAGTCGTACGCCTTCGGGCATGAGGGGTGCGAGACGCGGGCCGATCGTTGCATCGACACCTCAGGCAAGATGGCGCCCATGAACAAACATTCCTTTGAAAAACCTCGCTTACGTTTTCTGCTGCTAGAAAACATCCATCCCAACGCGGTTGAAACCCTCGCGCGCGGCGGGTACGACGCGGTTCAAACGCATCGCGGCTCGCTTGATGAAGACGCGTTGATCAACGCGTTGGCCGACGTGCATTTTCTTGGCATTCGCTCGCGCACGCAGGTAACGGAACGCGTGCTCGCGAACGCGCCAAAGCTCGTCGCGATCGGCGCGTTTTGCATCGGCACGAATCAAATCGATTTGAAGGCGGCCGCCTTGCGTGGCGTGCCGGTGTTCAACGCGCCGTTCTCGAACACCCGCAGCGTGGCGGAATTAGTCATCGCGCAAACCGTGATGTTGATGCGCGGCATCCCGCAAAAAAACGCCATTGTTCATCGCGGCGGTTGGGTTAAGAGCGCCGAAGGCAGCTTCGAGGTGCGCGGCAAGACCTTAGGCATCGTCGGCTATGGACATATCGGCACGCAAGTCGGCATCTTGGCCGAGCACATGGGCATGCGCGTGATCTTTCACGACATCGAAGGCAAGCTGCCGCTTGGCAATGCGCGACAGGTCGCGACGCTTGACGAACTGCTGGCGCAAAGCGATGTCGTCACGCTGCACGTACCCGAAACGCCACAAACCAAGGACATGATCGCCGCGCCGCAGCTCGCGCGCATGAAGGCCGGCGCGCATTTGATTAACGCCTCGCGCGGCACGGTGGTGGATATCGACGCACTCGCCGACGCCTTGCGTGGCGGCCATGTGGCGGGTGCGGCGATCGATGTGTTTCCCGTTGAGCCTTCGGCCAATGGCGAGGAGTTCGTCTCGCCGCTACGCGGGCTCGACAACGTCATTCTCACGCCGCATATCGGCGGCTCCACGCTTGAAGCGCAAGCCAACATCGGGCTTGAAGTGGCCGACAAGCTCGTGCGTTACAGCGACAACGGCTCGACGGTGACGGCGGTGAATTTTCCCGAAGTGAGCCTGCCCGAGCATGCGGGCAAATGCCGCTTGCTGCATATCCACCGCAACGTGCCGGGCGTGCTCGCGCAGATCAACGAACGCTGTGGGCGACGCGGCGTCAACATCGTCGGCCAGTATCTGCAAACCAACGAGCACATCGGCTATTGCGTGATGGACGTGGACAGCGCCGCGCAAGTGGGCCTGGAGGAATTGCAGACGATCGATGGGACGATTCGGTGTCGGTTGTTGTTTGGGTGATGCGGCGGTTGTCGCTCGACTTATGAAATTTTGAACGGGGACAAGACATGCGGCGCGTGGTGGTGATCAGCCTATTGTTGGCGGCACTTGGGGGTTTAACTTTAAACACCGGATGGGCGCAAGCGCGCGACATCCGCTTATCCACCACCACCTCCACCGAAAATTCCGGGCTACTCGCCTTCTTACTGCCACCGTTCGAGCAACGGTGCGGCTGCAAGGTGCGCGTGATTTCCGTCGGTACCGGCAAGGCGTTGGAGCTAGCGAAGAACGGCGACGTGGACGTCACGCTCGTGCACGCGCGTCCTTCGGAAGATAAGTTCGTGGCCGAAGGCCATGGCGTGAATCGTCGCGACGTGATGTACAACGATTTCGTGCTCGTCGGCCCGACCGAAGACCCCGCCAAGATCGGCGGCACGACCGACGTGATCGACGCGTTTCGCAAGCTCGACGCGAACGGCGCCAAATTCATTAGTCGCGGCGACAACTCGGGCACCGATCAAATGGAAAAAAGTTATTGGAAGCAAGCGAACGTGCAGCCAAGCGGCGCGCGTTATGTAAGCGCCGGGTTGGGCATGGGCGAGACGATCGCCATGGCCGCCCAAATGCGTGCCTACACCTTGAGTGACCGCGCGACGTTTTCCGCGTTAAAGCCGGGCGCGCGCGAAGGGCTTGCCATCGTCATGCAAGGCGACGCGAAGATGTTCAACCCCTACGGCATCATCGCGGTGAATCCCAAGCGCTGGCCGCAAACCAATTACGAAGGCGCGATGAAGTTGATCGAGTGGATCACGTCGGCCGAAGGGCAATCGCGCATCGCGGCGTTCAAGCCCGCGGGCGAGCAGCTGTTCTTTCCGAGCGCGGTAAAACCGAAGGCGAGCGAGTAAGGCATGCGTGCGTCGTGGTGCCGGCGCCAGGCGTTGCGGTGGGCCGTCGCGCTCGCGGGGTTGGCGTGCGTGATGGCCGTGCGCGCGCAAGCGCCAATCACCGTGTTTGCCGCCGCGAGTTTGGCCGATGTGTTGGAAGACGCGCGGCGTGAATGGCAAGCAACCGGCGCATCGGCCGTGCGCATGTCGTTCGCCGCGTCGTCCACGCTGGCGCGGCAGATTGAATCGGGCGCGCCAGCCGATGTATTTATCTCCGCTGACGAGCAGTGGGTGGACTACCTCGCGCAACGTGCCTTCGTCGTGCCGGGTTCGCGGCGGGTGGTCGCGGGTAATCGCTTGGTGTTTATCGCGTCGGCGCGCGCTTCGGCCGCGCAACGCGCGTTTCGATGCGAGCCAGGCTTTGATCTCGTGGCGTTGCTAGGCCGTGGCCGGCTCGTCGTAGGCGATCCCGCGCATGTGCCGGTCGGCCGTTACGCGCAACAAGCCTTGACGGCGCTTGGCGCATGGCCGGTCGCGCAATCGCGACTCGTGCCGGCCGATAACACGCGCGCGGCGCTTGCGCTGGTGGAGCGCGGCGAGGTGCCGTTGGGCATCGTGTACGCGACCGACGCGGCTCACAGCCGCGAGGTCGTCGTCGCGTGCGCGATCGCGCCCGAACACCATGCGCCCATCGTGTATCCAATGGTGTTGATCGCGCGCGGCGCGAGCGTGTCGCCCGAGGCACGCGCGTTTGCGCAATGGCTTGCTGGTCCGCGCGGGCGCGAGATATTTCTGCGCCACGGCTTTACCGCGCCTTAACTTCCCATGCCATTTTTTACGTCCGCCGAACTCGAGGCGCTGTGGCTGAGCGTGCGCGTGGCCGCGTCGAGCACGGCGGTTGCGCTGCCGTTCGCGGTGCTCATGGCGTGGGTGTTGTCGCGCTGCCGGTTTCCTGGTCGCGCTTTATTGGACGGCATCGTGCATCTGCCCTTGGTGATGCCGCCGGTGGTCGTCGGGTATTTGCTGCTCATTACCTTGGGCGCGCGCGGGCCGGTGGGCGCGTGGCTTGACCGATGGTTCGGCATTCAACTTGTGTTCACGACAACCGGAGCGTCGATCGCGGCGGGCGTGATGTCGTTTCCGCTGATGGTGCGCACGATTCGGCTCGGCTTGGAGGCCGTCGATCGCGGTTTGGAAGACGCCGCGCGCACGCTCGGCGCCTCGCGCCTCGATGCTTTTGTCACCATCACCTTGCCGTTGATGGTGCCTGGCATCGTCGCGGGCATGGTCGTCGCGTTCGCGGCGGCGCTTGGCGAGTTTGGCGCCACGATCACTTTCGTTTCAAACATCCCCGGCGAAACGCGCACCTTGCCGCTCGCGATTTACACCGCCACGCAAACGCCCGATGGCGATGCCGCCGCCGCACGCTTGGCGGGCTTGGCGTTTGGCTTCGCGCTCGCGGCCTTGATGGCGTCCGAATGGCTCGCGCGGCGTGTGCAACGTTGGATCGGCCGCGCATGATCGAACTCCACCTCGTGCATCAGCAAGACCGCTTCGTGCTCGATGCCGCCTTCACCGCGCCGTCCGATGGCGTGACCGCGATTTTTGGCGAAAGCGGCGCGGGTAAGACCACGCTCATTCACGCCGTGGCCGGACTCATCACGCCACGCCATGGCCGTATCGCGCTTAACGACACGGTGCTGTTCGATTCGGCGCGCGGCGTGAATCTGCCCAGCGAGCAACGCGGCATTGGCGTGGTGTTTCAAGACGCGCGCTTGTTTCCGCATCTCTCGGTGCAGAGCAATTTGCGTTATGGCGAGCGTCGCGCGCGCGGACGTCCGAGCATCGCGCGCTTCGATGACATCGTGGATCTATTAGGCCTACGCGCTTTATTAAGTCGCCGACCGATGGGGCTGTCCGGAGGCGAGCGTCAGCGCGTGGCGATCGGGCGCGCCTTGCTCGCGCAACCGCGCTTGTTGTTGTTGGACGAACCGCTCGCGTCGCTCGACGCGCCACGCAAGGCCGAGGTGTTGCCGTATCTCGAACGTTTGCGCGACGCGTTTCGCGTGCCGATGTTGTATGTCACGCATGCGATCGACGAAGTGCTGCGTATCGCCGACGCGGCGGTGGTGTTGCATGCGGGCGTGCCGGTGGCGGTGGGGCCGGTGGCGCGGGTGATGTCGGGCTTGCATCGCTTGCCGATTGGCGGCGCGCGGTTCGAAGCGGGCACGGTGATCGAGGCGCGTGTCGACGCGCACGACACGCGTCATGCGCTCACCATGCTGGACGCCGAAGGTCTACGCCTACGCGTGCCACGGCTCGACCAACCGACGGGCTCGCGCGTGCGCGTTCGGGTGCGCGCGCGCGATGTCGCGATTTCCTTAGTCGAACCCACGCAACTTAGTTTTGGCAATGCCTGGGCCGCGACGATCCAAGCAATCGATACCGATGACGGTCCGTATGCCGACATACGACTGATGTGCGCAAGCACCGAGGTCCATGCCGCGATCACGCGCGAGTCGGTCGAGCGTTTGCACTTGCGGCCCGGGGCGCGGGTGTGGGCACTCGTTAAGACCGTCACCCTCGATACGATGCATGCGCGGCTTACAATCCCGCGCCAACCTTCATCCAACACCTAAGCGCACGAGCGTCATGAGCATCAAATCAGATAAATGGATTCGCCGCATGGCCGAGGCCCACGGCATGATCGAACCGTTCGAGCCTGGGCAAATTCGCTCGGCCAACGGTCAACGCATTGTGAGTTATGGCACCTCAAGCTACGGGTACGACATTCGTTGCGCCGATGAATTCAAGGTGTTCACCAATATCAACAGCACGATCGTCGACCCGAAGAACTTCGACGAAAAAAGCTTTGTCGACGTGAAGAGCGACGTGTGCATCATCCCGCCCAACTCCTTCGCGCTGGCGCGCACGGTGGAGTACTTTCGTATTCCGCGCAACGTGCTCACGATTTGCTTAGGCAAGAGCACGTACGCGCGCTGCGGCATCATCGTCAACGTCACGCCGTTCGAGCCTGAATGGGAAGGCTACGTCACGCTTGAATTCAGCAACACCACGCCCTTGCCCGCGAAGATTTACGCGGGCGAGGGCTGCGCGCAGGTGCTGTTTTTTGAAAGCGACGAGGTGTGCGAGACGAGCTACAAAGACCGTGGTGGCAAGTACCAAGGGCAGCATGGCGTCACGCTGCCCAAAACCTAAGATCTTCGCGCCCGCGCTTTAGAAATTAAACCGAAACGCGGATTTAAATTTTTGAAGAAAGCTTTTGCGCGACGTTCTCTGCGCTCTCTCGGGCCGATTGGATTTTAAGAACGCGACGATCGCGTCGTGGTTTAGACTTTTTGCAAGGTCAATCGCCGTGCGGCCCGAATTGTCTTTTGCTTCGATATCGCAACCGCGCCGAACTAAATTTTCCACGAATTCGAGATTGCCGTTATTTGCGGCTAAGTGAAGCAGAGTGTGGCCGTGGAGTGTTTTCTTGTTCAAATCTACGCCGCGATTTAATAAAGCCTCGAAGGCATTCGCGCGATTGTGTAAGGCGGCGAAATGCGCGGGGGTAAGGAATTGATATTCAGGCGTTAATGGGACGCCATGGTCTAGCAACGCGTTAATCGACTCCGCGCAGTCCATGTCGACGGCTTTATGCAAGGGCGTGTAGCCCGAAGCAAAGGTGTGATGGTCCACCTCACAGTTGGCGAGCAATACACGTAGGGTCTCGATGTGTCGTTGATGGATCGCGACATGAAAGGTGGGCACGGTATCCGCCGTGAGTGCATAGCGATCTGCCCCATGATCGAGCAAGGTCTGCACGGCCGCAGCATGCCCTTCCTGAACCGCGAAATGCAAAGGCGTGTAGTTGTGAGCCGCTGTCCGATGAATGCCTTCTGGGTCAATTTCGCATAGTGCCGCTACGGTAGTTGCGTGTCCCCCAAACGCTGCCATATGCAAAGGGGTGCCATTAATAACGTTTTTCGCATCCAATTTCGCGCCTAAAGCATGCAACGCAATTACGGCGTTGCGCTGCCCATTAGACGCCGCCGTATGCAGCGGTGTTTCGGTGTTGTTATTGACCGATTCGCCATACAAACGGTACAGCGGCGCAATCAGCGCGACGTGCCCATTTTTGACTGCATGATGCAAGGGCGTGTTGCCTAACTCATCTTGCACATGGCCTTGTACGCCATTGGCTAATAGCGACTGCGTAACGTTTTTCGCATTGGACGTGACCGCAAGCATGAGGAGCGCCGGGTTGGCACGCGCCTCGTTGCTGGCCAAGCGCGTGAATACATCCACTTTGTCGTGTATTACGGCGGTGTCGAGCGCAGTCCGGTTGTGCTCGTCCACGAGGGTGGTGTCCACACCGTACTCCTTAAGCTCGTCGACGATATGGGCGTGTCCATAACGGGCGGCGAGATGCAACAGCGTTTCTCGCGCACGCGTGCGCGTGCCTAATTCGGCGCGCCCCTCCTTCAAAGCGCGGAACACATCCAACCGGCCCGATTGCGCGGCGCGAGCCAAGGGCGTGAAGCCTTCGCCATCGAATACATTGACGGCGGCGTTCTTTTCAATCAGCGCTTTCACGCACCGAACGCGTCCACCGCGCAGAGCCTCTTGAACGCCACGAGGTGGGCAAGCAATCGCGTGCAAAGCGGTGCTGCCATATGGCGCGTCGTTAAGCTTGGATTCGCCGTTGTGATGCGGCTGCGCTTCAAGTTTTTCAATCAAAACATTCAAGATTACGTCGTTGCCGCGCTCCGCCGCCGCGATGAGCGGCGTAGCGCCATGTGTCGCGTGGTCTGCGTCCACGTTTAGGTCCAACAGCACGCGCACCGCGTCGAGATTGTTGTGCTCAACGGCAAGCAATAGCGGTTCCTTATCGTCTTCATTGTGAGCGCTAAACGACAAGCCCAGTTGTTGATTGAGCGCTTCGAAGCGCTCGCGTAGCGAGATGGGTGGGCTATCGCCCACGCGCTCGTTAGGTTCTGGTTCAAGCCCGGAGCGTGCCAAGCAATGCACCCATGTATCGCCCGCGATTTCCGATCGCTGATAAAAC
>DASTRU010000051.1:0-3893 GCA_035761045.1 Burkholderiaceae bacterium | reverse complement strand
TTCCATGGCCATCGCGCGCGTTCTTTGGTTTTCGGTTTAACCGGGTGAGCATGGATCGGCATGCGGTGTGCCCATCGGCATATCTCGTGCTGCATTGGTGGGATGGTTATCTCCCTTCCCTTGCAAGCGGGTTTGTGGGGCCTTGTCGCGGGAAGCGCGCTTGTCGTTGGCGCCGCCATGTCGTGGTTCTTCGCCATTCCGCAACGACTGATCGCTGGCGTCATGGCGTTCGGAGCGGGCGTATTGATCTCGGCCTTGTCGTTCGAATTGATGGACGAGGCTTATCGCCGAGGCGGCTTGGATTCGACGAGCCTAGGGTTCGTGGCCGGCGCCTTGATTTACACCATCGCCAACACATTGCTTGCGCGCCATGGCGCAAAGCATCGCAAGCGCTCGACGAACCAACATCAACCATCGGAAGCCGATGAGGCCGGCAGTGGCATGGCGATCGCTCTCGGCGCCTTGCTCGACGGCATTCCCGAATCCATCGTGATCGGGTTGAGCCTTCTAAAGGGCGGTGTTATTAGCAGCGTTGCCGTCATCGCGGTCTTTTTATCGAACGTGCCCGAAGGATTGTCGAGCGCGGCGGGCATGCGCAAGGCGGGCCGGTCGGCGACGTATGTATTTGGCGTGTGGGGCGCGATCGCGCTGGCTTCGGGAGTGGCCGCGTGGGCGGGATGCGGTTTATTTAGCGGAGTGTCGGAAGAAGTCGTCGCGGCGACGACATCGGTCGCGGCGGGAGCGATTCTCGCCATGCTGGCCGACACAATGATTCCCGAAGCCTTCGCGCTCACTCATAACGCCACGGGATTCATCACGGTCATCGGATTTCTTGCCGCGTTCGTACTATCGAAATACGGCGGTTAAGAAATCGTTAGTCTTATTGCAACGGCACGCACGACACGCCACGTTTCACCTTCCATTCCGTAACGTTTGATCTAGCTCAAACGAACGACATCAAGCTGTCGCTACGATCAGTCACGGTGGCGTGACTCTCGTCAAATCACGAGGAGGAAACTTAATGGAAACGTCGGTGTTGGTGGTGTTTCATTCGAATTGCGCGGTTTGCCGCAAGGTTGCTCAA
Organism: Burkholderiaceae bacterium; assembly: GCA_035761045.1. Taxonomy (GTDB): domain Bacteria; phylum Pseudomonadota; class Gammaproteobacteria; order Burkholderiales; family Burkholderiaceae_E; genus DASTRU01. The sequence goes on along the minus strand of DASTRU010000051.1, from coordinate 2,809 downwards.
CACCTTGCGACTCGACAACGGTGGGATATCGCCGAAGTCACCGAGTCGTCATCGCGAGGCGGCATGATTGGCTTTCTTCGCGGCATGCTCGATGCGCTGCTTCACCGCAAGCTGCGTATTCGTTATGAAGGACGCGAGCCGCTGATGTACGAACGCGTTGTCGTCGTGTCGCCCGTGCAAGCCTTGCGCCTAAGTAAACCGATGCGCGCCTTCATCGACTCGCGCGCGCCGTTGTTGCGCAACTTATCCGCCGTCATCACCACCAACAAAATCGGCGCGCGAAACGCGTTTGCCGACGTGACTCAGCTACTTGGCAAACCGCCTAAACACACCTTGGCCCTTACGCGCCAACAGCTCGCCACCACACACGGCGACGAGGCGCTTCATCAATTAAGCCAACGCGTCGCAGCGGAGTTACCCGTCAAAAAGCAAGTGGTGGCACGCAAGGAGCTTTCCCTCACCGCCAACGAGTAAACGAACAATTTCCCTCGCGAACGACATGAGCACTCTCTTATTACCCATCGACGGCTCACCGTGCTCTTACGAAGCGGTGAACTACATCAAGGCTATTTCGGCGATCGAAGAAGATCCCAAGAGCGTCGTGGTGTTGCATGTCCAAGATAATCGGCCACTTACGATTCCCGTCGATATCGATCATCAAAAACCACGGGAATTACGCGACCTTCCGGCCGACGATCCCGCGCATGCCTTGCTGAATCCCGTCGAGCAATCCCTAAAGGAATCGGGTTGCTTGGTTCATTCCTACGAGGCTTACGGCAGTCCGGTGCACGAAATTCTTGCCGTCGCGCAAGAGCGCGGTTGCGACCGTATCGTGATGGGAACGTCGGGGCTTAACCGTACCGAGCAACTATTGCTTGGCTCGGTGGCGTATCGCGTGTTGCACCGGGCCAGGGTGCCGGTAACGTTAGTTCGAAAAGCAGCCAGCCGCTTAAGCCAATCGAATAACGATTACCGCTTGCTTGTGCCTATCGATGGTTCCAAGCATTCGCTCAAGGCCTTGGATTACGTCTTGCGCCACTCCGCGCGAGATGGCGAGACGCTCATTACGCTGTTGTACGTGCAACAGCCGGTGGGACAACTGCCCGGGCATTTCGCCTCGTACCGAAATGAACTTGAAGAACTCTTCGCCAACGAAGCCCGAGACGTCTTCAACGAAGCGCATCAAACGTTGCAAGGCTGGAACGCGAACGTCCAAGAGCGCGTGGAAATTGGCAATCCCGCTTCGTCGATCATCAAGACCGCGCAAGCCATCGAGGCCAGCGAGATCGTGATGGGCACGCACGGGCGAACCGCGCTCGTGCACGCCGTGCTCGGCTCGGTGGCCTATCACGTCGTTCATTTAGCGGACCGCCCCGTCACGCTTGTTCGTTAGCGCGACGATGACTACCTTCGTTGGCCTAACGGCAAAGGAGGCCGAGCGCCGATTGCGCGAGGAAGGCGCGAACGAAGTCGTATTCACCACACGCCATCAAGTACTACGCGCGCTGCTCGCGCTATGGCGCGAACCCTTGTTCATGCTGTTGTTCGCGGCGTCCGCCGTGTATGCCTGGTTGGGCGACCAAACCGAAGCGTTGGCGCTCATTGCCTCGGCCGTCGTCGCGGCGGTCATCACGATCGCGCAGCGCGTGCGCGCCGAACGCGTGCTCGAGGCGCTGCGCGAACTTTCGAGTCCGCGCGCTTCGGTGATTCGCGACGGACATTACATCCGCATTCCAGCTCGCGAGTTAGTCCGCGACGATTGCATCGTATTGCGCGAAGGCGATCGCGTGCCCGCCGACGCACGGCTGTTGGATGCGGAAAACTTAGTCGTGGACGAATCCGTTCTCACGGGCGAGTCGGTGGCGGTGGCTAAGTTTTCCGGACAAGACGTGCGCGCCAATACATTGGTCACCAGCGGCGTGGGGCATGCCACGGTAACGGCAACGGGGCTTCGAACGGCGTTTGGAAAAATAGGCAGCGTACTCACGCAATTAAGCGAAACGGTGACGCCCTTGCAGCGCGATACCGCATCGCTTGCGCGCACCTTTGGCATCACCGGCGTCACGCTGTGCATCTTGCTGGCGGTTGGCGTGGGCTTGAAGGAAAACGATTGGTTGGACGGCGTGCTTCGCGGCATCACATTGGCCATGGCCGTATTGCCCGAGGAGTTTCCATTAATCATCACGGTGTTCTTCGCGCTGGGCGCGCAACGACTCGCGCGGCATCAAGTCCTAACCCGTCGGCCAGGGGCGATCGAGGCCTTGGGTTCGGCCGCCGTGCTGTGCGTGGACAAGACCGGCACGTTGACGATGAACAAAATGCGGCTCGTGCGCGCCATCGCGCCGCACGGCACCGCATTCGCGCTCAAGGACTTAGCGCGAATCACCGCGCTGGCATGCGAACCCGAACCGTTCGATCCCATGGAGCGCGCGTGTCTTGAGTGGAGCCGCGCGCAAGGCCTCGCGCCTTTGGAAGACACCGCGCTTCGGCGCCGCTATCCGATGCAAGCCGATTGCCTGCGCGTGGGTTACGCATGGGCGACCGATGCGGGCATGACCGTCGCGGTCAAGGGCGCGCCCGAACACGTCCTACCGTCGTGCGCGCTGTCCGAGGCGCAACAAGCGCATGTCATCGAACAAGCCAACGCATTGGCGATTGCTGGGTTGCGGGTGCTCGCCGTCGCCCGGCACGAGTTCACTCACATCGATCCACCCGAAACATTGCAAGGCCTGTCGGCGATCTACGTGGGACTGATCGCGTTCGAGGACTCCTTGCGCGAGGACGTCGCGCGCGCGGTCGCCGAATGCCA
>DASTRU010000050.1:0-20198 GCA_035761045.1 Burkholderiaceae bacterium | reverse complement strand
ATTAGGCGCGAAGCGCGCGCACGATGTCTTGGATGCTTACCCGAAAGCATTCGAAGCCTCATGGTTGCGCGATGAGTTATGGAGCTCGCGCAACTTCAAGACGTCGATGAGCAAGGGGCTATACCTTGGCACCGCTCTTGTGGCGATCGAACAAAAACTGCTTGGTGGTCGCGCGCCTTGGACCTTGCGCAACACACGCGCCGATCACGAATATTTACGCCCGGCCAGCGAGTTCACGCCCATCACTTACCCGAAGCCCGACGGAAAACTTACCTTCGATCGCTTAGCGTCCGTTTTCGTTAGCAACACCAACCATAACGAACATCAACCCGCGCATCTCACGTTAAAGGATCCGCGCGTTCCTACGGCGCTTAACTTTCCGGTCTATGCCGGGCCCGAGCAACGTTATTGCCCGGCGGGCGTATACGAATACGTAAAGGACGATGCGGGCGCCGAACGTTTACAGATCAACGCGCAAAACTGCGTTCATTGCAAAACGTGCGACATCAAGGATCCCTCGCAAAACATCGTGTGGATCGCGCCCGAAGGCGGCGGCGGACCGAACTACCCCAATATGTAGCGCGCCATGTTTCACGCCTACATCACCCACTCCGATTGTCTAAAGCACGAGATGGGGCCGCATCACCCTGAGTGTCCGGAGCGTTTAAGCGCCATTCAAGACCGGTTGCGTGCGTCGGGCGTGCTCGACTTAATGCGGATGTACGACGCGCCGCTTGCGACTGTTGAACAACTCTCGCGCGCGCACGACAAAACGTATATTGAACGTCTTCATGCAAGCGCGCCTCGCGAGGGATATGTCGCGCTCGATCCCGACACGATGATGAACGCGCACACGTGGAACGCGGCCTTGCGCGCCGCCGGTGCCGTTGTGTTGGCTACCGACTTAGTGATGACGCGGCAGGCGGCAACGGCGTTTTGCAATGTTCGTCCGCCCGGCCATCACGCCGAACACGCGAGCGCGATGGGGTTTTGCTTCATCAATAACGTAGCGGTTGGCATACGCCACGCCATCCATGCACACAGCGCGCGACGTGTCGCGCTCATCGATTTCGATGTTCATCATGGCAACGGCAGCGAGGATATTTTCGCGGACGATACGCACGTGTTGATGTGCTCCACCTTCGAGCGGAATTTGTATCCGTACTCGGGCGATATTCCGCGTGGCGCGAACATGATCAACATCCCACTGCCCGCGTACTCGCACGGCACGGAGTTTCGCGCGGCGGTGCAGATGCATTGGCTTGCGGCTCTCGACGCGTTTCAACCGGAAGTGTTGTTCATCTCGGCGGGGTTCGACGCGCATCGCGAGGACATGCTCGCGCATTTAAAGCTTGTGGAGGCGGATTACCAATGGGTGACGCGCGAACTCGTGAGCGTGGCGGAGCGTCACGCCCTGGGCCGTATCGTTTCAGTGCTTGAAGGCGGTTATGCCTTGTCCGCGTTGGGCCGCAGCGCCGCCGTGCACGTCAAGGAACTCGTGTGCGCGAGCACTTAGTGCGTAACGGGCGACTTAGTCGGTTCCGCCGTGCTTGATCAATAAATTAATAATCTCGGTGTGGTGACGATCGCGCGCCACGAGTAACGGTTTGCTCGAGGGGCGCGGACCAAGATTGGGGTCGGCACCGTGACGTAACAACGCATCGACCACGGCCACGCGACGCCATAGCACCGCGAAGTACAGCGGCGTTTGCTGATGCATGCTCTTCGCGTTGACATCGGCGCCATGACGCACCAACACGTCGATCATTGCATCCATGCCGTGTATGGCCGCTAAGTGAAGCGGTGTTCGTTTAAGCGTATCGATGGCGTGTACATCCGCCTTGTGCGCGAGCAGCAGCCGCGCGATCTCAATCGATCCATCAAGCACGGCCCGATGAAGCGGCGTGTGCTTTAAAAAATTAGCCGCGTCGATGTCGGGCTTATACGCGAGCAAGCGTTCGACGACTGATTTAGAGCCGCATGCGGTTGCGAGATAAAGCGGCGTACGGCCTTCGTTGTCGGCAATGCCAAGCGAAGCGCCGTGGTCCAGCAGCAATTCAATAATTGGTAATGCCTCTGCTTCAACGGCTATGTGCAACGGCGTCGTGCCCTGCGCATGAAGTCCGTCTACATCGGCGCCCGCATCCAACAAAGCGCGTACCGCTCGAAGGTTGTTGTGAGTCACCGCTAAACATAAGGGCGATCGAGGCAACGCGGGCGTCGCCTCCAAGGAGAAACCGGCACGCACCAGACATTCAAAGCGCTCGCGCAAGCTAATAAGTGGCGACGGCGATGCATCATTTAGGCCTAAAAACGGATCATCGTCATGCTCGCCACCGTAGCGCGCAAGGCGATGAATCCAATCGTCGCCGGCGACGCGATGAGGGTCGCCGATCTCCCGGCTAATCACGCCTCCCTTCATTAGAGCAAGCGCGCCTAGGAACGAATCGCGGCAAATACCTTGCGTGAATAAGGTGTCGACGACCGCGTCGAGGCTTAGGCATTGTTTATCGTGAAGACGGCGACATAACTGGGCGAACGCGATGATGCCCCGCTCGTCCTCGTCGCTCTTGGCCATCGATTCCATAGCGCTCGTCGCGGCGATCGCCACGCCAGCGTCAAGCAATGCGCGCGTGACCGCGGACACCGATGCAAGCGCCGCGTGGGCCAACGCCGAACCGCAAGCATCGATGGTGTTGTTCATGCCATCACGATGGCGACATAAGCCAATCGTTCGTCCAATACGCGCCGACGATGGTTTTTACATCCGTGATATGCCCGCTGCGGATCGCCTTCATGACGTCGTCGAACGGCACGGTGTGGACCTCGAGAAACTCGCCGTCGTCCAGCTTGCGCGTGCCGGCCGTCAAACCTTGCGCCAGATAGATGTCGATGTGTTCGTCGCTATAGGCAATAGCGTTGTGAATCGTGCCTAAACGATGCCAAGTGGTGGCGGTATAGCCGGTTTCCTCGAGCAGCTCGCGCTTGGCGCATACGAGAGGATCCTCGCCCGGGTCGATCTTGCCGGCCGGAAACTCCATGAACGCGCGCCGATGCGGATAACGAAACTGCCGCTCGATGACGACCTGGCCGTCATCAAGCATCGGCACCACCATCACCGCGCCCGGGTGAAGAATGAATTCACGCCAAGACGTTTTGCCATCGGGCAGTTTGATGACATCGCGTTGCACGCTTAGAAAACCACCGCGAAAGGCGATCTCGCTTGAGACGCATTCCTCGCGCAATTCTTTATCGTCGGAATCGTCGAATACGCTCATCGTCGTGCGCCTCTCCGTAAGCAACGCCATACATACCCGGGATACGCCGCCACCAGAAATAAGCAAAGCGTGACGGCGTAAAACTGCCAGCCTTGCGGGGCGATACTGCCTAAATACCCTTCGATCCACCGCGCGGCGAGTCCGACCACGACATAACCGAGCGCAAGCTCGATCAGGCGAACCCATAGCGGTTTGATTCCGTGCGTGGCCGTGAACGGCATACGCACGAGACCAAAGAGGCGTTGATTGATGAACGGCAGGTTCGCGATCACCACCGCGAGCGCGATCACGAGAACGGCGCCGGTGGTGGGCGTCATACGCTTATAAGGCGAGCGTGGCTTGAATGCTGTCGAGGCATAGGCGCAGCAGCGGCTCGCCGACGATGCCGAACACGATGACAAAGGCACCCGTCAAGGCCAGCAAGAACCGCGCGCTCGCGCTACCGGTGATCGACTCGGCATGCGTCGGTCCGTCGAAATACATCACCTTCACCACGCGCAGGTAATAAAACGCGCCGACGAGTGACGCGAGAACGGCGAAGATCGCGATGCCTAAATACCCCGCATCCACCGTCGCTTGCAGCACCACGAGCTTTGCGTAAAAGCCCACCGCCGGCGGAATGCCCGCGAGCGAGAACATCATGAGCAGCATGACGAAGGCAAGCCATGGCGCGCGTTGATTAAGCCCGGCCAAATCATCAATGCGATCGCATTCGAATCCCTTGCGCGCCAACAACAGCATCACGCCGAAGGTGCCGAGCGTGGTCAGCACGTAGACCACGGTGTAATACATCGCGGCGCCATACGCGGCCGGCGCGGCCTCGGGCGTGCGTGCCGCCATGAAGCCAAGCAGAACGAAGCCGATTTGCGCGATCGTCGAGTACGCAAGCAAGCGCTTGAGATTGGTTTGAGCGATCGCCGTCAGGTTACCGATCGCGAGCGACAACACGGCCAACACCGCGAACATTTGATGCCAATCGGCCCCGGCCGAAGGCAGCGCTTGAGCAAGCACGCGGATGGCGATCGCGAAAGCGGCCAACTTAGGCGCGGCGGCGATCAGCAAGGTGACCGCGGTGGGCGCGCCGTCGTACACATCGGGCGCCCACATATGAAACGGCGCGGCGCTAAGTTTGAACGCGATACCGCCCACGATGAATACCGTGCCCAACAAAAGCAATTGGCGATTGGCGTTGGTGGAGGCCGAGCGCGCGATCTCGGCGATATCAAGCGTTCCCGTCGCGCCGTAAATCATCGACATGCCATACAACAAGAAACCCGAGGCAAGCGCGCCGAGCACGAAGTACTTCATCGAAGCTTCGGTCGCGGCGGGCGCATCGCGGCGCATGGCGACAAGCGCGTATAGCGACAGCGACATCAACTCAAGCCCGAGATACACGACGAGCAGGTTGTGCGCCGAGATCATCACCATTTGCCCAAGCAGCGTAAACAATGCGAGCACGATGAATTCGCCGCGCAACATGCCGCGATCAGTCACGTATTGCCGCGCGAACACGAGCGTCACCACGGCGGTAAGGCAAGCAAAAGACTTGAGCACTACGGCCATTGGGTCGGTCACGAACATGCGGCCGAAGGCGTAGCGCGCCGTATCGTGCGCCGAGGTCATGACGATGACGCCGGTGAGCACGATGGCCGCGATGGCCATGCCCAACGTGACGTGGCGTCGATCCTCGGCGACGAATAAGTCGGCGATCAGCACCACGAGCGCGGCGCAGACGAGGAAAATCTCCGGCCAAGCCGGGGCGAAATCGAACAAGGGATTCGTCATAGTCGGTCTCGCGTCAAAGCTTGGATTGCGCGACATGCGCGAGCAGGTGTTGTACCGAGACGTGCATCAAATCGGTAAACGGCTTGGGATATAGACCCATGCCAAGCACGGCGATCGCAAGCGCTCCAAGCATGAGGAACTCGCGCGTATCGATATCCATGAGCGTGGCAACGTTGGCGTTGCCTACTTGGCCAAACACCACGCGCTTAACCATCCATAAGGAATACGCCGCGCCAAAAATCAAGGTGGTGGCGGCCAATAAACCGAGCCAGAAGCTTTCGCGTACCGCGCCCAGAATCACCATGAACTCGCCGACAAAGCCGGACGTTGCCGGCAACCCGGAATTGGCCATGGCGAAGAACACGAACAGCGCCGCGAACTTAGGCATCGTATTGACCACGCCGCCGTAATCGGCGATCTGCCGTGAATGCACGCGGTCGTACAGCACGCCAATGCAGGCGAACATCGCGCCCGACACGAAGCCGTGCGAAACCATTTGCACGATCGCGCCTTCCACCGCGATTTGGTTGAACAAGAAAAAGCCCAACGTGACGAAGCCCATGTGCGCGATGGAGCTATAGGCCACGAGTTTTTTCATGTCCTTTTGCACGAGCGCCACGAGGCCGATGTACACCACCGCGATGAGCGACAACGCGATCATGAAACTCGCCAAGTGATGCGAGGCGTCGGGCGCGATCGGCAGCGAGAACCGCAAGAAGCCGTAGGCGCCAAGCTTAAGCATGATGGCGGCTAGCACGATCGAGCCGCCGGTCGGTGCCTCGACGTGCGCGTCGGGCAACCAGGTGTGCACGGGCCACATCGGCACCTTGACCGCGAACGCGACGAGGAAGGCCAGGAATATCAATACTTGCGCGTCGAGCGGCAGCGCGAGTTGATGCCAATCGAGAATCGCGAAACTGCCGCTGGCTTTATAGAGGTACAACAGCGCGATCAGCGTGAGCAGTGAACCCAGCAGCGTGTAAAGAAAGAATTTGAACGCCGCGTACACGCGATTCGGCCCGCCCCAAACGCCGATGATGATGTACATCGGAATCAGCGTGGCTTCGAAGAATACGTAGAACAAAATGCCGTCGAGCGCCGAGAACACGCCGACCATGATTCCAGACAGGATCAAGAACGCGGCCATGTATTGCGAAACGCGTTCGGTGATGACTTCCCACGCGCTGATCACGACGATCACGGTGATGAACGCGGTGAGCACCACGAACCAGACCGATAGCCCGTCCACGCCTAAGTGGTAATTGATCTTGAAACGCTCGATCCACGGGCGCTGCTCGACGAATTGCATGGCCGCGGTCGACGCATCGAAACCGCTAATCAACGGCAGCGTGACCAGAAAGCTCACCAGCGCGCCGAGCAAGGCCAAGCCGCGCACGACATTGGCGTTACGGTCATTGCCGAGCGCGAGAAGCACGAGCCCGAATGCGATCGGCAACCAAATCGCCAGGCTTAGGAAAGGTGTTGAAGACTGCATGCAACCTGCCCGTCTTATGCGTTTATTTGTTGAGGAACAGGAAGAACGTTAGCAAGCTCAAGGTGCCAACGATCATCACGAAAGCGTAGTGGTAGATGCGGCCCGACTGCAGCTCGCGCACCACGAACGCGAACCATCCGACGATGCGGGCACTGCCATTGACGGCGATGCCATCGATCGTTTTCACGTCGCCACGTTGCCACAGCGCAGTGCCAAGCAAGCGCGCCCCACCCGCCCAAAACCATTCGTTGAACCGGTCGAGGTAGTACTTGTTTTCAAACAAGCGATGAATCGACGCGAAGGTGTTGGCGAACCACGCGGGAACGCGTGGATTCACCATGTAGCAATACCAGGCCGTGACCACGCCCGCGAGCGCGAGCCAGAACGGCATTGTCAAGAAGCCATGCAAGCCCATCGCTTGCCAACCGTGTTCGACGTGTTCGGCCACGAACTTCGCCAATCCGGGATGCGCGGCTTCATCGACGACGATCACGCCCTTGAAGAACTCGCCGGCCAGCATTGGTTCGAGCGCGAACCAACCGACCACGACCGAAGGAATCGCCAGCAGCACGAGCGGCAACCACACCACCCAGGGGGATTCATGCGGCTTGTCGTTCGGGCCCAAGCCGTGATGCTCGTGCTCGTCATCATGTTCATCGTCGGCGTGCGCATGCGCGGCGTGGCCGGGCTTGGCTTGCATCCAACGCTCCTTGCCATGGAAGACGAGGAAGTACATACGGAACGAATAAAACGCGGTGATGAACACGCCCGCGACCACGGCGAACTTAGCAAACCATGCACCCGGAATCGTTGATTCGAGGGTGGCGCCAATGATCGAGTCTTTTGAATAAAACCCTGAGAAAAACGGCGTGCCGATCAGTGCGAGCGAACCGAGCAGCGAGGTAATCCACGTGATCGGCATGTACTTGCGCAAGCCACCCATGTTGCGGATGTCTTGGTCGTGATGCATGCCGATGATGACCGAGCCCGCCGCGAGGAATAGCAGCGCCTTGAAGAACGCGTGCGTCATCAAATGGAAGATCGCGGCCGAGTACGCCGAGGCGCCGAGCGCGACCGTCATGTATCCAAGTTGCGACAGCGTCGAATACGCGACGACGCGCTTGATGTCGTTTTGCACGATGCCCAAAAAGCCCATGAACAAGGCCGTGATCGCACCGATCACCATCACGAAGCTGAGCGCCGTGGTTGAAAGTTCGAACAACGGCGACATGCGCGACACCATGAAGATGCCGGCCGTCACCATCGTCGCCGCGTGAATCAGCGCGGAAATTGGCGTCGGGCCTTCCATCGAATCGGGCAGCCAAACGTGCAGCGGAAATTGCGCCGACTTACCCATCGCGCCGATGAACAAGCAGATGCACGTCACCGTCATGACCGACCACGCCGCGCCGGGAATAAGCTCGATCGTCGCGCCCGCGACCTTGGGCGCACCCGCGAATACTTCCGAGTAATTCATCGAACCGAAGTACGCGAGTACAAGCCCGATACCGAGGATGAAACCAAAATCGCCCACTCGGTTGACCAAGAAGGCCTTGAGGTTGGCGTAGATGGCCGTTGGACGCGTCCACCAAAAACCAATCAGCAGATACGACACCAAGCCCACCGCTTCCCAACCGAAGAACAATTGCAGGAAGTTGTTGCTCATGACGAGCATGAGCATCGAGAAGGTGAACAACGAGATGTACGAGAAGAACCGCTGATAACCGGGGTCATCATGCATGTAGCCGATGGTGTAGATGTGCACCATCAATGACACCGAAGTGACGACAACCATCATCGTCGCCGTCAGACTATCGACCAAGAAGCCGACTTCGAGTTTGAGATTGCCAACCGTGGCCCAGGTGTAAATCGTTTCGTTAAAGATGGGTTGGCCAGGCGCGGCGGCCCATACGAGCGAGAACACATACAGCGATGCGAGGCAGGAAATGGCGACACCGGCGATCGTGGCCGTATGCGCGCCCGCCCGGCCAATGGTTTTACCAAAGAGCCCAGCGAGGATGGCGCCCGCAAGCGGCGCCAACGCGATGACGAGGAGCAGAGTTTTCAAGGCCATCGCGCTTATCCCTTCAAACGATCAAGTTCGTCGACGTTGATCGTGCTTAGGTTTCTAAACAGCACGACGAGGATGGCCAGGCCAATCGCGGATTCCGCCGCCGCCACCGTAAGAATGAAAAACACGAACACCTGCCCGTCGAGGTCACCCAGGTAATGCGAGAACGCGACGAAATTGGTGTTGACCGCGAGCAGCATGAGCTCGATCGCCATCAACAAAATGATGACGTTCCGTCGGTTGAGAAAAATGCCGACGATGCTGATTGCAAACAGCACAGCACCAAGCACAAGGAAGTGCCAAAGTTGAAGCACGAGAGGCTCCCTTTTTCGCAGATTGTTTGTGAGTTAAGTGTTCTCGGGCGTATGGCCTGGTTCGGACGCGCTGCGCTCGCGTACCACCGCGGGGATCTTGACGAGACGCACGCGGTCTTGCGCGCGCACCGCGATCTGCTCGCCCGGTTTCTGAGACTTGCTGTCCTTGCGTCGACGTAGCGTCAAGGCAATCGCCGCGACCATCGCCACGAGCAAAATCGCGCCAGCGATTTCGAACGGATACAAGTACTCGGTGTACAACAACTTACCTAGGTTATGCGTGTTGCTACCCGGCGGCATCGCGTTCACGTTGCCGTACGGATCGGGCGTGCGAAACGCGCTGATGATCACGAATGCAAGTTCGAGAATGACCACCAACCCGACGAACAACGCGCTCGCCAAATTGGCGCGAAACCCTTCGCGCAAGGCGTCGATGTTGATGTCGAGCATCATCACCACGAATAAGAACAACACCATCACGGCGCCGACATACACCAGCACCAAGGTGATCGCCAAGAACTCGGCTTGCAACAACATCCATACGCCCGAGGCGCTAAAGAACGACAACACCAAATACAACGCGGCGTGCACCGGGTTACGCGCGGTGATCACGCGCAGCGCCGCGACCACGAGAATGGCCGAGAAAACGATGAAGACAACGGTCTTGAAATCCATGATGTCCTTGAATGGCCGCTGTGATTAACGGTAACGCGCATCCTTCGCGCGCGCGGCTGCAATGTCTTTTTCGTACCGGTCGCCGATGGCAAGCAGCATCTCTTTAGTGAAGTAAAGATCGCCGCGCTTCTCGCCGTGGTATTCGAGGTTGTCGGTTTCGACGATCGAATCCACCGGGCAGCTTTCCTCGCAAAATCCGCAGAAGATGCATTTGGTGAGATCGATGTCGTACCGCGTGGTGCGGCGAGTGCCGTCATCGCGCTGTTCGGACTCGATGGTGATCGCGAGTGCCGGACACACGGCCTCGCACAGCTTGCAGGCAATACAGCGCTCTTCACCGTTGGGGTACCGACGTAATGCGTGCAGCCCGCGAAAGCGTGGCGACTTCGGCGTTTTTTCCTCGGGGAACAGCACCGTGATCTTGCGCTTGAACATATAGCGCCCGGTCAGCGCCATGCCCTTGAGCAACTCGCCCAACATCAAGCTGCCGAAAAAATCCTTGATTGCTTCCATAATGGCCCTCGCCTTCAGGGCTTGAAGATGTTGTAGGGGCTGATCATCCACGCCGCGATGACGATGAGCCATACGAGCGTGAGCGGAATGAAGATCTTCCAGCCCAAACGCATCAACTGGTCATAGCGGTAACGCGGGAACGACGCGCGGAACCAAATGAACAGCGACACGACGAAAAATGTTTTGACGAACAGCCAGATCCAACCGGGAATCTTGTTGAACGGCGCGATGTCGATCGGCGATAACCATCCGCCGAGGAACATGATCGACGCGAGCGCGGACAACAAAATCATGTTCGCGTATTCGGCCAGGAAGAAGATGGCGAAGGCCATGCCCGAGTATTCGATCATGTGGCCGGCCACGATTTCCGATTCGCCTTCGACCACGTCAAATGGATGACGGTTGGTTTCAGCCACGGCCGAGATCACGTAGATCACGAACAAGGGCAACAACGGCAGCCAGTTCCACGACAAGAACGTCAGGCCTTGCTGCGCGAACGTGCCGCGCGCTTGCTGAAGCACGATGCCGTTCATATTGAGCGTGCCCGATACCAGCAACACCGCCACCAGCACGAAGCCGATCGCAAGCTCGTACGACACCATTTGCGCCGAGGCGCGCATCGCGCCCAAAAACGCGTACTTCGAGTTGGACGCCCAGCCCGCGATGATCACGCCGTACACGCCGATCGACGTGATCGCCATCAAGTACAGCAAGCCCGCGTTGACGTCGGCAAGCACCGCCTCGGGCCCGAACGGCACGACGGCCCAGGCCGCCATCGCGGGCATGATGATCATCACTGGCGCGAGCAGATAAAGCCCTTTATCGGCTTGGCTCGGCAGGATGACTTCCTTGGTCATCAGCTTGAGCGCATCGGCGATCGGTTGCAGCAAGCCAAACGGGCCAACGCGGTTCGGCCCGAGCCGCACGTGCATCCAGCCAATCATCTTGCGTTCCCACAGCGTGAGGTACGCGACCATGCCAAGGATTGGCGCGACGATGCACACGATGAGGCCAAGCGTGCGCACGAAGGTCCATGCGTACGGAGCCGACGCGCCCAGATAGTTCGCGAACAGGGCTTGGCCCGCGATATTGAATTCTGCGAAGGTCATGCGCGCTCCAACACGACTTCACCAAACATCGGACCCAAGCCGGCCGTGAGCGGATGCGACGCGGCGACCCGCACGACATTGACCGGCAACGTCGCGTCCTCGGCGGCTTGCAACACGGCCGACGCGCGGCCTTGCGTGACGCGCACGTTCTCACCCGCGCGCAAACCCAGCCGCTCGAGCAAGGACGGATGCGCGATCGCGCAAGGCGGCTTCGCGTCGGCTGTTTTTTGCAAGGGTGGAGAACGACGCACGATCGCATCGGCATGATGAATCGGCACATGCGCCAAACGCTCGAGCGCCAATCCAGACGCGGCGGTCGCGGCGGTCACGATAATATCGACGCGATTGTTCAAACGCGGGCCGATATCACCCAAGAACGCATGCGCCTCTGCGCGGACCGATTCGATCGTTTCAAACTCAAAGCCCGGTACTTCAAGCAAATTGCCGAGCACGCGCAACACCTTCCAACCCGGACGCGCCTGCCCTTGCGGCGTGACAACGCCAACAAACGATTGCGCGCGACCTTCGGCGTTCACGAAGGTGCCCGAGGTTTCGGTGAACGGCGCGATCGGCAGCATGACGGTGGCGTACTCCATCGCCGCGTGCTTGAACGCCGACAACGCGACCACGAATTGCGCTTGCTCCATCGCCGCGCGGGCAGCGGCCGCGTCGTGGCAATCCAATTCCGGTTCGGCGTTGAACAGCACATACGCCTTCTTTGGCCGCGCGATCATCTGCGCGGCGTTCTCGCCCTTGGTCGCGATCGCGCCCGTCAAATACGCGCCGACGGTATTCGCGGCTTCGGTCAGCACGCCTAAAGTCGCGCCGGTTTGATCGGCGATCCATTGCGCGGTGGCGGCGATGCGCGACGCCTGCGGATGTTGAACCGCGGCATTGCCGAGGAACACCGCCTTGCGTTCGCCCGAGGCGAGCGATTCGGCGATGGCTTTGGCCTTATCGGACGGCCGCACGTTCTCGAGCCCGGCCGGCGCGGCCACGCCATTGATCGCGGCAATCGCCACGGCGATCTCGTTAAGCACCGCGTGCCATGACGACGGCGCGGCGACGATGCGGTTCGCCACCGGCATCAATAAATCTTCCTCGACCGCGTGCAGCACATTGAGCTTGAGTCCGCGCTTCACGCCATGGCGAATGCGCGCCGACAACAAGGGATGATCCTTGCGCAAGAACGAGCCGATGATGAACGCGCGCTTGAGTTGGCCGACTTCCGAAATCGGCATGCCAAGCCAAGGTGCGCCCGCGCGTTTCGCGTCTTGCTCGAAGTCGGACAATCGAAGGCGGGTATCGATGTTTTCAACGCCGAGCCCGCGCGCGAGTTTTTGCAGCAGGAAGAGTTCTTCGGTCGTCGAATGCGGGGTCGCGAGTACACCGACTTCGTTCGCGCCATGCTTGGCGACAATGTCCTTCAATGCATGCGCGACGAATTCGAGCGCTTGCGGCCAATCGGTTTCAATCCACTCGCCGCCTTGCTTGACCATCGGCATGATCAGTCGGTCGTCGGTATTAAGCGCCTCGTAGCTGAAACGGTCCTTGTCGGACAACCAGCATTCGTTGATCGCTTCGTTTTCGAGCGGCAATACACGCATCACGCGGTTTTGCTTAACCTGCACCGTGAGGTTGCTGCCCAAGCTGTCGTGCGGCGCCACCGATTTACGGCGGGCCAATTCCCAAGTGCGCGCGCGGTATCTAAACGGCTTGCTCGTCAGCGCGCCGACCGGGCACAAATCAATCATGTTGCCCGACAACTCCGAGTCCACCGTACGGCCGACGAAACTCATAATCTCGGAATGCTCGCCGCGATTGGCCATGCCAAGTTCCATCACGCCAGCCACTTCTTGGCCGAAGCGAACGCAACGCGTGCAATGAATGCAGCGAGTCATCTCGCGCGCGGAGATCAGCGGGCCTAGGTTCTTTTCGAACACCACGCGCTTTTCTTCTGTGTAGCGCGAGTTCGACGCGCCATAACCCACCGCCAAGTCTTGCAACTGGCATTCACCGCCTTGGTCGCAAATCGGGCAATCAAGCGGATGGTTGATCAGCAAAAACTCCATCACGCCTTTTTGCGCGTTGACGGCTTTTTCGCTTTGCGTGCGCACGATCATGCCGGGCGTAACCGGCGTCGCGCAGGCAGGCAACGGCTTAGGCGCTTTTTCGACGTCAACCAAGCACATGCGGCAATTCGCCGCGATTGACAGCTTCTTGTGATAGCAAAAATGCGGCACGTAGATGTCGGCCTTGTTAGCGGCCTCCATCACCATCGAACCTTGCGGCACTTCTACCTTCTTGCCGTCGATATCAATCTCGACCATCGTGGTCGTCGCTGTACTCATGCTGTGGACTCTTTAGGCGTACTGCGGGACCGCGCAGGTTTTATGTTCGACGTGATACACAAACTCGTCGCGGAAATGTTTGATCATGGCGCGCACCGGCATCGCGGCCGCGTCGCCCAAAGCGCAAATCGTGCGGCCTTGGATGTTGTCGGCCACGCTATTGAGCAAGTCGATGTCTTCCATCCGCCCTTGCCCATGCTCGATGCGATGAACCATGCGGTACAACCAACCCGTGCCTTCGCGGCACGGCGTGCATTGGCCGCAGCTTTCTTCGTAATAAAAATACGACAAGCGCAATAAGGACTTGACCATGCAACGCGTCTCGTCCATCACGATGACCGCGCCGGATCCCAACATCGACCCGGCTTTCGCGATCGAGTCGTAATCCATGTCAGTGGCCATCATCACGTCACCTGGCAGTACCGGCATCGACGATCCACCTGGAATCACCGCCTTGATCTTCTTGCCGTCGCGCATGCCGCCGGCTAGTTCGAGCAGCTTGGCGAACGGGGTTCCGAGCGGAATCTCGTAATTGCCTGGGCATGCAACATCGCCCGAGATCGAGAAAATCTTGGTACCGCCGTTATTAGGCTTGCCGACGTTGAGATACGCCTCGCCACCGTTGCGGATGATCCACGGCACGGCCGCAAAGGTTTCGGTGTTGTTGATCGTGGTTGGCTTGCCGTACAAGCCGTAGCTCGCCGGGAACGGCGGCTTGAATCGCGGCTGGCCTTTCTTGCCTTCGAGCGATTCAAGCAACGCGGTTTCCTCGCCGCAGATGTACGCACCATAGCCATGAAACGCGTGCAACTGAAAACTAAAGTCGGTGCCGAGAATCTTGTCGCCTAAAAATCCAGCCGCGCGGGCTTCTTCGAGCGCTTCTTCGAAGCGTTCATACACGTCCCAAATTTCGCCATGGATGTAGTTGTAGCCAACGCTAATACCCATCGCATACGCGGCGATGGCCATGCCCTCGATCACGATATGCGGGTTATAGCGCAGGATGTCGCGGTCTTTGAATGTGCCGGGCTCGCCTTCGTCGGAATTGCAGACCAAGTACTTTTGCCCCGGGAATTGACGCGGCATGAAGCTCCACTTCAATCCCGTGGGAAAGCCCGCGCCGCCGCGTCCACGCAGCATGCCGGCCTTGACTTCGGCGATCACCTGCTCGGGCGTTATGCCTTCGGTCAAAATTTTCTTAAGCGCTTGATATCCACCGCGCTTGATGTACTCGGAATAACGCCAATTGTTGCCATTCAACTCCGCGAAAATTTGCGGCTCGATATGGCGACCATGGAAACACGTGGACGAGGGAAATACCGGAGCGTTCATCGCCTTAGTCCTTTTTCAGCTCGTCGATCAATGCATCGAGCTTGTCGGGCGACATGAAGCTGCACATCCGTACGTTGTTCACGAGCATGACGGGCGCGTCGCCACAAGCGCCCATGCATTCGCCTTCGATCAACGTGAAACGCCCATCGGCGGTCGTTTCCTTGTAATCGATGCCCAGCTTGTCCTTCAGATACGACGCCGCGCGTTCGCCACCCGACAAGGCGCACGGCAAGTTCGTGCAAACGCTGATCTTGTACTTGCCCACCGGCTTGGTGTCGTACATGTTGTAGAAGGTCGCGACCTCCCACACGGCGATCGGCGGCATCTCGAGATAGGCCGCCACATCGTCGATCACGTCTTGCGACAACCAGCCTTTCTCGCTTTGCGCGATATGCAAGGCCGCCATGACCGCCGACTGTTTTTGGTCGGACGGAAACTTGGCGACTTCACGATCGATCCGCCGATACGCATCGGCGGACAGTAGGCGTTGGGTTTGAGGCACTGCGCTCATAACAATTCCTGCGCTGGCTGGCACATTCAATTCAAATTAACGGTCGATCGAACCGAACACGATGTCTTGCGTACCGATGATCGTGACCGCGTCGGCGATCATGTGACCACGCGCCATCTCATCGAGCGATTGCAAATGCGCGTAATCGGGCGCGCGAATCTTCAATCGATACGGCTTGTTCGCGCCATCGGACACCAAGTAAATGCCGAACTCACCCTTCGGATGCTCGACCGCCGCATACGCTTCGCCCTCGGGCACGTGCATGCCTTCGGTGAAGAGCTTGAAGTGGTGAATCAGCTCTTCCATGTTCGACTTCATTTCCACGCGGTTCGGCGGCGCCACCTTATGGTTGTCGACCATCACCGGACCGGGGTTCTTGCGCAGCCATGCAACGCATTGCTGAATGATGCGATTGGACTGCCGCATTTCCTCGACGCGCACTAAGTAACGGTCATAACAATCGCCGTTCTTGCCGACGGGAATATCGAAGTCGAGTTGGTCATACACCTCGTACGGCTGGTGCTTGCGTAAATCCCATTCAAAGCCGGAACCACGCAACATCGCGCCCGTGAATCCAAGCTGCAACGCGCGCTCGGGTGACACCACGCCGATTCCGACCAACCGCTGCTTCCAAATGCGGTTATCGGTCAGCAGCGTTTCGTATTCGTCGACGTACTTTGGGAAGCGCTTGGTGAAGTCTTCGATGAAGTCGAGCAACGAGCCTTGGCGGTTTTCGTTGAGCGCGCGCACCGCGCGTTCATTACGCACCTTGGACGCCGCGTACTTCGGCATCTCGTCGGGCAAATCGCGGTACACGCCACCGGGTCGGTAATACGCCGCGTGCATGCGCGCGCCCGACACGGCTTCGTACATATCGAATAAGTCTTCACGTTCACGAAACGCGTACAAGAAGACGGCCATCGCGCCCACGTCGAGCCCGTGGCAACCAAGCCAAAGCAGGTGATTCAGCAAGCGCGTGATTTCATCGAACATCACGCGGATGTATTGCGCGCGAATCGGCACCTCGAGCCCGAGGAGTTTTTCGATCGCCATCACATACGCGTGCTCGTTGCACATCATCGAGACGTAATCGAGCCGATCCATGTACGGCACCGACTGCAAGAACGTCTTGGTCTCGGCAAGCTTCTCGGTCGCGCGATGCAAAAGGCCGATGTGCGGATCGGCGCGCTGAATGACTTCGCCGTCAAGCTCCAACACCAAGCGCAATACGCCGTGTGCGGCCGGATGCTGAGGACCGAAGTTGAGCGTGTAATTCTTGATTTCGGCCATGGTCGTTACCGCCCCATTCCGTATGCGTCTTCACGCACGACGCGCGGCGTGACTTCGCGCGGCTCGATCGTGATGGGTTGATAAATCACCCGCTTCTGTTCGGGGTCGTAACGCATTTCAACCGTGCCCGACACCGGGAAATCCTTGCGGAACGGATGACCGATGAAGCCGTAGTCGGTGAGGATGCGGCGCAAATCGTTATGGCCCTCGAACACGATGCCGTAAAGATCAAACGCCTCGCGCTCATACCAATTCGCCGATGCCCAAACTCCCGTGACCGAATCGAGTACAGGCAAATCATCGTCGGGCGCGAATACGCGAACACGCAGGCGTTGATTCAGACTGACCGACAACAGATGGGATACGGCGGCATAGCGCGGACCGTCCCACGGTTGTTCCTTCCACGTCGAATAGTCGATTCCGCATAGGTCAACCAACTGCTCGAACTTGAGGCCGTCGGCGTCGCGCAGGGTGCGCATAGTGCTCAGATAGTCGGGCGCTCCCACTTCAATCGTGATCTCGCCTAACCGCGCGACAAGGGATTTAAGGCGCGGACCAAGCGTGTCGCGAACCGTCTGCTCCAGATGTTCAATACGAGTCATGTTCAGCGCGCGATGGTGTTGGTTCGACGAATCTTGCTTTGCAGTTGCAAGATGCCGTACATCAAGGCCTCGGCCGTGGGCGGGCAACCCGGAACATAAACATCGACCGGGACGATGCGATCACACCCGCGCACCACCGAGTATGAGTAGTGGTAGTAGCCACCGCCATTCGCGCACGAGCCCATCGAGATTACCCAGCGCGGCTCGGGCATTTGGTCGTACACCCGGCGCAAGGCGGGCGCCATCTTGTTGCACAAGGTGCCCGCGACGATCATGCAGTCCGATTGCCGCGGACTAGGACGGAACACGACGCCGAAGCGGTCCAGGTCGTAGCGCGATGCGCCGGCATGCATCATCTCGACCGCGCAACATGCGAGGCCGAATGTCATCGGCCACAAGGAGCCGGTTTTGCTCCAGTTCACGACCTTGTCGACAGTGGTCGTGATAAAGCCTTGGTTGGTAAAGCCGTCGTTGGCACCCATTGCTTATCTCCCGCATGGCGCGTCTTTGCTTACTCGCGTAAGACCGCGCATCGCACAACTCATTCCCTTACCGCAGCGATTACTCCCAATCGAGTGCGCCCTTGCGCCACTCGTACACAAAGCCCACCACGAGGATGCCGAGGAACAGCATGACCGCGATGAAGCCTGGCACGCCAACATCATGGAACGCCGCGGCCCATGGGAATAAGAAGGCGATTTCAAGATCGAACAAAATGAACAAAATCGTCACGAGGTAATACCGCACGTCGAACTTCATGCGTGCGTCCTCGAACGCCTCGAATCCGCATTCGTACGGCGCGTTCTTGACGGGATCGGGCCGCCGTGGACCAAGTATTGAACCGATGATCATCGGACCAATGCCGACAAACATGCCGACGACGATAAACAGCAGAATGGGAAAGTAGTTTTCGAGGCTCACGTCGCTGGCTCTGAACGCGTTCGGACCACTATATGAAGAGTGCGCCTCTCGTTCGGGCGCAGGAGGAACTGCCCTCGCTGACCACGGGTGACAACCCATGCGCGACGATGTATTCGAGCCTTGATGATGAGCGCCCTAAATACACCGCTTGAATTGTTGGTGCCGACGGCGAGACTCGAACTCGCACAGCTTTCGCCACTACCCCCTCAAGATAGCGTGTCTACCAATTTCACCACGTCGGCACGTGGACTTACCTGTACCGCTTGCAATCACAAAAAGCGTGAGGAACGCTTTATGACATACCGCTTACTTTGATTCGCATCGCGGGCCCGCGTATCAAGCAAGCCCGCTATTGTAATTCACTTACTTAGGAATTTCGTTAGTCGCGGGTGCATTTGGCGTCGGCGCGACAGGAGCGGCTGGTGAGGACGGTGCCGCCGGCACGCTTGACGGCGTGTTGGTGATGACGCTACCCGTCGCACCACTCGCCGGACCACGACTTGCAATCAATGCGAGACCCAAGGTGGACACGAAGAAGACCGCCGCGAACACGGCCGTCGTTCGACTCAAAAAATTAGCCGAGCCCGTCGCGCCGAACAAACTGCCCGAGGATCCGCTACCAAACGCGGCGCCCATGTCGGCGCCCTTGCCGTGTTGGATCAACACCAACACGATGACGCTGATCGCGGCGATTAATTGCACGACAAGTAATAGTGTTCCAAGCCATCCCATTTCAACTCTCCGCCATCGCGCCGCCAGGCGAAGCGATGCTTAGGAATTCTTCGGCGACAAGCGATGCGCCGCCAATCAAACCGCCATCGATATCGGGCATGGCGAACAACGATGCCGCGTTCGACGCCTTGACACTGCCGCCGTACAACACCGGCGTCATGCCAAGTTCGTTCGCGGCCAATACGCCGCGCAAATAAGCATGCACCTCTTGCGCTTGGTCGGGCGTGGCCGAGCGACCCGTGCCGATCGCCCATACCGGCTCGTACGCGAGGATCATGGAGCGGGCCGCATCGCGAGCTTGTTCGAGCACGGTGCGCAATTGCGCATCCACCACGGCGAAGGTGTGGCCAGCATCGCGTTGTTCAAGGGTTTCGCCAACACAAACGACGGGCCGCATTCCGGCGGCCGCGACGGCGCGTGCCTTGGCGGCGACTAATTCGTTGGATTCGCCGTGGTAGGCGCGTCGCTCCGAATGTCCAACGATGCACATGGCGCAACCAAATTCCACCAACATCGCCGCGGACACTTCACCGGTGTAGGCACCGCTTGCGTGCGCGCTGCAATCTTGCGCGCCCCACAGCACGGTGGAGCCTTGAAGTTGCTCACGCGTTTGCGCGAGGTAAGGAGTTGGAACGCATACGCCTAATCGCGCGCCGGACGGAGCGGCACCGCGAATGGCTTGTAGCAACGCGGCGTTGCTCGCCACGCTGCCGTTCATCTTCCAGTTACCTATGATCCAACGTTCGCGATGCATGAATAGGTCTGTTCTTATAAGCAAAACCCCGCGAGTTTATCGCGTTGGCCTAACTCCCTCCAAACGCCGAGCTCGTTAGGGGCGGCAAACGAGCACGATCTTGCCGATGTGCGCGCTTGATTCCATCAGTTCATGCGCTTGCGCAGCTTGCGCGAGCGCAAATTGCCGAAACACGATCGGCTTGATCGAACGACTTTCGATGAGTGGCCATACATGGGCGCGCAAGGCTTGAGCAATACGGGCTTTAAAGGCAACCGAGCGTGGTCGCAGCGTCGAGCCAGTCACCGTCAAGCGACGCATAAGAAGCTTGCGCACGTCGAGTTTGCTTTCGACGCCGCCAAGCGTGGCGATGATGACCAAGCGTCCATCGTCGGCGAGCAACTCGATCTCGCGCGGCACGTAATCGCCCGCGACCATGTCGAGGATGACGTCCACGCCACGACCTTGCGTGGCGTCGCGCACGAC
>DASTRU010000049.1:0-7155 GCA_035761045.1 Burkholderiaceae bacterium | reverse complement strand
ATACAGCTCGATCACGCGTTTAAGCACGGTGCGCGGCGCGAAATCAACCAGCGCGCCGTCGGCGAAATAACAATCGTGAATGACTTGCGCGGTTGAATCGACGGCCCACGGCACGAGGCATACGGTGCTGGGGTCGGCGCGCAAGATCATGTCCCGATCACTGGGCGCGATGATGCGCAAGTATTCGGGATTCATTGGCGCTTCGCCGGTCACCGTCATGCCCAAGACCGACTCGGGCAAACGCATGCCGCGCTCTTCGGTGAATTTTTCGCGCGGCAAGATCTTGCCGCGTGCCACGCCTGTTAAGTCAGGCACCAGGCATTCGATTTCAGTAACGCGTTTATCGTCGAGCCAACCTTCGAGATCGGCATAGGTGAAGTTGTCGCGGATCGGCACTCGTCGCTCCTAGTGGCAACCCGCCGTGCGGGCCACGAGACAACGAACGACGACGTGGCGAACGAACCGGCGGATCGCGTTAAGCCGTTTGCGCCGACGACTGACGCAACCGCCGCGCCTGACGAATCCGACACGCCTCGCCAAAGCGCTCGAAAATGCGGGTGGACACGGGGTTATCGGCCGCCCGCCATTCCGGATGCCATTGCACGCCTAACGCGAAGCCCGGATGCGAGGCGATGCGTACCGCTTCGATCAACCCATCGGGCGCGACGGCTTCAACCATCAACCCAGGCGCGATCCGGTCGATGCCTTGGCCGTGGGCGGAATTCACGAGAAAACTTTCAAGCTTGGCGACTTGATGCAGCAAGCCACCGCACACCACCCGCACTTCGTGCACCGGCCCATACTGAACCTCGACCGGATCCTCGTCGCGATACCGATGGTCGCGCTGTCCCTCAAGCTCGTGCACCGCCTGCAATAAGGAGCCACCCAAGGCGACATTGATTTCTTGCATGCCCCGGCAGATCGCGAGGATCGGTAAGTCGTGTTTCACCGACTCGCGAATCAACGGCAGCGTGATCGCGTCGCGTAAAGGGTCGAGCGGTAATCGTGGGTCGTGTACCGGCTGCCCGAAGTTGGACGGATGCACATTCGACGGTGACCCCGTAAGCAATACGCCATCGGCTAAATCCACATACGCACTAATGTCATCGACGCCACTTGTGGGGACGATCAGTGGCAAGCACCCCGAGATATCGTGAATGGCGTCGGTGTACTTTTTACCTAATACATGAAACGGATGATGTCCGATCGTACGGTTGTCGCACGGAACCAAGACGAAAGGAGTACGAAGCGCGGTGGCGGGCATTGGTACCAAACGCGGCACGACATCGACTAAGGACGCGACCGCGTGTGATTTAGGTGTAACCGTTATGCTGCGCCTCGTTCTCCTCGGAGGCCAGCTTCGCCGTTTATCCTTTTGTTACCGTGGCGTGCGCAACACATTAGTTTTAGCGAGTGCGGCTATTTAATGATCGCGATTCTTCAGTTTCATCCCAACGACGGGCCGTCCACCTTAGCGACTTGGCTTCGGGCACGCGGCGTGCCGTTCAACTTAGTCGACTTGCACGCGGGCGACGCGTTGCCTAAGTCCTTGGGTGGCATTCATGCGATTGCCGCCTTAGGCGGTCCAATGAGCGTGAACGATGCATTGCCGATGCTGCGCGACACCGAAGCGCTGCTGCGCGACGCGCTCGCGCACGATGTACCCGTGCTCGGCCATTGTTTGGGCGGCCAACTACTGGCTAGTGCGCTCGGTGCGCGCATACGGCGCAATAGCCAACCCGAGATCGGTTGGCATGAAGTGCGGCTTGAATGCGTGGATCGTGCGCGGCATTGGTTTGGCGCGCGCGAATCGATGCACGTCTTTCAATGGCATTACGACACCTTCGACATCCCTGAAGGTGCGGCGCGCATCGCGACCAACGCGCATTGCGCGAACCAGGCGTTTTGCATCGGCCGCTCGGTCGGCATGCAATTTCATATTGAGATCAATTTAGACACGCTCGACCTTTGGGCCGAGCATGGCGCGCCCGAACTCGTCGCGCTCGAAGATTTACCGAGCGTGCAAACGATTACTGAACAACGCGCCGACACCGCGCGCCATCTCGCCACGAGCCAAGCCATTGCCGCGCATATGTACGAACGTTGGTTGCAAGACGCGGGCGTGCTGCCGATCCAACCCAGCCCTCGTTAGAATTCCGCTCGTTGCTGGTCTCGCGCGGGCGTCGTTCAATGGCAGGACCTGAGCTTCCCAAGCTCAAGACGTGGGTTCGATTCCCATCGCCCGCTCCATGAAGAATCGTGTCGACGTGGTCGTCATTCATTAGCGCATGACCTCATCGCAAACGGCGCATTGATCGGCGTCGCGGTTTCAGTCCAAAATTCGGCGGCTTTCGATTCGCTAAAAATCTTTTATCAATCAGCGAATTGAGAACGCGATGTCGCTGCCATCGCTCGCTTCGAAGCCACCCTGAAGCATCAAATTCCCGTTCATCGCGCGCGCCTTAAAAAAACGACTATTGGTGAAGGATCGGCTCGTGCAGCTTCCCGCGTTTCGGCAATCGGTGATTTCAGCGGTGCAAGCCGCCACGCACGCACGGCCGTTGGCGCGATTACATCTGCTGTACGCGCCCGAGCTTGCCGATCCTTTGTCGCTGCGCGAAAGCACAGCACGCGAAACGGCGTTGATGCATCCGCCCAAACCTTGGCGGCTTCGCGGCGACCAATTACCGCGCGTGATCACGCTCGATTGCCGCCAAGTGGCCGCCTTTCTTCTCGAAACCGATCCGGGCTTGGACGACCCGCTGTTCGAAGCCAGCATTTCACGCGCGCATGCCGAAGTGTTCGGCGGCGCAGCCTTGGACCCAACGCTTCGTAACGACGACCCGCACGCGACGCGACGCGGCGTGTGCGGCTGGATCGTTAGCAGCGACTCGGCGCAAGCGATCGCGCATCGGATCGGCCGGTTTAGTCATCAACATCGCAATGGACCGCGCTGGCTACGCTGGCACGACCCCGATCGGTTTGAACACATTTGGCCAACGCTGGATGCGCATTGGCGCGAGGTCGTGCTGGGCGACGATGCGACGTGGGTGGCGCCCGGCGCGCAAGGCGAGATCGTGTGTTACGCAAGCCCCGCGGCTAGCGAAATCGCCTCGGCTCCCACCGACGACAAAACCAACGCGGAGCAACTCACGCCCGCGCATTGGGCGGTGATCGACCACGTGCCCATCGTCAACGATTTGCGCGAGCGTTGGCGCGGCATGCTGGCCGAAGACGGCAAGCCGCTTCCGCACGACGCCATCGCGCGGTTGCATTCGCTGGTCGCGCAAGCGCGCGAGCATGGGTTCGACGGCGGCGACTTGGCCATCTATGTGTTGACCGCGGTGCAATTACGCCCCGGCGCGACGCGGTCCGCGCCCTTCACCTCGATGCTGCAACGGCTGCGCGCCGAAGGCGGCGATTTGCGACACGGCTTGCACCAACTCGACGAGCCGTTTTGGAACCACTACGCGTTGCCGTAAGGCGGCGTGTCATACAACACCATAAGGAAAACCGATCCATGCCTGACGCCATCACGCTCATTGACGGCCCACGCGCCCGGGGGCAGGCCATCGTCGACAAAAGCGTCAAGGCAGCGAGCGGCACGCCGCCGCGTACCTGCGGCGCGGGTTGCCAACCTTGCCATCGCAGCGAGCTGTTGCTGCTTGCGACCACCGCCACCGTCACGCTACGCGAACATGCAAGCGCGCTAAGACGCGCCGGATACGAATGGGCGCCGCAGCTCGATCCACAATTTAGCAACGTGCCGCGTGAAAGCACCGTGCCCATCGCGCGCTTGCTGCCGCCGGGCTATGTGTATGTGTATTACGCGGATGACCAGCGTTGGGATGTATGGCATGTCATGCCCAATGCGCTGACGCGCAAGCTCATGCATCAAGTCAGCGCCGAGCAATACGCGACCATGCAGGCTCGGTTCGTCAATGCCGAGCCGCCAGCGTTGTGCTCGCAAGGCGTGGCCAACATGCCGGCGCATCTCATCAACATTAGTCGCGCCAAGTTCGTCTCGAAGGTGTGGATCGCGTTCGACGAGCACTTGTGGGCGCCGGGCACCTTGCACTACATGCAGACCGACCCGGTGGTGGAGATAACGGGCAACGGCGTGGGCGCGTGCCAGCGGTTATGGCCGTTGCGCGGGCTTGAGTTGAGCCCCGCCGAGATTCTTAACGGCAAAACGCCCGACACGCGCTGCATGAAGCTCGACGAGCAGGTGCTGCGCAAGCACGTCGTTGATTTTTTGCCGACGCAGGGGCTTGCGAACACGCCGCCTCGAGAACTCGTCGATGCGTTCGCGTTTTCATTGCAGCCATTGGACGAACGCCGTTTCGGACGGGCCGCCGATCTTGCCCAAGCGGTGCGGACGATTGAAACCGATAGCGGCCTCGCGGCCAACGACATCGGACGCTACTCGGGCAAGGCGCTGATGATTTCCCTGCCGCACGCGAAAGGCGTGGGCGCGCAGTACAACGTGCTGCGCTTGGCAGAAGACAGCGCCAAGCGGGTATGGGCGATGGGTGCCGAGGGCATCGCGCAAAAGTCCGACCCGGAGCGCGTGCTCAAGCAACGCTCGCTGCTGCATGTGCAGATGATCGACCAATGGGCCGATCAGCAAATACGCAAGGAGCACCGCGAACGATTCGCGCAAGGCGAGCCGATGGCGAAGACCGCGTATTTGGAGCGCGTGCGCGTCGACAAAAAAGCCATGCCGCCCGGCGCGCGTTGGGTGGCTAACACAGTGCCCGACGTCAGCGGCCAGCCGCGCAAACTCGCGCCGGGGCAAAAACAATCCGGCGTGGCTTACGACCATCAAGGACGCGAGATCGCTTTAAACGACGGCCTCTTGCGCGATAGCCGCATGGGCCGCGTGATGCTGCCGCCCGAGGCGATCGACGCGCGCGTTGAAGAAGTAGCCCCCGCGCAAGTGCAAGAGCGCGTCGGCAAGCTAAAAAGCCGCATTCGCTGGAGCGAATTGCTCGAATTCCAAAACGCGTTTGCCGAGGAAGCCGGCCGCTTCGACAAGCGCATCGCCGCGATCGACCGCGATTACGCGGCGTGGTTGAAGGCCGCGCCTTTGCAAGTTGCGCTCACCTACGACTACGACCGCGCGATCAGCCTCGTCAAACTCAATATCGCGCGCGGCACCGCGCATCAACAAGCCGCCGACGTGGCCGCGCGCTTGGTCGCAGTGGAACGCGTATTCGGCGGTGGCGTGGTCAGCCCCGAATCGGCGAAGGAATTGGCGCGCATGTATCAGCTCGCGCCCGACGATCCGGCGAATTGGATCGACCAAGCATTGCTGGCGCCGTTTAGCGCGGCAGAGCAAATCATTAAGGAAGCCGATCCGCGCAAGGACTTCGCCGAGAGCTTGGTGGGCATCAAGGAACTCTCGGGCACCGTGCACGAGGCGCTGCGCGCGCAACTGCATCGCCATCAATGGGAAAACGCGATGCAAAGTCTGTTGGCGGCGCGCGCGCAACTCACGCAATTGGTGGCCGCCGCCGTCGAGCCACAAGCGGCCAAGGCCTTGGGCCTTGCGCAACAAACGATCGCGCAAGCGCGGCAAGCGCACGTGCTGCATCTTCGCGTGCAACTCATCGCCGAAACCGTGATGAACCCGCAAAAGAAATGGTTCGCCTTCACGCTCAAGGTACCGGTCGGCGCCGGCATCGACGCCATCCGCGAGGGCATGCATTTGGGCGTGCTGCCAGTCCAGCTCGAACAACGCAATTACACGTCGTGGCAAGAACGGCGCTTTACGCAAAAGCAGTTCGCCGCGTTGTCGGGCCAGCTCGACAAAGAGATGCACTTGCCAGTGCTGCTCGACGAGAACCAGCGCGATCGCCTGATGGCGCGGGCCGACAAGGAAGCGCGGCGACAAGGACAAAAGCGCGCGCCGCGCATCGAGGTGGTGGTCGACTCGCGCATCGGCGGATCGGGGCGCGTCATCGAAGTGCCTGAATCGGTGGCCCAGGCGGTTATTCACGAGCAATCGGGCGGCTTCGGCAAGGCACTGTTCTCGCACGCCGGCGCCACCGTCGGCGCGCTATGGCTGGTGCAAGGCCTGGCGATTTATAAAGCCATCGAAGCGATGAGCGAGGACAGCGAATTCAAGGGCCATGCGTACGCGGATGGGTTGATGGCGTTGATGTCTTCGGTGTGTGGGGTGTTGGAGGGATTCGCAACCTTGCGCACCTTGAGCTATGAGATCAAGGCGAATGGTCAGCGAACGGCCTTGGCGAGCACGGTGAGAGCCGGCGCACGATGGCGTTTGGGTGCGGGGATTGCAGGCGCAGGGGCAGCGGCATTTGATGCAATGGCGAACTACTTAAAAATGCAGAACGCGGGGCGGCGCGGGGATAGGGATGCGAGGGACTCGTATCGCACTAGCTTCGGTCTTTACGCTGGCTCAACGTTTAGCTTAATGATTAGCTCCGGAGCCATCTACTTCGCCTCAATCCCCTCCAGCACCGCGGCCGCCATGGGCGCCGAACAAGCCGCCGCGTTCGCCGCGCGCCGTGCCGGCTTGGCGCTGTTAGGAGGTTGGGCCACGGGCGTCGGCGTCGTGCTATCCGTGCTGGGTTTCGCTTACGCGCTCTACGCGCAAAGCCTCGAATTCAACGCCGTCGATATCTTTCTCGACCGCAGTTATTGGGGTAAAGGCGAACGCACCGAAGGCAAATTCGGCGGCGCGGCGCCCGCCGCATCCAGCAACACCCGCGATCGCTTCGCCGCTTTAAATCGCTGGATGGGCCAGGCCATGGAAGCCGAAATCGCCGCGTTTAGAGGCTTGACGGTCGGCATCAGCGTCAACTTCGCGTGGGAATCCGTTGGCGGACGCAACGTATTGCGCGCCAAAATTAGCGCGGCCGATTGGCCAGCCGACCAAGGCATGGAAGCACGCATCGAATTCATGCTGAACGAAACTCAATCGGCGGGAAAACCCGTCGTCTTCGCGCCCGAGCAATGCGCGCCCAAGCGCAACGCCGACACGGGCCGCTACGAATGCACGTTGGCGTACGTCCTGCGTCCAAGTGGCGGCGTGCTGTTCGCGGGCGCGGCTGGCCAGCAAACCAGTTCCTGGCTTGATCCGTTCGATGCTTCGAACATGACGATGGCGCGTTTGGTCTACAACATCTA
>DASTRU010000048.1:0-13084 GCA_035761045.1 Burkholderiaceae bacterium | reverse complement strand
CGGTACGGCCGCCTGATTGCAAGCCAAATAACGTGCCGCGATCAAACACTAAGTTGAATTCGACATACCGGCCGCGCCGGGTCAACTGCCACTCACGCTCGCGCTCGCCAAACGGCATGGCGTGACGGCGCTCCACGATCGGACCGTAGGCTTTTAAAAACGCATCGCCCACGCTGCGCATGAGCGCGAAACAATCGTTGAAACCCAGCGCGGAAAAGTCGTCGTAGAAAATGCCGCCCACGCCGCGCGCCTCGCCGCGATGCTTGAGGAAAAAATACTCGTCGCACCATTGCTTGAACCGTGGATGCAAATCGGCGCCGAACGGATCGAGCGCTGCTTTGCATACGGCATGAAAATGCCGCGCGTCGTCCTCGAAGCCGTAATAGGGCGTCAAATCCATCCCGCCGCCAAACCACCACACGTCCTCCGCGCCATCGCGACGCGCGACGAAGCAACGCACATTCAAATGCACGGTCGGCACATACGGATTGCGTGGATGAAAAACAAGCGATACACCCATCGCTTCCCATGCGCGTCCCGCAAGCTCCGGCCGATGTTGAGTGGCGGAGGGCGGCAACTTGTGGCCCGTTACGTGGCTGAACAGCACCGCGCCGCGCTCGAGCAACACGCCGTTTTCAATCAATCGCGACACGCCTCCGCCGCCTTCGGCGCGTTCCCAGGTATCGGTACGAAACGACGTCGCTTCGTACGCTTCAAGCGCGGTCACGATGCGCGATTGCAGGTCAAGCAAATACGCTTTGACGGAGGCCAACTCAATCATGGTGGTGCCGTGCCGATCGAGCGAACGCGTCACTCGGCCGACGGCCGGGCGCGCAATGCGCGATGCCCGATGTCGCTGCGGTATTGCAAACCGTCGAAGGCGATTTTTTCGGCCGTTTCGTACGCACGCATGCGCGCATAGCGCAAGGTATCGCCCAAGCCCACGACACCGAGCACGCGTCCGCCATTCGTCACCAGTTGGCCTTCCTTCATCGCGGTGCCGGCATGAAACACCACGCACTCGTCGCCCGCCTTGGGCACGCCGGTGATGACGTCGCCCCTGCGGGGATGCTCGGGATAGCCTTGCGAGGCGAGCACGACGCACAGCGCGTATCGGCGGTCCCATTCGAACTCGATGGTGTCGAGCTTGCCGTCGAGTGCCGCCTCGATCGCGTTGACTAAGTCGCTTTTCAAACGCGTCATGATTGGCTGTGTTTCGGGGTCGCCCATGCGCGCGTTGAATTCGACGACGCGAGGATTGCCGTGCGCGTCGATCATCAAGCCAACGTACAAGAACCCAACGAACGCGCGTCCTTCGGCCGCCATGCCGGCAATTGTCGGTCGCACGATTTGATGCAGCACTTTCGCGCGCACGTCGGGCGTGACGATCGGCGCGGGCGAATACGCGCCCATGCCGCCGGTATTCGGACCTACATCGCCATCGAGCAAGCGCTTGTGATCTTGCGCGGATTGCAAGGGCAACGCGTTCACGCCGTCGCTTAAGACGAAGAAGCTTGCTTCCTCGCCTTCCATGAATTCCTCGATCACGACGCGCGCGCCGCTCGCGCCAAATTTGTTGCCCACCATCATCGCGTCGATCGCGGCATGCGCTTCGTCGAGCGTGGTCGCGACCACCACGCCTTTGCCAGCGGCCAAGCCGTCGGCCTTGATGACGATTGGCACGCCTTGGCGATTCACGTACGCATGCGCGGCCGCCGCGTCGGTGAAGGTTTCATAAGCGGCCGTGGGAATGCCGTGGCGCTTCATAAAGCCCTTGGCGAAGTCCTTGGACCATTCCAATTCGGCCGCCGCTTTGGTCGGGCCGAAGATGCGCAAGCCGCGGCTTTGAAAGAGATCGACAATCCCACCCGCGAGATCGGCATCCGGCCCCACCACGGTCAAGCCAACCTTTTCCCGCTCGGCGAACGCGGCCAGCACGTTGTGATCGGTAATCGGCACGTTTTGCAAGCGCGGGTCGAGCGCCGTGCCCGCGTTGCCGGGCGCTACGTAGACCACCTGCACATCGGACGATTGCGCGAGCTTCCAAGCCAACGCGTGTTCCCGGCCGCCGCCGCCCACCACGAGAATCTTCATGCGTCGAGAACCGCCGTTGTGTACACCTGCTGCACATCGTCGAGGTCTTCGAGCAAGTCGAGCATCTTTTGCATCTTTTGCGCGTCGTCGCCAGCCAACAGGGTTTCGTTAAGAGGTTTCATCGTGATTTCGCCGCCCTCGGGTTTAAGTCCGGCGGCTTCGAGCGCCGTCTTCACGGCCTCGAAGTCGGAAGGCGCGCACACCACTTCGATGCTGCCGTCCTCGGCCGTCACGACGTCTTCGGCGCCCGCGTCCAACGCGGCTTCCATCACGCTGTCTTCATTCGTGCCGGGCGCGAAGAAAAACTGCCCGCAATGCTTGAACATGAACGCGACCGAGCCATCGGTGCCTAAATTGCCGCCGTTCTTCGATAACGCATGCCGTACTTCCGCCACAGTGCGCGTGCGGTTGTCGGTCAGGCAGTCGATCATGACGGCCGCGCCGCCCACGCCATAGCCTTCGTAGCGAATTTCCTCGTAAACAACGCCTTCGAGATCGCCCGTGCCTTTTTTAATGGCGCGTTCGATGTTGTCGTTCGGCATGCTCACGGCCTTGGCTTTATCGATCGCCAGCCGTAAACGAGGATTCATCTTGGGATCGCCACCGCCCAGTTTCGCCGCGACGATGATTTCGCGCGCAAGCTTTGAAAAAGTCTTGCCGCGCTTCTCGTCCTGGCGGCCTTTGCGATGCTGAATGTTGGCCCACTTGGAGTGTCCGGCCATAACGCACCTGCCCTTAGTTGTTCGTTGAAGGTCCGTAGAATCGAGCCCGCGATTCTAGCAGCGGGCCTTATACGGCTCTTGGAAGTCTTACTTGTTCGTGAATACGGCGCATCGCGCCGCGCTTGCCCTTGAGGTGTCCTTGCATGTCCGAACCCATCGTAGTGGCTCAACACGGCGCCGATCCCATCGTGATGCTGCCGGCGCTTGCCAATCGTCACGGTTGCATCACTGGCGCGACTGGCACTGGCAAAACCGTCACGCTGCAAAAACTGGCGCATGAGTTTTCCCGGCGCGGCGTGCCGGTGTTCATGGCGGACGTGAAGGGCGATTTAACCGGCATCGCCAAAGCCGGAGTGTTGTCCGACAAACTGAAAAAGCGCCTCGATGCCGTTGGCGCTGAAGCGCCCGAGTTCGCCGCCTGTCCCGCCACGTTTTGGGATGTGTTTGGCGAGCAGGGCCACCCGGTGCGCGCCACCGTCTCCGACTTAGGACCGCTGCTGCTCGCGCGCATGCTCAATTTGAACGACACGCAAGCGGGCGTGCTCAACATCGTGTTTCGCATCGCCGACGATTCGGGCTTGCTATTGCTCGACCTTAAGGACTTGCGCGCGATGTGCCAGTACGTAGGCGAGAACGCGAGCCAATTCACCACGCAATACGGCAACGTCTCGTCCGCATCGATCGGCGCGATTCAACGCGGCCTGCTTGCCATCGAGGAGCAAGGCGGCGATAAGTTTTTCGGCGAGCCGATGCTCAACATCGACGATCTCATGCAAACCGACACGCAAGGGTTTGGCATCGTCAACATTCTCGCGGCCGACAAACTGCTGCAATCGCCAAAGATTTATTCGACGTTGTTGCTCTGGCTGCTGTCGGAGTTGTTCGAGCATTTGCCCGAGGTGGGCGATCTGGAAAAGCCGAAGATGGTGTTTTTCTTCGACGAAGCGCATTTGTTGTTCAACGACGCGCCCAAGGTGTTGCTCGAAAAGATCGAGCAGGTGGTGCGCTTGATTCGCTCCAAAGGCGTGGGCGTTTATTTCGTGACGCAAAATCCGCTCGATATTCCCGACACGGTGCTTGGGCAGCTCGGTAACCGCGTTCAGCACGCCTTGCGCGCCTTCACGCCGCGCGATCAAAAAGCGGTACGCACCGCGGCCGAAACCATGCGGCCCAACCCTAAGCTCGACGCGGCCGCGGCTATTCTCGAATTGGGCGTTGGCGAGGCCCTGGTGAGTTTTCTCGACGAGAAAGGCACGCCCGGCGTGACTCAACGCGCGTGGATTCGTGCGCCGGGCTCGCAAATCGGACCGCTTAATGCCGACGAGCGCGCCCAAGTACGTGCAAAGTCCATCGTGGCCGGTGTTTATGAGAACGCGGTGGATCGAGAATCGGCGTACGAGCGTTTGCAAGTCCGCGCAGGTAGTACGTCGGCCGCGCAAACACCTTCGGGCACATCGTCGGGTGGCGGCTCGATCGCCGATCAGATGCGGGATGCATTGGGCGGATTGTTTGGCGGCGGCGCGTCCACGAGTGGCCGCGGTCGTAGCCGCGAAGGCGCATTGGAAGCCGCGACTAAATCGGCGATGCGGTCGATCGGTTCGGCGGTGGGCCGGGAAATCGTGCGCGGCGTGTTGGGCAGTTTGCTCGGGCGTCGGCGGTGATCGAAATGCCGTGTTCATCACGAACATGGAGGCCGTCGGCTGACGGTGGTGTCAAGCGCTCGTATGATGCAGATATGAATTTAGTTTTGTCGCGATTGCACCGCATTGCCCATCATTGCGCGATGGCGGCGGTTCTCATGCTGACGGCCGCACTCGCGCATGCGCAGTCCACGGGGGCGATGAATGCCGAGACGCCGTTGTACATCGAAGGGTTGATTCGCACCATCGCGTGGGAAGGTCCCGATGTCGAGCTTGTCGTCGACGTGCCCGCGAGGCTTGCGCGTCCCGTCGATCTCGTCAGCCGTGTTGCGCCATCTCAACACAATGACGGCGATATCTCGGCGTTGCTCGCGCAAGCCGTGTTGCCCACCACGCCGATGGGGGCATGGACGATTACACTGCCGCCATTGCCGCGCTTGGCGCCTTGGGATGCGCAATCCTTGATTCGTGTTGGACGACGCATCGCGATCGTTGGTATCGCACCTCATCAACCAACGCGTAAGTCCATGCGTGCCGAAGTTATTTTCGTCGACGGCAAAACGATCGTCGTACGGTCATTGCCTCGCGAACCTGAGCGGTAGATCGCCATGCTGTTTAAAAGTCCCGACAATCTCGAACGGTATCTAGTTGAACTCGTGCAAGCGCAAGGCATGATCGGCTCGTTCGAGCATGCCTATGCGGCGCGCGCGGTCGCGCATCAGCAAGCGTGCGTCACCGCGTTTCATGAGTTCTCGGGTTATCTCGACGAAGCCTTCGCAGCGTCCGACGCGGTCATGCTCGCGCACGATGTACGTATTCATTGCGAAGCGGGGCGCGCGCATATCGATCATTTAGTGATCACGCGTTTTCTCGATGTATTTTTAATCGAGTCGCGCATCGAGGGCGATCAACTCATCATCAACGAACAAGAAGAGTTCGCGCAGCGTTACAACGATGGCACGACGATTTTCGTGCGCTCGCCCGTCAATCAACTGCGACGTAACTTGATCGTGATGCAGCATGTGCTGCGCAGTATCGACGTGCCGGGCAAGCTGGGTCAGGCGATCACGCCGCACTTTCATCGATTCGTCGCGATACCGCCGACGACTCGGCTAGATAATCAATCGCCGATTCGAAACGAATACTTTCTCAAGCCCGCCGAGATCGTCGCGCGCATTCAATCGGCGGCACGTCGTGGTCCGGTACTTTCGTTATTACGCGCGTTGTCGTCACAGCAATTGTCCGATTTGGCCAAGATCGTGGTTCGTTGGCATACGCCCGACAAGGTGGACTTCATCGGCAAGTACCGCGTCGTGCCGGCTTAAGCACGTCGGCTCAAAATCTTACCGACGCCCCGCGCGCGTGGCGAGAAAAACACCCGCCAACACAAACACGGTGCCAACGACTTGAATGGGCGTGATCGGTTCTTGCAACGCGATGGCCGCGAGGGCGAGTGTCGACACCGGACCGATCATTCCGGTAATCGATACCGACGCGGCGCCGATGCGCGCGATGGCCGCCATCGTGGCGAACACTGGAATCACCGTGCAGAACAGCGCGTTGATCGCCGATAAAGCCCATACGCCAGCCGGCAGCGCGACGAGCGTATCGATGCGATGCGTGATCGCGAACTGCGCGATGCATAAGACCGCGGCGACGATCGTGGCGTAGGCGGTCAACCGTATCGTGCCCACGCGTTGCACGAGTTCGCCGCTCGAAAACAAATACACCGCGTAACTCACCGCGCTCGCAAACACTAGTGCCGACCCGAGCGCGACATGGGTTCCACCGATCGACACGTCGTGCGCGAACACCACCGCGATGCCGACATAACTCACGACGAGCGCGACCCATTGCGCGCGCGAGACGGAACGCTTGAGCCACCACACGTTCATTAGCATGACGAGCGTTGGGTACAAAAAAAGAATGAGCCGTTCGAGTCCGGCGCCGATGTACTGCAAGCCCAGAAAATCGAGAAAGCTCGCGAGGTAATAACCCGTCAAACCCAGAACGCCGATGCGTAGCCAATCACCACGAGCAAGCGGGGCATGCGCGTTGCGTCGCGACCACCACGCGGCCAGCGCGAAGCATGGCAACGACAGCACCATGCGTAGCGCAAGCAACGTGACCGCATCGACCGGATAGCGATACGCCAGCTTGACGACGATCGCTTTCGCGGAGAACAACACCGCCGCGAGCAAGGCGAGCGCGAAGCCCACCAACAACGGGCGACGTGCATGAAACAACGATGAAGCCGAAACGATTGGAGACATGGCGGCAGACTAAACCATCGTTCGTTGATAATCGCTTGCATCCCCCAAACGCCCAGGAGGCCTACATGACATATCGCATTCAGTTCTCACGTACAGGCGGACCCGAAGTGCTCGAGTGGACCGAGACCGAGGTGGGCGAGCCAGGACCTGGCGAAGCGCGCGTACGGCATTACGCCGTCGGCGTTAATTTCATCGATATTTATTTTCGTAGCGGCTTATATCCAACCGCCTTGCCATCGGGCCTGGGGACCGAAGCGGCGGGCGTGGTCGAAGCGGTGGGCAAGGGGGTTACGCATGTGAAGCCGGGCGATCGAGTGGCTTATGCGCAAGGCCCGTTAGGCGCGTATTCGCAAGCGCGGGTCTTGCCCGCCGGGCATCTGGTCAAACTGCCCAAGGCCATCGGTTTCGAGCAAGCGGCCTCGGTCATGTTGAAGGGCTTGACGGTGCAGTATTTGTTTCGCCAAACCTACCGCTTGCAAGGCGGCGAAACCATTTTGTTTCACGCGGCGGCCGGCGGCGTGGGGCTTATCGCGTGCCAATGGGCCAAGGCGCTCGGCGTTAAATTGATCGGTACCGTGAGTTCGACCGAGAAAGCCGAACTCGCCAAGGCGCACGGCGCATGGGCGACGATCGACTACACGCGCGAGAACGTTGCCGAGCGCGTGCTTGAACTGACCAAGGGCGCGAAGTGCCCGGTCGTGTACGACTCGGTCGGTAAGGACACATGGGAGGCTTCGCTCGACAGCGTTCAAACCCGAGGTTTGGTCGTGAGCTTCGGCAATGCGTCCGGACCGGTGGCGGGCGTTAATTTAGGCGTGCTCGCGCAAAAGGGTTCGCTTTACGTGACCCGCCCGACGCTTGCGACTTACGCGGTGCCTGGAGACAAGCTTCAATCGATGGCGAAAGAGCTGTTTTCGATGATGACGAGCGGCAAGATCCGCGTGGATGCGCCGCGTACCTACGCATTGCAAGACGCGGCTCAAGCGCATGAAGCGTTGGCGTCGCGCAGGACAACGGGTTCGACGGTATTGCTGCCTTAAAAAATCGCGGGGACCCGTTTAGGTCCCCGGTTGCGATTCGTAAGTGCCGTCGTTGGTTAGGCCGCCTGTTCGGTGGCGGCCGTCATGGCGTGGTGGTAACTCGTCGCGGTTTCCACTTCGTCGCGACTTCCCAGCACGACCGCCACGCGTTGATGCAGCTTGGTCGGCTCGATATCGAGGATGCGTTGATGGCCGTTCGTCGCGGCGCCACCGGCTTGCTCGATCAAGAAGCTCATCGGATTCGCCTCGTACATCAAACGCAATTTGCCGGGCTTATCGGGTTCGCGCGCGTCGCGCGGGTAAAGAAACACGCCGCCGCGTTGAAGAATGCGATGAACGTCGGCCACCATGCTCGCGATCCAACGCATGTTGTAGTCCTTGCCGCGTGTGCCGGTTTTGCCCGCCAGCAGCTCGCTGATGTAACGCTGCACGGGCGCGTCCCAATGCCGTTGATTGCTCATGTTGATCGCGAACTCGCGCGTCGCTCCGGGCACGTTTAAACGTTCGTGCGTCATGAAGAAGCTGCCGCTGTCACGATCGAGTTGGAACTGCGCCGTACCGTCGCCGACCGTAAGCACGAGCGTGGTTTGCGGACCGTACACCACATAACCCGCCGCGACCTGCGCGCTGCCAGGTTGCAAAAACGCCGCTTCGCTCGCGGGATCGAGCCCGGCGGGCGCGCGCAACACCGAGAAGATGGTGCCGATGCTGACGTTGACATCGATGTTGCTCGAACCATCCAGCGGATCAAACAACAACAAATACGGCCCGCGCGTTTGCAACGGCGTGACCACCGGCGCTTCAAGCTCCTCGCTCGCCATCGCCGCGACGTGGCCCGTCCAGACAAGGTTTTCGATCAGCATTTCGTTGGCGATCACGTCCAACTGCTTTTGCTCCTCGCCTTGCACGTTGCCGCTACCGGCGCTGCCCAACACATCGGCCAGCGCGCCTTTGTTGATGACGGCTGAAATACCGCGGCAAGTGCTTTGCACGGCGAGCACGAGACCGACCAAGCTTGCATCGATCTTGCCGGCGCGTTGACGTTCAATGAGATAACGGCGCAAAGAAATCATAGGCTTTACAAATCCTTAAGCGAGAGCTTTGGAGACAACTTCATAAGTATCGTTGGAAAGACCATCCGCGCCGGCTACGCGTTCGAGCGCGGCACGCATGCGCGCTTGACGATCGGGCGTATAGCGGCGCCAACGGTCGAGCGCGCGCGCAAGACGAGCGGCGACTTGCGGATTGAGCCGGTCAAGCTTGAGCACGTATTCAGCCCACAGCTCGTAGCCAAACCCTTCCTTCGCGTGAAAGTGCTCAAGGTTGTTCATGCAGAACTGCAAGATCACCGAGCGTGCGCGGTTTGGGTTTTTTAAATTGAACGCCGCGTGTTTGAGTAGACCCACTAAATGCTCGATGAACGGCCGCTTCGCGCCATCGGGCACGCGCTTGCTCGATGCTTGCAGCGCGAACCATTTGTCGATGACGAGGGGTTCGTTCTCGTATCGCGCGAAGAATTCCGTAAGTTCATCGCGCGCGGCGCCCACGTTCGCCAAGCAGCTAAGCGCCGCGAAGCGATCGGTCATGTTGTCGGCCATTTGAAATTGCGCGCGCGCGATGGCGAGTCCGTCGCTATCGCCCAACTCGACGAGATAACGCAGCGCGAGATTGCGCAACGCGCGTTTGCCCGCGCTCGCGGCATCGGGCGAGTAGGGGCCAAACAAGCGCAGCCGATCGTAAGCAGCGCGAAAGTCGTCGCGCAAGGCGCGCGCGATGGCGATCGTCATCGCTTGATGCACGCGTGCGATCGCGTCGGGATCAACCACGCTGACTTGTTCGGCGACATACGCCATGCTGGGCATCGACAACGCGATCTCGACGAACGCGGGATCGAGCCCCGCATGCAAGGTATGGCGAAACGCGTCGATCAGCGCTTCGGGCGCCTTATGCGGAACCGTGCCGGCGTCAAGATGCGTGAGCATCAAGTCAAGCAGCAAACGTTGACCCGCTTCCCAACGGCAAAACGGGTCGTCGTCATGCGCCATTAAAAACGCCGACTCGTCCGGCGTGAGTTCCATCTCCAACACGACGGGCGCGGAAAATCCGCGTAACACCGAAGGCACGGGCGGCACGTCGATGTCCACGAAGGTCCACGATTGCCGCGCCTCGTTGAGCGAAAGCACGCGCGTGGTTCCGTGTGCTTGATCCTCGCCTTGCAACCGAAGTGGTAACGCGTGTCCGTCGGGCCCAAGCAATCCGATCGCGACGGGGATGTGAAACGGCTGTTTGTTCAATTGCCCATTCGTGGGCGCCGTGCGTTGACTCAGCTCGATCGTGAAGCTGCGCCGGCTTGGGTCATAGTGCCGCTTGACCTTCACGTGCGGCGTGCCGGCTTGCGAATACCAACGACGAAATTGCGCGAGGTCCACCTTGTTGGCTGCTTCCATCGCGGCGAGGAAGTCATCGCACGTTACCGCCTGGCCATCGTGGCGGCGAAAGTATTCGTCCATGCCGCGCCTAAATCCATCGCGTCCGACGATGGTTTGCAACATGCGCACGACCTCGGCGCCTTTTTCGTACACCGTGACCGTGTAGAAGTTGTTGATCTCTTGGTATTCGTCGGGACGGATTGGATGCGCCATCGGTCCCGCGTCCTCGGGAAACTGCATGGCGCGTAAGGTGCGCACGTCGTCGATACGCTTGACCGCGCGCGCGCTGGCGGGATCGGCCCCATGCTCGCGCGCCGACGCTTCAAGCATGTCCATCGTGAATTCTTGATCGCGAAAGACCGTTAGGCCTTCCTTCAACGACAACTGGAACCAATCGCGGCACGTCACGCGATTGCCGGTCCAGTTATGGAAGTACTCGTGCGCGACGACCGATTCAATATCGAGGTAATCCGCATCGGTCGCGACTTGTGGATGCGCAAGCACGTACTTGGTGTTGAAGATGTTAAGGCCCTTGTTCTCCATCGCGCCCATGTTGAAGTCGCCCACCGCGACGATCATGAAGCGCCCGAGGTCGAGCTCGAGCCCGAAGCGCTCCTCGTCCCAACGGATCGACTTAATCAAAGACTCCATCGCATGATGGGTTTTGTCGAGATTGCCCGGCTCCACCCATACTTGCAGCAAAGCCTCCGCGCCCGATCGCGTGCGGATGCGTTGCTCTTCGCACACTAAATCGCCAGCGACTAACGCGAACAAATAAGACGGCTTAGGAAACGGGTCTTCCCATAAAGCGTAATGCCGTCCGGTTTGCGGTCCGTCGAGATGGCCTTGTTCGACCAAATTGCCGTTTGAAAGCAGTACCGGATAGCGCAACTTATCGGCCTCGATGCGAACCCGATAAATCGCCATGACATCGGGGCGATCGGGAAAGTAGGTGATGCGCCTAAAACCTTCCGCCTCGCATTGCGTGTAGAAGTTGCCCTTGGATACGTAAAGTCCCGACAGCGTCGTGTTGTCCATCGGCCTAATACGCACCACGGTTCTAAGCGTGAAGGCTTGCGGCACATGACGAACCACGAGCCGATCGTTCGTCGCGGTCCAGTCGCGGGTGGGACGGCCGTTGATCTCGACCGACACGAGGTCCAACTCCTCGCCGTGCAGCACGAGTTCCTCGGGTAGGTCCGATACGGGGTTGCGTTTGAGTTGTAGCGTGGCCGTGACGGTCGTGACGTCCGGCTCTAAATCAAACGAGAGTTCGACACGATCGGCCAAATACGCAGGCGGTCGATACTCGTTGCGACGGATGATGACGGGCTGATCGGTACGCATAGCAAGGGCCGGTTCGAGGATCGGGGAATTCTAGTCGCCAAAACGCGGTTTCAACGACATACGCGCAATCGAATAACGCGAGCACGGAACGTGCCGACCGACGCGCGATAGGCCAGTGCTACCATCGTCACCCCTTCCCGCGCACCCATGTCTCGTTCGTCAGTGCGCATCCGCGTTTTTTCGCTTTCCTTCCATGAACACGAATACCTCTAGGCTTGACGCAGGCGCCACTCGTCCAGTGCGTTCGCGCTTCGCGCCGTCACCCACCGGCATGCTGCACTTAGGCGGCGCGCGCACCGCGTTGTACGCATGGGCATTGGCACGCCGCCACGGCGGTACCTTCGTATTACGAATCGAGGATACGGACGTCGAACGGTCCACGCCCGAGAAGGTCGCGTCGATCATCGACGCCATGCGTTGGTTGGGGCTCGAGCATGACGAAGGTCCATTCTTTCAAATGCAGCGGCTCGATCGTTATCGCGAAGTCATTGCGCAAATGCTTGAAGCCGGCACGGCTTATCACTGCTATTGCTCGCCGCAAGAGCTCGATGCGATGCGCGAGGCGCAACGCGCGCGTGGCGACAAACCGCGTTACGACGGCACGTGGCGTCCTGAGGCTGGCAAGACATTGCCACCGGCTCCTGAAGGCGTGAAGCCGGTCGTGCGTTTTCGCAATCCCATCGATGGCGCGGTGACGTGGAATGATTTCGTCAAAGGTCCCATCACGATTTCAAACGACGAGCTCGACGACCTCGTCATCGCCCGCGCCGATGGCACGCCCACCTATAATTTTTGCGTGGTGGTCGACGATATGGACATGGCGATCACGCACGTGATTCGCGGTGACGACCACGTGAACAACACGCCGCGGCAAATCAACATCATGCGAGCGCTTGGCGCGCCATTGCCCGAGTACGGACACGTGCCCATGATTTTGGGACCCGACGGCCAAAAGTTATCCAAGCGGCACGGCGCCGTGTCGGTCATGCAATACGAAGCCGATGGTTTTTTGCCCGAAGCCATGCTTAATTACCTCGCGCGCCTGGGTTGGAGCCATGGCGATGACGAGTTGTTTACCGTTGAGCAACTCGTTCAATGGTTTGATGTCGCGCATCTTTCCAAGTCGGCCGCGCAATGGGATCCGGCAAAGCTCCGCTGGGTCAATCAACATCACTTACGGCAGGCGGATCTTGACCGGCTCGCCGCGTTGGTCGCGCCGCGCATCGAAGCGCGAGGCGGACGCATCGAGGGCGTCCGCTTGCATGATGCGATCGCCCTAGTGCGCGATCGGGCCGAAACCTTGGAAGACTTAGCCGAGGCGACGTTGATGTTTTATGCGACGTCGCCCGTGGATCCGGCGCTGCTCGCGCAGCATGTAACCGAGACCACGAAACCAGCCTTGCAAGAATTCGTGGCTCAGGCTCGGGTGGTTAAATGGAGTAAGGACGGCATCGCGGCGATGATCAAATCCGTTCTTTCGCGGCATGGATTAAAAATGCCGCAGCTTGCCGTGCCTTTGCGAGTGCTTGTGACGGGGCG
>DASTRU010000047.1:0-5253 GCA_035761045.1 Burkholderiaceae bacterium | reverse complement strand
CGCGCGCGGTCGCCGAATGCCAAGGCGCCGGCGTGCGCGTGATGATGATCACCGGCGACTTTCCTTCCACCGCGACGGCCATCGCGCGTGCCAGCGGCATCGCCACGGACCCCGTCGTGCATACCGGAGCGGAGGTCGATTCATGGGACGACGGCACGCTTCAAAAACGTATCGGCACCGTCGATGCCGTCGCGCGAGCCACGCCCTTGACCAAGCTGCGCATCGTGCAAGCCTTGCAAGCGCGCGGCGAAGTCGTTGCCATGACGGGCGACGGCGTAAACGACGCGCCCGCCTTACGAGCCGCGCATATCGGCGTCGCCATGGGCCGGCGTGGCTCCGATGTCGCGCGCGAGGCCGCAAGCCTCGTGTTGCTTGACGATAATTTCAGCGCGCTCGTCGCCGCGGTAAGGCAAGGCCGTCGCATCTTCGCTAATTTGCGCCAAGCCATGGTGTACGTGCTTGGCGTGCATGTGCCCATGATTGGCCTTAGCGTGTTGCCGCTATTTCTGGGCATCGGGCCGATCCTGCTTCCGCTTCACGTGATGCTGTTGGAATTCGTGATTGATCCGGCCTGCTCGCTCGCCTTCGAAGCGGAACCAGAAAACGACGATGCGATGAAACGCCCGCCGCGCCCGACGCACGAGCACGTGATCGAAGGCCGGCATTTGGCGATCGCATTCGCCCAGGGCTTTACGGCGCTTTTAAGCGCATGCGCCGTGCTGGCGTATGCGATTGCGCATCAGTGGCCAGAAAACGAAATACGCGCGGCAACGATGACGAGCGTCGTGCTCGGCAATATCGTGCTGATCTTGCACAACCGTAACGACGCACTAAGTTTTTTAAAACGTCTTAAGCGTCCGAACCGTGCGTTATGGATCGTGGTGGTCGCGGCCTTGTTCGCATGGTCGCTCGTTTTGTTCGTGCCCGCGCTGCGATCGCTATTCAGACTCGATGTCTCGAATGTCGCCACATTAAGTGTCCCCATCGCGAGTACTTTGATCATGGCGTTCGTCATCGAGGGCTTGCGCGCCGCGGCGCGGCACTTGCAGCTTTTTCGCCGACTCAAACCGCTCGACCCTTCTTCGCTAAAAGGCCGACCATGAGTATTCGTAATTTAGATGCGCTACTCGCGCCCACGTCCATTGCCGTCATCGGCGCCTCGATGCGCGCGGGGAGCGTGGGCACCACCGTATGGCGCAATCTTCGCGCGGGCACCTTTACCGGTCCGTTATACGCCGTCAATCCTAAGTACCAGGAAATCGATGGCGCGATCGCTTACGCACGCGTCGCCGACTTACCCAAGGCACCCGACCTTGCGGTGCTGTGCACGCCAGCCGCCACGATTCCTAAGTTGGTGTCGGAACTCGCCGAACGCGGAACGCGCGCCGCCATCGTGATGAGCGCGGGCATTACCGGGCCACTCAAGCAAGCGATGCTCGACGCCGCGCGTCCGCATCTATTGCGACTGCTTGGTCCTAATTGCATTGGTCTACTC
This sequence comes from Burkholderiaceae bacterium, assembly GCA_035761045.1. GTDB lineage: Bacteria > Pseudomonadota > Gammaproteobacteria > Burkholderiales > Burkholderiaceae_E > DASTRU01. The sequence continues at coordinate 3,758 of DASTRU010000047.1, read as the reverse complement.
GTGCCGCGTTTGGGATTGAACGCAAGCTTCGCGCACGCCGACGCGCTCGCCGGCAACTTAGCCTTCGTCACGCAATCGGGCGCCTTGCTTACCGCGGTGCTTGATTGGACGAAATCGCGCGGCATCGGTTTTTCGCACATGGTGTCCTTGGGCGACCGCGCCGACGTGGACGCGGGAGACCTGCTCGATTGGCTCGCCAGCGACGTGAATACGCGGGCGATCTTGTTGTATCTCGAATCCATCGAATCCGCGCGCAAGTTCATGTCGGCCGCGCGCGGCGCGGCGCGCAACAAACCGGTCATCGTCGTGAAGGCGGGCCGCGCGGGCGGCGGCGTACGCGCGGCCGCGTCGCACACCGGCGCGTTGGCGGGCTCCGACATCGTGGTGGATGCCGCGATACGACGCGCGGGCATGTTGCGCGTGGATACGCTGGCCGAACTCTTTACCGCCGCCGCCACGCTCGCGCGCTTCGACGCCGCGCACGCCAATGACTTAGTCGTGATGACCAATGGCGGTGGCGCTGGAGTACTCGCCGCCGATGCGGCCGAGCGTTATCAAGTACCGCTAGCGCCGCTGGACGATGCGTTGATCGCGCGGCTCGATAAGGTATTGCCCGCCACTTGGTCGCGCGCCAATCCCATCGACATCATTGGCGACGCGCCGGTGGAGCGCTACACCGCCACGTTGCGCGCGCTGCTTAACGATCCACGCGGGCCGGCGGTGCTGTTCATGCATGCGCCCACCGCGATCGTGCCAAGCGCGGAGATCGCGCGTGCCTGCGCGCCATTGCTGCGCGAACGGCCCGGCCGCACGTTGACGTGCTGGTTGGGCGATACCGCGCTCGCCGCCGCGCGCCGCACCTTCGAGGACGTGGGCGCGGCCGATTACGCCACGCCCGAAGACGCGGTGCATGCGCTTGCAATGTTGCGAACCTACCGTCGCAACCAAGCCTTGCTGCTCGAGGCGCCCAACGCCACGTCTGGCGAACCGGACCGAGACGCGGCGAGCGCTTTGATCGATCGCGCCATCGCCGCTCAACGCACATGGTTGAGCGCGACAGAGGTCACCGCGTTGTTGCAGGCCTATGGCATTCCAGCGCCGGCGCTTCGCGTGGTGGCGCCCGAGCCCGAAGCCGCGATCGCGGCGGCGCATGCCATTGGATATCCCGTCGTGCTCAAGATCGTCTCGCCGGAGATTCAACATAAATCGGATGTCGGCGGCGTCGTCATCGGACTGCGCGACGCGGACGAACTCGCGGCGGCGGCCACCGCCATGCTCGCGCGCGCGCGTTCGTTAAGACCCGATGCGCGCATCGAAGGCTTGCTCGTGCAGACGATGGTCAAACGTCCTTACGCACGTGAATTGATCGTAGGCACCAGCATCGATGAAGTGTTTGGCCCGGTTGTGTTGTTTGGTCAAGGCGGCACGTCGGTGGAAGTCGTTAGCGATCGCGCGGTGGCGCTCCCGCCGCTTAACGTGCCGTTGGCGCGCGACTTAGTTTCGCGCACGCGCGTGGCGAAATTACTCGACGGTTGGCGCGACCATCCACCGGTAGCCATCGATGCGGTGCATGGCGTGTTGGTCGCGATTTCGCAAATGCTCGCCGATTTGCCCGCGCTCATGGAGCTCGACATCAATCCATTGTTGGCGGACGCCAACGGCGTAATCGCGTTGGACGCGCGTGTGCGCGTATCGCCCGAGCCGCATGCTGGAGCAAAGCATTTCGCGATACGTCCATATCCCAACGAATTAGAGGAAGTCGTGCGGTGGCAAGACCGCGAAATCGTCGTGCGACCGATTCGCCCCGAGGACCACGCGATGCATCGCGCGCTCGTGGCCCGCATCGCGCCGGAGGATTGGCGGCTGCGTTTCTTCCAACCACGACGTGAGCTATCGGCAAGCGAATTCGCGCGGTTGACGCAAATCGATTACGACCGCGAGATGGCGTTCATCGCCGTGGCCAAAGCACCGGATGGATCGAACGAAATACTCGGCGTGTCGCGCGCCATCGCCGATCCGGACAACCGTAACGCGGAATTCGCCATCCTCGTGCGCTCGGACCTGCAGCGGCGCGGCCTCGGCCGTCTCTTGCTCGACAAACTCATCCATTACTGCCAAGCACGGGGCGTTGAACGATTGGTGGGCGAGGTACTGCACGACAACCTCGGCATGTTCGCGCTCGCGAAAAGCGAAGGCTTTGCATTCGACCCGCGGCAAGCCGATCACCAAACGCGGCGCATCGTGCTCCCGCTTTCGTCGAGCGCGCAAACGAGTCGTCGTCGTGGCGCGGAACGCGCGGCCTAAGTCATGTACCGCAAATTACTAATCCCCGTAGCCAACGCGGTCGATTCCCACGACGCGGCGCATGCGGGACTGCGCTTCGCAAGCGACGTGGGCGCCGAGGTCGTGTTGCTGCACGTGGTGCCGCATGCTCCCGCGCCGTTTGAAACACACCCGCAACCCGACAGCACCACGCATCAACTTCTCAACGACTTATGCGCGCAGGCGTCTCATTACGGCACGCATTGCACCGTGATGACGATTAGTCATCCGCAACCGTGGGAATCGATCGTCGCGGTCGCGCGGCGAAAAAATTGCGACCTCATATTCATCGGGTCGCATCGCCGGCAAGCATGGGGGCGTTTGATTTTTGGCAGCGTCACCGCGCGCGTGCTGGCCGCCTGCGATATCGCGGTGCTGGTTCACGCGGGGGCGGCGCATGCGCGCAAGCACGCGATCGACGAGACATCCATCACCACGACGCCGCCGAGCGATCGCCTTACTCGCCAACCTCACGCTTGAGCGCCATATCGGCCCATTCCATGGGATCGATTTTTTCGGATTCCCGCACCAGCGCATCCTCCGACAACATGAGCTGCTCGTGTTTTTCCACCCACTCATCTTCCAAGCACAGCATGGCTTCCACGTCGGCCGACACGCCGGGCTGCCATAACGGGCAGTGCAATCCACGGGCTTGGTACATCGATCGAAACGCTATTTCGGTTTTCGCCGCGCTTCCGCGTTGATCGAAACACGCATGCGCGCTCCACCAATACAAGCGCGCCGCCTTGTCCTTGAACGTCGCGTCGTCGGGCGCATCCATGGCCTCGCGATAAAGCCGCTCGAGATGCTTGCGAATCGGAGGATGTTGGTTTGGCAGAGTGTGCGTGATGTAACCCCTCTCCCAATCGCGCCCCATCGTTGGCGAGCCAACGGGCGAAAATTTGGTGAGATCGACGCGCTGGGTTTGGCCGTTGGCATCGGGAATGTCTCCGTGCATGGCAAGCGTGGATTCCCACACCGGAGACTTTCGCACGAACATTGGATGGTTCTTCACGCATCCACGAATGTAGTCGTACTGGCCGTTTAAAGGCGTTGCCAAATCGCTGTCTACTTTTTGCGGCGAACGAAATAAGGCCATCTTGCTCGCGTCGAAGTTAGGCACCGAAGTGCGCACGTCCGTCGCGTAATTCCATAAATCCGCGAACGACTTAATCGTGCCGTTGCGAATATTGTCCCCGCCCTTTAGAACACCCTCGTGAAGGTGAGCGCCGTACTCATAATTTTTGTCCACGATGCTCGACAACTCGTCGTTGTCGACCTGATGAGGCCAGATCACGACACCCGTCAAGTGTTTCTCAAACAAGCTGGCCTCTTGCGGGACGGGCCGCCCTTGCAGCGCCTTACCCGGCCAGGTGGATTGCGAGCTTGACGCGTGTGGTTCGCCCGCGTCGGGTTCGACGACGTCGCGGTCGTTA
>DASTRU010000046.1:0-7887 GCA_035761045.1 Burkholderiaceae bacterium | reverse complement strand
GCGAGGCAAGGCTGCAAGGACCGCTCAATCAACAGCGAACCGCGGGTGTAGGTGGCGATGCACACCGTTACCAATGGTTCGGCTTCGTTGAACACCGCCTCATAGTCGGGGCCGCTTAATTTTTGGCGCCACTCACGGCGCTTGGCCCAACCCGGATCGCTCAAGTTGCGATGGAAAGCACGCCATTGCCAACGGCGGCGAAGCAAAAAACCATGCAGCGATGCGCGAATGCGCGACATCCAACGGGGATAAGCTTTTGCTCGAGGCGCCACGGCGGCGTTTGATGAAGCGGGTGGCGGATTAACTTGTGCGGACATGGCGGAATCTTATCGCCGCTGAGGTAACCGCCCTTAAATCGCAACGACCGCCGCGTGTCGAGGGTCACGATTAAGGCGATACACTCGCGCGTTGCGGTGCACAGAACCGCCGCCTGCCCATTTCGCGCCAGATGCAGCCATCTCCCTCACATCAATCCAACCTGAAATCGGCCGCCCCGCTTTCGGTGTCCATCGCGATGTGCACGTACAACGGCGCTCGCTACTTGCCGCAACAACTCGATAGCCTGCTCGCGCAAACGCGGCGTCCGAATGAAATCATCATCGTCGACGATTGTTCGACGGACGCGACACCCACGTTACTCAACGAGTTTTGCGCACGCGCGAATGCCCTAGGCATCGCCGCTCGCGTCGAGCGCAATGCGCAGAACTTAGGCGTGACGCGAAACTTCGAACGCGCGCTGCGCCTGACGACGGGCGACGTGCTGTTTACCTGCGACCAAGACGATGTTTGGCATGCCGAGAAAATCGACCGCATGACGCGCGAATTCGAGTCGCGCGCCGAGCTTTTGCTGCTGCATACCGACGCGCGTTTGGTCGATGCCGACGGCGCCGATCTCGGTTGCGGTTTGTTCGAAGCCTTGGAGATGAGCGATTGGGAATTCGAGCAAGTGCGCAGCGGCAACGCGTTCAATGCGCTGATTCGCCGCAATCTCGTAACGGGCGCGGCGGCGGCGCTGCGCCGGTCGCTCGTCCATGACGCGGGCACGTTTCCGTCGGTTTGGGTTCACGATGAATGGCTGGCGGCGGTGGCCGCCGCGATTGGCCGCGTGGACGTGATGCGCGATGCGTTGATTGATTACCGGCAGCACGGCGGCAATCAAATCGGCATGAGGAAGCTGTCGTTCAAGGACAAACTCGACCGGCTGCGGCGGTCGCGCGGCGATTTTCACGCCAAGATGGTTCGACGCATCGAAGCGCTGCTTGCGCATTTGCGCGCATTAGGCGGTCGATGCGCGGCCGACAAGGTGCGGTTAGTCGAAGGCAAACTCGAACACGCGCGATTGCGTGCGACCTTGCCCGCGAATCGGTTCGCGCGCATTCCACGCGTCGCCGCCGAAGCGCTTCACGGCGGCTATCACCAGTATTCCACTGGTGTACGCGCCATCGTGCGCGACTTGTTCGAGCCGATTTAGTCGTCGGCCGCCCCATCACATGCTCACGCTCTCGGTCGTCAGCCATGGTCAGGTTCAATTAGTTGAAGCCTTGCTCGACGATCTCGCGCGCTTGGCGAATCCCCGGTTAAGCGAAGTACTGCTCACGCTCAATGTGCCCGAGCGCGAACCGCGCACACCGCCGGGGCTTCGCGTCAAGGTGTTGCGCAATACGGCGCCGCGCGGATTCGGCGCGAATCACAACGCCGCCTTTCGTCACGTTAAAACGCCGCTGTTCGCCATCGTCAATCCCGACATTCGGTTGCCCGACGATCCACTGCCCGCTCTCATCGAGGCGTTTAACGATGCCGCCGTCGCGCTCGTCGCGCCGCGTATCGTGAATACGCAGGGGCATCCCGAGGACGCCGCGCGTTTGCTCATTACGCCGTGGGAAATCGTCTTGCGGCGCGTGCGACGCCAAGCGGCGCCCGCGTATCCCGCTTGGTTGGCGGGCATGTTCTTGGTTTGTCGAAGCGAAACTTTTCGACTCGTTGGCGGCTTCGATGAACGTTATTTCATGTATTGCGAGGATTTTGATTTGAGCGCGCGCGTGCGACTCGCGGGCGGACATCTACGCGTATGTCCGCGTGCCGTGGCGGTTCATGCCGCGCAACGCGCGTCGCATCGATCGCTGCGTCATTTACGCTGGCATCTCACTAGCCTCATGCGGATGTGGTCGAGCGCCGCGTTTTGGCGTTACCGCGCACTGCTCGCATCCGAGCCGCACCCCTTTACGTAGGCATGCCATGTTTTCGTTTGGCCTTGCGCTTCTCGTTTCATTACTCGTTTCGCTCGGCGTTCTACGCGCGGTGCGCTGGCATGCGCGTTACACGCTCGATCACATCGGCGACGAAGCACGCAAGCTGCATGCGCACGCCGTGCCGCGCATCGGCGGCTTGGGCGTATTCATCGCCGTGACATTAGGCGCGGCGGGGATTTGGGTTAAGGACCGCAACGTTGGCGCGCAAGCGCTGTTGCTGATCGCCTGCTCGTCGATCGCATTTCTTGGCGGCTTGACCGAAGACTTAACGCGCCGCGTCGCGCCGCGCTGGCGCATGGTGTTGATGGCCGCCACGTGCGTGCTGGGCTGGTGGCTGCTCGACGTGCGCATCGTGCGTATCGATATTCCCGCCATCGATACGCTGTTTGCGTTTCAACCATTCGCGATCGGGCTCACTCTTTTAGCCCTGCTCACCATCACCAACGCGATCAATCTCATCGATGGCCTTAACGGTCTCGCGGGCGTGGTGTGCGCGGTGATGTTCGCCGGCCTCGGTCTCGTCGGGCTTAAGGTGGGCGATTCCTTCGTTGTGTCATGCAGCTTGTTGATGGCCGGCTCGATCTGCGGATTTTTGTTTTGGAATTACCCACACGGACGCATTTTCCTAGGCGACGGCGGCGCGTATTTCTTAGGTTTCATGCTCGGCGCGATGTCGATCTTGCTCGTCGCGCGCAATGCGCAAGTGTCGGCGTGGTTTCCCGTCTTGCTGCTTGCGTATCCCTTGTTTGAAGTCGCGTTCTCGATTTGGCGCCGCAAGTTCGTCAAGGGCGCGCATCCCGGCATGCCAGACGCGGCGCATCTTCATCATTTGATTTATCGACGCGTGGTGCGTTGGGCCATCGGTACGACGGTGCCCGAGCGACGCACGTGGCGCAACGCGATGACATCGCCTTACCTATGGGTATTGTCGTCGCTCGCCGTCGGTCCGGCCGTGGTGTTTTATGACAATGGGCCCATGCTGATGGGGTTTAGTGTTTTATTCGTCGCTTCGTACTTATGGCTTTACGCACGCATCGTGCACATGCGCGTACCGCGTTGGTTAGTGCTTAAGGACAAGCGACGCGATGACTAATTCACTACCTTTGCCCATCGCCATCGGCGACCTCCAAGGCTGCCTAGACCCGCTCAAGCGCCTACTTGACCTCGTCCCCGCGAACGCGCCCTTATGGTTCTGCGGCGACTTAGTCAATCGCGGCCCGCAGTCGCTCGAAACCCTGCGCTTCGTTAAATCCTTAGGCGAACGCGCGGTGACCGTGCTTGGTAATCACGACCTGCACGTCCTCGCCGTGGCGTATGGCATTCGCCCAGCGCATGCGGACGACACGCTGGATGTCATCCTCGACGCGCCCGATCGCGACGAGTTGATCAACTGGTTACGCCATCGGCCGCTCGCGCATTACGCGCATGGACATTTGCTCGTGCATGCGGGCGTGTTGCCGCAATGGACGCTTGAGCAAACGTTGTCGTTGGCCGCCGAGGTGGAAGGCGGCTTGCGTGGCGATCATGTGCGCGAGTTTTTGGCGACGATGTATGGCAACGAGCCCGCGCGGTGGGACGACGCCTTGGTCGGCGCCGATCGTCATCGCGTCGTCATCAATGCACTCACGCGCCTTCGCTTTTGTGATGCGAACGGCACGATGGATTTCAAAACCAAGGAAGGCGTCGGTAGCGCCCCCGTGGGCTTCATGCCGTGGTTCGATGTACCCGGCCGTCGCACGCGTGGTACGCCGATTGTGTGCGGGCATTGGTCAACGCTAGGTCTTGTTTTGCGGCCCGACCTGCTCGCGCTCGATACGGGCTGCGTGTGGGGCGGGTGCCTTACGGGCGTGGCGCTGGGACCGGATCGGCGCCAGTGGCAGGTGCGGTGTCCGCAAGCGGCAGTCGTAAAGCACCGGTGATCGCGCTACGCGCGTGCGCGGCGGCTTCGTGGCGGGTCGCGCAATCGCGCGGGTTGATCGGCGCGAGTATGTGAAGCTGGGCTTGCAAATGGCTGGCGCCGAACACTCTCACAACCGAATCAATTAACACATCGTCGCCCACGTAAGCGGGAATCGTCGTGGTCGCGCCGTCTTGTAGATAGCGAAGCGCGAGCGGCCGAATCGGCACGCCGGCTTCAAACGCGGCTTGCAATAAGTTGGCGTGAAACGGCAGCACCGAGGTGCCGTCGCTCGTCGTGCCTTCGGGAAAAATAATGCACGGCTCGCCGGCCTTTAGTTTTTTAGCCATCGACTGCAATACGTTATGCACCGCGTGGCGGCGGCCACGTTCGATGAATAAGGTGCCCGAACGTTTCGCGAGTAAGCCGATGATCGGCCAGCCACGAATCTCCGCCTTAGCGACGAATCGCGCGGGGATGAGTGCGTTGAGTACGTAAATGTCGATCCACGAGATGTGGTTGCACACGAGAAGCGCGCCGCGCAATTCGGCTAAGTCTCGCGGGGCGTTGGCGATGTCAAGCCGCATGCCGCTAATTCGCAAGACCCCTTTGCTCCACCATCGCGTGATCGCTGCGCGCCCGCGCGCGCCGACGATTACAAAAATCACTAAGGCGCAAAACAAACCGACTAACGTATGCACGATAAGCGCCGCGAGGCGTAACACGATACGCACACGCGTCATGCGGCGAATTCCTTAGTCGCTTCGTACGCGATGTGGCCGCCCACGATGGTGTAGCGCGCTTGGCCTTGCAGCTCCATGCCGAGAAATGGCGTGTTCTTGCCTTGGCTGGCAAGCGCGCGCGGCTCGACGCGCCAACGCGCGTGCGGGTCGTACAGGCAAAGGTCTGCGGGCATGCCAAGCGCGAGCGACCCCGCCTGAACATGAATGCCGCCCGAGCCCAGAATGCGCGCGGGCGCGAGCGCGATTTTTTCGATCGCGCGCGCGGGACTCAGTCCACATTCATCGGCCCATTTAAGCGCGAGCGGCAACAACAATTCCAAGCCCGTCGCGCCGGGGCTGGCTTGATCGAAGGGCAACAGCTTTTCGTCGTCATCGACCGGGCAATGGTCGGACGTGATCGCGTCGATCGTGCCGTCGGCCAAGCCCGCGCGAATCGCGTCGCGATCGCGCTGCGCGCGCAAGGGCGGAATCAAGCGCTTCATCGGATCGAAATAGCCGATGTCGATGTCGATGAGGTGCACGTGATTGATGCTGACGTCGGCGGTGATTGGCAAGCCTTCGCGCTTGGCTTCGCGCAGCAACGCAATGCCTTGCGCGCTCGACAACCGACACAAATGCACCTTGCAACCCGTCATGCGCACGAGTTCGAATATGGTGTGCAGCGCCACCGATTCCGCCGCGCTCGACACGCCCGACAACCCCAAGCGCGCGGCCACCGGTCCCGCATGCGCGACGCCGCCACGCCCAAGCCACGGATCTTGCGGACGCAGCCACACCACATAACCAAACGTGTGCGCGTATTGCATCGCGCGCAGCAACACTTGAGTGTTCTCGATGGGGCACTCGGCTTGACCGAAGCCGATACAGCCAGCATCGGTCAGCTCGTTCATCTCGGTGATGATCGCGCCTTGCAGCCCGATCGTTAACGCGCCTTGCGGATAGACATGCGCTTGGTTCAACGCCTGCGCGCGAAACTTAAGCATCTCGACGAGGCCAGGCTCGTCTAGCGGCGGATCGGTGTCGGGCGGGCACGAAAGCGTCGTCACGCCGCCGTGCAACGCCGCTTGCATCTCGGACTCAAGCGTCGCGCGGTATTCCTGCCCGGGCTCGCGTAAACGCGCGCTCAACTCCACTAAACCAGGCGCGGCCACGAGACCGGATACATCGACGATGCGCTCGGGCGTGAAGTCGGCCGGCGTGGAGCCCACCGCGACGACGCGTCCGTCCGCGATCGCGATATCGGCGATGCGATCCATCGCATTGGCGGGGTCGATGACGTGGGCGTTTTGGAGGAGGAGTTTCATGGCCAATCTCAATTCCCCGCCACCACGCTCATCACCGCCATGCGCACGGCGATGCCGAACGTGACTTGCGGAAGGATGACGCTTTGCGGGCCGTCGGCCACCGCGCTGTCAATCTCCACGCCGCGATTCATCGGGCCTGGATGCATGACGATCGCGTCGGGCTTGGCTAGCGCTAGCCGTTCGGGCGTGAGGCCGTAGTTCTTGAAGTATTCCTGCGCCGACGGCAATAACGCGCCTTGCATGCGCTCGTTTTGCAGTCTGAGCATGATGATCACGTCGGCACGCTTGAGGCCTTCGTTCATGTCGTGATGCACATGCACGCCGAGTTGATCAAGCCCGCTGGGCAGCAAGGTGCGCGGGCCAATCGCGCGCACTTCGGGCACGCCTAGCGTGGTCAACGCGTGAATGTCGCTGCGCGCGACGCGGCTATGCAAGATGTCGCCAACGATCGCGACCGTGAGCTTGGTGAAGTCGCGCTTGTAATGGCGAATCGTGTACATGTCGAGCAAGCCTTGCGTCGGATGCGCGTGGCGCCCGTCGCCAGCGTTGATCACGCTCACATGCGGCGCGACGTGTTCGGCGATTAAGTACGGCGCGCCGCTCGACGCATGGCGCACGACGAACATATCGGCTTGCATCGCCGAGAGGTTGGCGATGGTGTCGAGCAAGCTTTCGCCCTTGCTCGTGCTTGACGCGTTGATGTTGAGGTTGATGACGTCGGCGCTCAATCGCTTGGCCGCGATCTCGAACGTGGTGCGCGTGCGCGTGCTGTTCTCGAAGAACAAGTTAAACACGCTCTTGCCGCGCAACAGCGGCACCTTTTTAACGTCGCGCTCGCCCACGCTGACGAATCCGGCGGCGGTATCGAGAATGGTTTCGATGATCCGCTTGGGCAGTCCCTCGGTGGTCAGCAAATGCTTGAGTTCGCCGCGATCGTTGAGTTGAGGGTTGCGCATGTCGTTTACTAAAAACTTAGCCGTGTTCGATCGCGAGGGTGAAGCGGTTACGGTCGTCGCGCGCGAGCACGAGCTGCGCGCCGGCCGGCAAGGCGAGCGAGGCGCCTGCGTACGTGGGCGCGACTGGCAGCTCGCGGCAATCGGGCGGGGTTTGGTGATGCCGGTCAACGAGCACCGCGAGTTCCACGCGCGCGGGTCGGCCGTAATCGAACAAGGCGTTGAGCGCGGCGCGCACGGTGCGACCGGTGTAGAGCACGTCGTCGACGAGCAAGACATCGCGATCATCAAGCGCGAAGTCGATCGCCGTTGGACGCACTTGCGGATGCAAGCCGATGCGCGAGAAATCGTCGCGATAAAAACTAATGTCGAGAAAACCTAAGTCGCTTAAACCAAGATCGCGGGCGAGACGCTCGGCGATCCACGCGCCACCCGAATGCACGCCGATGATGGCGGGGCGCTGACTATTGGAAGAAAGCCGCTCGCTCACGGCGTCGCGCAGCGTGGCGTAAGCGGCTTCGGCATCAGGCACCGGGCGGGAGAGCATCGAGGTATTGCCTAAGAATGAGCGCGGCGGCGTGGTGATCGGAGGGCCCGATTTTCCCATAAGTGGCTTCGGCTTCGACCGAGGTGTAGCGCTCGTCGACGAACTCCACCGGCTTGCCGTAACGGCCATGCAATCGGTTGGCGAACTTACGCGCGGGCTTGGTGCCGTGGGTTTCGGTGCCGTCGCCGCGCATG
>DASTRU010000045.1:0-4215 GCA_035761045.1 Burkholderiaceae bacterium | reverse complement strand
ATGCGGGCACGCCGGGAGTTTCGGACCCTGGCGGCCGCCTCGTGCAAACCGTGCGCGAGGCGGGCTTGGCGGTGGTTCCGATTCCAGGCGCGAGCGCGGTCGCGACGGCTTTATCGGTGAGCGGTTTCGTCGAACCGTCGTTTCATTTTGTCGGCTTCTTGCCGACGAAGAACGAAGCGCGCGCCAAAGCGATCGACGCACTTGCACCGCTTTCCTCCACGCTCGTGCTTTACGAAGCGCCGCATCGCGTGCACGACACGATGCACGCATTGGCGAATGGATTGGGGCCGCACCGCCGTTGCGTGATCGCGCGTGAACTCACCAAATTGCACGAGCAAATCCATGCGCTTACCTTGGGCGAGGCGCACGCGTGGTTCGCGCACGACGCGAATCGCTCGCGTGGTGAGTTCGTATTGCTCGTCGAAGGCGCGCCGGCGCACGACTTAGTCGATACGGCCAAGCTCGACCGATTACTCATTCCGCTCGTGCGCGAATTACCACTTAAGCAAGCGGTCGCGTTGACGATGGAGATCACGGGCGCGCCACGCAACGCGATTTACGCGCGCGCCTTGGAGATCAAGGGACAAGACGCATCGCGTTAGGCGGCACGTTTTCGTTCACACGCGCGTGAACACTAAGTCCCATACGTCATGGCCCAGTTTTAGTCCGCGTTGTTCGAACTTAGTCAACGGCCGGTAATCGGGCTTGGGCGCATAGCCTTGCGCGGTGTTTTTTAGCAAGGGCTCGGCGCTTAGGACTTCCAGCATTTGCTCGGCATAGTCTTGCCAATCGGTCGCGCAATGCAGATAACCACCGGGCTTGATGCGCGACGCAAGCTCGCGCACGAACGGCGTTTGAATGAGGCGGCGTTTTTGATGCCGCTTTTTGTGCCACGGGTCGGGGAAGAACACATGCACGCCAGCGAGCGTGTTGGGCGCGATCAAGCGTTGCACGATCTCGACCGCGTCGTGACGCGCGATACGCAAATTACTAAGTTGTTTTTCGCCGATACGTTTAAGCAATGCACCCACGCCGGCGATATGAACCTCGGCGCCGAGGAAATTACGTTGCGGCATCGCGGCCGCGATATGCGCGGTCGTCTCGCCCATGCCGCAACCGATTTCGAATATCACCGGCTGGTCGTTGCCAAAGACGGCCGCGAGATCAAGCGGCACGCCTTGCGCGAGCGCATGCGCTACATCCACGCAAAACTTAGGACCTAACTCTTGCAACGCGCGTTGTTGGCCCGGCCCCATGCGTCCCGCGCGCAGCACGAATGATTTAACCCCGCGCGGAAAAGGCGCGGCGCTTGGCGTTTCATCCGCATCGTCCGGCGTGGGCGATGCGCTTACAGCTTGATCCATGTGGTTTTTAATTCGGTGTATTTATCGAAGGCGTGCAACGATTTATCGCGCCCGTTGCCCGATTGTTTATAGCCGCCAAACGGCACGGTAATGTCGTCATCGTCGTATTGATTCACATGGACGGTGCCGGCGCGCAAGGCACGCGCGACGCGATGCGCCTTGGATAGGTCCGCCGTCCATATCGCGGCGGCCAAGCCATATGGACTTGCATTGGCTTGGCGCACGGCGTCGTTCACGTCGTCGAATTCAATCACCGACAACACGGGCCCGAAGATTTCCTCGCGCGCGATGGTCATCGCCGGCCGCACATTGTCGAAAATCGTCGGGCGCACATAGTAGCCGCCAGTCTCGATGCGCGCGCGTTCACCGCCCACGAGCAAGCGTGCGCCTTCGTCGCGGCCACTGTCGATATAGCGCATGACGGTGTCGAGCTGCGTTTTGTCCACGATGGCGCCGACCGTGGTTTTTGGATCGAGCGGATCGCCGGGCTCGTAACGCGGCACGCGTTCGAGCGCGCGCCTTAGGAATTCGTCCTTGATCGACCTCTCGACGAATAAGCGCGACGGCGCGTTGCACGATTCGCCTTGATTGAAAAAGATCGAACCAACCGCGCTCGCCACCGCGTCGTCAAGATTCGGACAATCGGCGCACACGATGTTGGCCGATTTACCGCCAAGCTCGGTCCACGCACGCTTCAGGTTGCTGCGCCCGGCCATTTCGACGATGCGTTTGCCGGTACGCGTGCTGCCGGTAAACGCGATGCAATCGACATCCATATGCAAGCCGAGCGCTTCGCCCGCTTCAGGTCCATAGCCCGTGACCACATTGAACACACCAGGCGGAATGCCGGCTTCAAGCGCGAGATCGCCCAAGCGCAAGGCGGTTAGCGACGCTTTCTCGCTGGGCTTAAGAATCACGCTATTGCCAGCGGCCAATGCCGGCGCGATCTTCCAACTCACCATCAACATCGGGTAATTCCACGGCACGATGGCCGCGACGACGCCGACCGGTTCGCGCGTGATGAGCGCCAATGCATCGCCGGGCGTGGGCGCGACTTCGCCGTACAGCTTGTCGATCGCCTCGCCATACCAACGCAAGGTGTTGGCGGCGAGTGGCACGTCGAGCGCGCGGCTATGGCGAATCGGCTTACCCATGTCGAGGGTTTCGATCAGCGCGAGCGTGTCGCGATGCGCTTGAACGAGTTGCGCGAATTTAATAAGCACGTCCTTGCGTTGCGCGGGCGATTTACCGGCCCAGCGGCGGTCCTCGAACGCGGCGCGCGCGGACGTCACCGCGCGATCGACATCGATCGCGGTGCCTCGCGCGATTTCGACGATCGTGCTGCCGTCGATCGGCGTGATGCCATCAAACCGTTGGCCATCGTGGGCGTCGCAACGCGCGCCGTCGATCAGCATGCGGCCGTCGAGCGCGAGCGCGCGCATGGCGTCGGCCGGTGTTGAAATCGGCGCGTTGGACTTAGCTTGCGTGTTGAGATCGTCGTTCATGAACACCGCTATACGTGCAATAACAAATGCTCGCGCTCCCACGGACTAATGACTTGCATGAATTCGTCGTGCTCGAGCTCTTTCACCGCGCAATACACATTCACGAACCGTTCGCCTAACACGTCATGCAAGGGCGTGGTGTCTTCAAGCAAACGCAAGGCTTCGGACAAACCGCGCGGCAATTGATAATCGTTGTCGTAGGCGCTGCCCGTGGCTTCGGCGCTGGGATGCAAACCTTCTTGCATGCCCAACCAACCACACGCCAATGTGACCGCGAGCGCGACATACGGATTCGCGTCCGCGCCGACCACGCGATTTTCAATACGCCGCGCGGCGGCGGTGGCTTGCGGTACGCGAATACCGACGGTGCGATTATCGCGTGCCCATTCGATATTGATCGGCGCGGCCGTATGCCGCGCCAAACGTCGATATGAATTCACATACGGCGCGAGCAAGGCCATCGCCGCGGGTAAGTACTTTTGCAAGCCGCCGATGTAATGCACGAAGGTTTGCGAAGGCGCGCCATCGGCATCGCTAAAAATATTGCGGCCCGTCGCGCGGTCCACGATGCTTTGATGAATGTGCATCGCGCTGCCGGGCTCGCCGGCCATCGGCTTGGCCATGAAGGTCGCGTACATCTTGTGGCGTAGCGCGGCTTCGCGCAGCGTGCGTTTGAAGTAGAACACCTTATCCGCTAGGCCCAAGGGCTCGCCGTGCAGGAAGTTGATTTCCATTTGGCCCGCGCCGGTTTCGTGGATCAAGGTGTCGACTTCAAGCTCCATCAACTTCGCCCAGTCGTAAATGTCTTCGAACAGGGGGTCGAATTCATTGACCGCGTCGATGCTGTAATGCTGGCGCGCCGTTTCGGCGCGGCCGCTGCGGCCCACGGGCGGTCGCAACGGTTCGTCGGGATTCGTGTTTTGCGCGATTAAATAAAACTCAAGCTCAGGCGCGACGATGGGTTCGAGCCCCGCGCGGTGGTACAGCTCGATCACGCGTTTGAGCACGGTGCGCGGCGCGAAATCAACCAGTGCGCCGTCGGCGAAATAACAATCGTGAATGACTTGCGCGGTGGGATCGACGGCCCACGGCACGAGGCATACGGTGCTCGGGTCGGCGCGCAAGATCATGTCTCGATCGCTGGGCGCGATGATGCGCAAGTATTCGGGATTCATCGGCGCTTCGCCGGTCACCGTCATGCCCAGGACCGACTCGGGCAAGCGCATGCCGCGCTCTTCGGTGAATTTCTCGCGCGGCAAGATCTTGCCGCGCGCCACGCCTGTTAAGTCAGGCACCAGACATTCGATTTCAGTAACGCGTTTATCGTCAAGCCAACCTTCGAGATC
>DASTRU010000044.1:0-4549 GCA_035761045.1 Burkholderiaceae bacterium | reverse complement strand
TTTATAGTCGGACGTTGCGTCTGAGCAGGCGCTGTCTGCCTCATTGGGTTGCTCGCCGTCGTCAATGGCGGAGTGATATTCTGACGCTGCGTCTCCAAGAGAAACGCTGTGTTCGCGATCGGACGATGGCGATGCAGGTGCTGGAAGGCACGAAAAACAGGATTTAAAAAGAGCAGGCACGCGCATCGGAAGGTCTCACTCGTATGGACGGAAAGCGGCCACAAAGGCCGCCTGGCCTTATGAGTAAGAAAAACCCTGCCGCGAGTTCCTTATGCCTGAAATGCGCTAAGCACTTGCATCAATGCATCGTTCATCGGTTGTTCAAGCATCGGCAACCCCGCGGCTAGCCCGGTAAGCCCGACCAAAATGGTGGCCGAAAAGCCCACGGCGGTGATGTTGAACTGCGGCGCGACACGCGAGATCACACCCAGCGCTAGGTTCACGAACAGCAGCAGCGCCACGAACGGCAGCGCGACGAGCAA
Source organism: Burkholderiaceae bacterium (assembly GCA_035761045.1). Lineage (GTDB taxonomy): Bacteria > Pseudomonadota > Gammaproteobacteria > Burkholderiales > Burkholderiaceae_E > DASTRU01. Next base: position 4,067 of record DASTRU010000044.1, on the reverse strand, counting down.
GGCGGTACGAAACAACAACGTGCCCCATTGCAAGGGATTGGCGCGCGCGAGGAAATCAAACGGCATGTCCGAGATGGGGAATGCATCGAAGCTCGACACGACCGCAAGCAACAGCAGTAGGTGCCCGCCCAAGGCGATGAACAACAACGTGCCCGTCGCGCCCAAGAAGCTCGAGATGGACGTTCCGCTCGAATTGGATTGCGGGTCAAAGTAGCCCGCGAATCCAAAGCCCATTTGCAAGCCGATGATTTCGCCGGCCAGTTCAAATGCCGCGAACACGAGCCGCGCGGCAAACCCCACCGTGAGGCCAATCAACACTTGTTGCATGGCGATGGCGCCGGCTTGCGCGGACATTAGTGGAACGGGTGGAGGCGAGGGCACCAACCCCGCGATCAACACCGACACGGCAAGCGAAAGACCAATGCGCAATCGGGCGGGTACCGATCGATGAGACAACACCGGTGCCGACGAGCACAACGCCAGCACACGTAAAAAGGGCCATAACCATAAGCTCAACCACGCGGTGAGTTGGGCCTCCGATACGGTAATCACGATGGACTAATGAGTTAGCCGATGGCACCGGGAATGCCGGTGATCACGCGCTGTAAATAATCGACCAAGGTTTGCAATATCCACGGCCCGGCCAACACGAGCACGCCCAACACGCCGATTAACTTAGGAATGAATGACAGCGTGGCTTCGTTGATTTGCGTGGCGGCTTGCAGCACCGATACGACTAAGCCAATCGCCAGCGCCACGAGCAGCAAGGGCGCGGCGACCATCAGCAGCACTTGCAAGCCTTGCTGCCCAAAGCTAAGCGCGAATTGCGGCGTCATGTCGAGAAACTCGCGGCGAGAGAGCCGATCAATAAATTCCATCCATCGGCCAAGACGAACAGCATGAGTTTGAACGGCAACGCGACCAGCACCGGCGAGACCATCATCATGCCCATTGACATGAGTACGCTCGCCACGACCATGTCGATGACGAGAAACGGCACGAACACCATGAAGCCGATTTGAAACGCGGTCTTGAGTTCGCTGGTGACGAAGGCGGGCACGAGGATGCGTAGCGGAGTGTCCTCGGCCTTGGGAAGTTCGATGCGCGCGAGTTTGGCGAACAGGCCTAAGTCCGCCTCGCGCGTTTGTTTAAGCATGAAGCTGCGTAATGGAGCCGCGCCACGTTCGAGCGCGGCGTCGAAGTTGATCGTGTTTTCCGACAACGGTTTATACGCTTCGGCATAAATACGATCGAAGGTGGGGCCCATCACGAAAAACGTGAGGAACAGCGATAGGCCGATGATCACTTGATTGGGCGGCGACGATTGCGTGCCCAGTGCCATGCGCAATAACGACAGCACGATGACGATGCGCGTGAAGCCCGTCATCAACAACAGCACCGCCGGCAAGAACGACAGCGCGGTGAAGATCAACAGGGTTTGAATCGGCACCGAATAGGTGGTGGCCCCGTTGGCTTGCGTGGCCACCACGCTTAACGGGCCGGCTTGCGCCCAGGCGGTGGGCGCAAGGGCGGCGGTGCCTGCCGTGGCGATAAGGAAAGTAAAAAACTTAGCGGCGCGCATTCTTTAGTTTTTCAAGTACGGCCAAGAAGGCCGACGCGGGTGTGGCGCCGGGCCCGGTGGCCGCCGTGCTGGTGGGTGAAAGCGATGTTTCGCCCTCGGCGTCGCCGTCGATGACGACGGACGACGTTTCGGGTGCTGGCGGGTCGAGCACCGCGAGCGAATTCACATTGGTTGGCGTAACGCCGGCCACGACCCATTTACCCGCGACTTCGACGACGACGATGCGCTGCCGCTGGCCCACCATCACGCTTTGCACGACGCGCAGGCTGCCGGGCTTGGGCGTGGGCACCAAGCGCAAACGGCGCAGCGCCCAAGGCAAGGCGGCGGCGCAGCCGGCCAGCACGATCAAAACGGTCAGCATGCTTCCCGGGGCGGCGGCGCTCATCGTGCGGCTCCCATGGCGGCATGACGGACGGCGAAACAGCTAAAAGAGGTGGTGGACATGATGTCGATCAATAAGGGTTGAAACCGTCGCGAGGTTAAACGTTCGCAACGCTTTCGCACGAAATCTTGAGGGTTGCCGGGGGGCGTTGAAACGCCGAGCAATGCTGTAATAAGCAGCTAATTCAGACGATGGTCGCCGCAAGGAGGAGACGACACGATGTTTTTGCTACTGCCAATCGCGGGCTTGATTGTTTTCATCGTCGCGGTGTCGCGCGCGAGCAATGGCCGACCGACCAAGCCGTTGGCGCCGATCGCGTGGTGCTTGATCACCGGCGGCGTCATGCTCAATCAACGCACGATCGACATGAATGTGCTTGTCGTCGGCTTGCTCGCGGCCGGATTGATCGTTGGCGGCATTAAGTTTGGCCGCTGGTTGTACGAACGCGCTTAGCCGCGATTCAAACGACGCATCCGCTCCGACGGCGTGACGATGTCGGTCAGCCGGATGCCGAACCGGTCGTTGACCACCACCACCTCGCCTTGCGCGATCAAGCACCCATTGACGAGCACGTCCATCGGCTCGCCGGCTAGGGCATCGAGTTCGATGACCGACCCTTGCGCGAGCTGCAGGATCTGCTTGATCGCGATGCGCGTGCGGCCCAGCTCCACCGTCAGCTGCACCGGAATATCGAGCACGAGCTGAATATCGTTGGGCTGCTGCGCGCCCGGGCCGGGCGTAAGTGGATCGAACAATTTGTCCGCGCCCACGGCGGGCGAAGCGGCCGGCGCCGCGGCGGCGCTAGCGGCCGATTGCTCGGCCAGCGCGGCGGCCCAATCGTCGTCGGCGGCGCCTTGGCCTTCGGCCGGGGTCTCGTTAGGCATGAGAGTCTCCGATGTTGAGTTCGTGGTCGTGCGTTTCAAAGCGCTCGACTTGGATGGCGTACCGGCCGGTGTGCGTGCCGTAGCGGCAAGTCAGTAGCGGCACTTGGTCGACCTTGACGTCGATCAACGGCTTGATGTCGAGCTCGATAAAGTCGCCGACTTCCAGTTCGAGCAAATCGCCAAGCCGCGCGTTCGCGTGCGCGAGTTCGGCCACCAGCTCGACCTCGGCCGATTGAATTTGATGCGTGAGCAAGCGCACCCAACGTTTGTCGGGTTCGGTCGCGTCGCCTGCGAGCGTTGAAAACAGCAGTTCGCGAATTGGCTCGAAGGTGGAGTAGGGGATGCAGATATGCATTTGCCCGGCCGACACATCGCCAATTTCAAGCGAGAACGAGGTGGTCACCACGATTTCCGACGGCGTGGCCACCGCCGCGAACTGCGTGTGCATTTCCGAGCGTACGTATTCGAGTTGCAACGGGAAGATGCCTTCCCACGCTTTTTTGTATTCGGCGATCGCGACTTCCACCAAGCGCTGAATGATGCGTTGCTCGGTCGCGGAAAAATCGCGCCCTTCAAAGCGCGTGTGCAACTTGCCGTTGCCGCCGAACAAACTGTCGATCGCGCCAAACACCAAGGCCGGATCGCAAATGATCAATCCATTGCCCCGCAAGGGCTTGACTTGCACGACGTTGATATTGGTCGGCACCACGATGTCGCGCAAAAACGCGCCGTACTTTTGCACCTTCACCGCGTTGATCGACACCTCGGGCGTGCGGCGCATGAAGTTGAACAAGCCGATGCGTAAGTTGCGCGCGAACCGGTCGTTCACGATTTCGAGCGCCGGCATGCGCCCGCGCACGATGCGTTCTTGGCTTGCGAGGTCGTACGAGCGAATGCCGTCGGCGGGCTTGGCGGCTTCCTCGACGTGCTGGCTCTCGCCGGTCACGTCTTCCAGCAGCGCGTCGACTTCGTCTTGCGATAAGAACTGGTCGGCCATGGCGGGTTATTGAACGATGAATTGCGAGAACTGCACTTGTTCGATCGGATTGGGTTTGGCTTTGCTTTTCTTCGGCGGCTCTTCTTCCTCTTCTTCCTCGCCGTCCTCGGATTTCGCGACTTTCTTCTTCGGTTTCTTAGGCGGTTTCCAGCCGATCGCGCGGCCCGTCTCGCGCGCGATTTCCTCGGCGAGTTCCACCTTGCCTTCGTGCGTCAAAATTTC
>DASTRU010000043.1:0-3843 GCA_035761045.1 Burkholderiaceae bacterium | reverse complement strand
GAAGCCGACCGCGACTTGGTGATTGTCCATGTGATACATGAACGAGCCGCCGTAAGTTGAACGATCAAGCGGCCAGCCAGCGGTATGCATGACAAGCCCGGCTTGATGCCGCGCGGGATCGATCTCCCATAACTCCTTGATGCCAATACCGTAGCTTTGCGGATCGCGCCCTTCGTTCAAATTAAAGCGTGCGATGAGCTGCTTGCCTAAGTGTCCGCGCGAGCCTTCGGCGAACAAGGTGTACTTCGCATGCAATTCCATGCCGAGTTGAAAATCGCTTGTTGGTTCGCCATTGCGGTCCACGCCCATATTGCCGGTGGCGACGCCTTTAACCGTGCCGTTGTCGTCGTACAAAATCTCGGCGGCCGCGAAGCCGGGGAATATTTCAACGCCTAAGTTTTCGGCTTGTTGTCCGAGCCAACGCACCACGTTCGCAAGGCTTATCACGTAATTGCCTTCGTTCTTGAACACGCTTGGCAAACCCCAGCTTGGTGTTCGAACTTGCCCACGCTCGGTTAGGAATACGAAGCGATCCTCCGTCACCGGCACGTTCAACGGCGCGCCGCGTGATTTCCAATCGGGAAAGAGTTCGTTCATCGCGCGAGGGTCCATCACCGCGCCAGAAAGAATGTGCGCGCCAAGCTCGGAGCCTTTTTCAATCACGCATACATTGATGTTCGCGTCGAGTTGCTTAAGGCGTATGGCCGCCGAAAGACCCGCTGGTCCGCCACCCACGATGACCACGTCGTACTCCATCGATTCACGTGGTCCGTGCTCTTGCACGAGTTGCTGTTGGCGGGCGACGAGTTCGGCGTGATTCATCATGGTCGATACGAAGTTTTAGGTGCGTGACGCGACGGGCGCGATCGATAAACACTAGGGAAAACGCTAAAGATTGTATGCGATGATCCTCGCGCCTCGAAGGCGTTGCAGCCCCTTGCGTAGCGCGATTCATGGCAGCTTGAGTAAGGATCGAGCATGGGCTTTGAAATCAATCTTGAAGGGCGCACGGCATTAGTCACGGGCGCCTCCAGCGGACTCGGCGCGCGGTTCGCGCGCGTGCTCGCGCAAGCCGGCGCACGCGTCGCGCTGGCTTCGCGTCGTATTGATCGCCTTAAGGAATTGCGCGCCGTCATCGAAGCCGAAGGTGGCGATGCACATGTCGTGCCGCTTGACGTGACCGATATCGCGTCGATTCGTTCCGCCGTGGCGCACACGGAAACCGAGGCGGGGCCAATCGATATCCTCGTGAATAACTCGGGCGTGTCGGCCACGGCTCGCCTGCATGAAGTCACACCCGAGTCGTACGACTTCGTCATGAACACGAATACGCGAGGTGCGTTTTTCGTGGCGCAAGAAGTGGCCAAGCGCATGATCGCGCGCGCCAACGGCACCGCGCCCGGCGGAGTCAAAAGTGGTCGCATCGTGAATATCGCAAGCGTCGCGGGTTTGCGTGTCGTGCCGCAAATCGGCGTGTATTGCATGAGCAAGGCCGCGATGATTCACATGACGCGCGCCATGGCGGTGGAGTGGGGGCGTTACGGCATTAATGTCAATGCAATATGTCCTGGATACATCGCAATGGAGATCAATGCCATGCATTGGGAGACCGAAGCGGGTCGTAAGTTGATCGAGATGTTGCCGCGCAAACGCGTGGGACGACCTGAAGATCTCGACACCACGTTGATGATGTTGGTGGCCGAAGAGTCGGGTTTCGTGAATGGCGCGGTGGTGTCGATCGACGATGGTCTTTCATCAACGTGAGATTGCTTTGCGATACATGCAAAGTCAGCAGTAACCCTTATGTCAAAAATAAGGTGAGCCGGCTTAGAGTCGCGAGGTCCGTAGCGGCGCACTTGATGCCGTAAGACATTAGTTCTTAGTCCAACCACTTAGGAGACCCTCTGATGTCGTCATCGCGCAATTCGTTAGACGCAGTGAACACCACTTCCACCGTCGTCGAATCGAAACCCGCCCGGCGTAAGTTCCTAGCTGGCGCCGCTGCCGGAACCGCCGCCCTTGCGGCACCCATGGTCTCGGTTGCGCAAAGTCCAATCACCTTTCGCTTTCAAAGTACCTGGCCAGCTAAGGACATATTTCACGAATACGCCAACGACTTTGCGAAAAAAGTCAACGATATGTCCGGCGGTCGTTTACGCATCGATGTCTTACCCGCGGGCGCCGTCGTGCCGGCATTCCAGTTACTCGACGCGGTAAGCAAAGGCACCTTGGATGGCGGCCATGGCGTGGTCGCGTATTGGTATGGCAAGAACACGGCGGTGGCGCTGTGGGGGTCGGGTCCCGCGTTTGGGATGGATCCCAACATGGTGCTCGCCTGGCACAACTACGGCGGCGGCAAACAGTTGCTCGACGAAATTTATAAGTCGCTTAACTTAGACGTTCAATCGTTCGTCTATGGTCCGATGCCCACGCAACCATTGGGTTGGTTTAAAAAACCCATCGCCAAGGTGGAAGACCTTAAAGGGCTTAAGTTCCGCACCGTCGGTTTGGCGGTGGATGTCTTCACCGAATTAGGCGTAGCGGTCAATCCGCTGCCTGGCGGCGAAATCATTCCGGCGCTCGATCGTGGATTGATCGACGCGGCCGAGTTCAACAACGCGTCGTCCGACCGCATCCTCGGCTTCCCCGACGTGACGAAGAACTGCATGTTGCAAAGCTTCCACCAGTGCTCCGAGCAGTTCGAGATTCTGTTTAACAAGACGAAGTACGCAACGTTGCCGGCCGAGCTTAAGTCCATCGTCGATTACGCCGTGCAGGCCGCCTCGGCCGATATGAGCTGGAAGGCGATCGAGCGTTATTCAAAAGACTACGCCGAGATGCGCGCGCAAAAGGTCAACTTCTATAAAACGCCGGACTCGATCTTGCGCGCGCAATTAGCCGCGTGGGACAAGGTCATTGAAAAGAAGGCCGCCGAGAACGCGCTGTTCAAGAAAGTGCTCGACTCGCAACGCGCTTTCGCCGAGCGCGCCGGACGTTGGCAAAACGACGTGCTGGTGGACTACAAAATGGCCTACAACCATTACTTCTCGCGCGCTGGCGCTCCCGCGAAGAAGGGGTGAACGTCGCAACGTTGAAAAGGGCGGTCCGCGGTTAAGGGGCCGCCCTTTTTCGTGCCGTGTTTGTTTGCAATGACCACCGGGGGGTTTGGATGCAACGGCTTTTGCTCGCGGTCGATAAGTTGTCGACCTTGATCGGGAAGATATTCGCGTGGTCCATCGTGGTCCTGACCGCGCTCATCACGTGGGAGGTGTTCTCGCGTTATGTACTGAATAAGCCTCACGCCTGGGTGTTCGATGCGCAGATCATGCTCTATGGCGTGCTCTTCATGCTTTCGGGCGCTTACACGCTATCGAAAAATGGCCATGTGCGCGGCGATGTGTTGTACGGTTTTTTCAAGCCGCGCACGCAAGCCGCGGTGGACCTCACGCTATACATCCTGTTCTTTCTGCCCGGCATCGTCGCCTTGACATGGGCGGGCTGGACGTTCGCGCAAGAGTCGCTTGCGATTCGCGAACAAACCTTTTCGGCCGAACCCTTACCGATTTATCCGTTCAAGTTCGGCATCCCGCTCGCTGGCGCCGCGTTGCTGTTGCAAGGCATCGTCGAGATCGTGCGTTGCATTCAATGTCTACGCGATGGCGAATGGCCCTCGCGCGAGGAAGACGTCGAGGAAGTGGATGTCGATAAGTTGAAAGAGATGGTCCACGTCAAGGACGAGGACATCGCCGCGCTCGATAAATACGTCGCGCCGGCCGACGCGCGTGCGGGAGGCGCCAAATGAAGTTACGCAAGGAGTTGTGGTTTGGCTTCACGTTGATGGCG
>DASTRU010000042.1:0-3022 GCA_035761045.1 Burkholderiaceae bacterium | reverse complement strand
CAGCGCGGGACTCGCGGTATTCACATCCACGCCCACCGCATTCACGCAGTCCTCCACGACCGCGTCGAGCTTGTCGGCCAGGCGGCGTTGATTCACATCGTGTTGATACTGGCCCACGCCAATCGCCTTTGGATCGATCTTCACGAGTTCGGCCAGTGGGTCTTGCAAACGTCGCGCGATGGACACCGCGCCGCGCAAGCTCACGTCCAGATCGGGAAATTCCTTGGCGGCCAACTCGCTCGCCGAATACACCGACGCGCCGGCTTCGCTCACCACCACCTTGGTGAGCTTGAGTTCTGGATGCCGCTTGATCAACTCATCGACGAGCTTGCCGGTTTCGCGCGATGCGGTGCCGTTACCAATCGCCACCAATTCCACGCGATGTTTTTGCGCAAGCACGGCCAAGGCCGCGATCGATGCGTCCCACCGCTTATGCGGTTCGTGCGGATAAATCGTGTCGGTCGCAAGCAACTTGGACGACGCGTCGACCACGGCGACCTTCACGCCGGTGCGCAAGCCGGGGTCCAAGCCCATCGTGGCGCGGGCGCCCGCCGGTGCCGCGAGCAACAAATCCTTTAGGTTTTGACCGAAGACGCGAATCGCTTCTTCCTCGGCGCGCTCGCGTAGTTCGGTTAGCAATTCGGTTTCGAGCGAGGGTTGCAGCTTGACCCGCCATGCCCAACGCACGACGGTCGCAAGCCACGCATCGGCCGCGCGGCCTTGTTGCCGCAGCCCGACCACCGCCGCGATCGCGCCTTCACACGGATGCGGCTGCTTATTGGCCACCGCTTCCTCGGCGGCGTCGTCCAACGTTAGGGCGACCGACAACACGCCTTGTTGCCGTCCGCGAAACATCGCCAACGCGCGATGCGATGGCACCGTGTTCCACGCTTCCGAATAATCGAAGTAATCGCGGAACTTGTCGGCATCGGCCGCCACTTTCGCATCGGCGATGTGTTCCAGCCGTTTGGAGCGCACCATGCCTTCGGTGCGCAATTTTTCCCGCAAGCGACCGAGGACGTGCGCGTTCTCGCCAAACTCCTCCGAAAGAATGTCGCGCGCGCCGTCGAGCGCGGCTTTAGCGTCGGCGACATCGCCTTGTACGTACTTGGCGGCCTCGACCTGCGGATCGAGCGTGGGGTCGTCGAACAAGGCACGCGCGAGCGGCTCGAGGCCAAGCTCGCGGGCAATTTGCGCGCGCGTGCGTCGCTTCGGCTTGTAAGGCAGGTACAGGTCTTCGAGCGTTTGTTTCGTGGCGGCTTGCGCGATCGCTTGCGCGAGTTCTGACGTGAGCTTGCCTTGCTCTTCGATGCTTAAAAGAATCGCCGCGCGGCGCTCTTCAAGTTCGCGCAAGTACACGAGACGTTCGGCCAGCGTGCGTAGCTGCGTGTCGTCGAGATTGCCCGTGACTTCTTTTCGATATCGCGCGATGAACGGCACCGTCGCGCCTTCATCGAGCAATTCCACCGTGCTGCGCACTTGCCCGGCTTGCACGCCAAGCTCGGTTGCAAGCTGGGCGATAATCCGCGCTGAACTCGACGGCGCCTCGTGATCGGCGCGTTCCTTTCCCTTCGCTTCGGATGGCATGCTCATCGTGCTTGGATGGTCAAAAAAGGCGGCGCATTCTGCCATAGCGTTAGCACTCGTCTGTGGCGTTGCGCACGCTATTGATGATGACGAAATGCTCGACGCCGCACGCACGCTGCGCGCCACGCATTCAACAATCGCAACGCAGGCGCAAGCCGCGGCCGCGCTCGACGACGTCAAGCGCGCGCGCGCGCGCATCGAATGGCTGCGCTACGACCGCGAGGTTGAATGCCAACAGCGATTCTTCGCCTCGTCATGCGCCTCGCAAGCATTGGCCAAACAACGTGAAGCGCTTAAGCAGGTTCGCGTGGTCGAGCTTGAGGCCGAGCAGCGTATTCGCCTCTTGCGCGACGAAGCCCGCGAGCAAAAGCGCGACGAAGCGAAACGTCGCGCCGAAGCCGACGCCGCCGCGCTCGAGGCCACCCGTGAACAGCGACAAAACGACGCACAGCGCCGCGTGGACGACCGCGAGCGCCGACAAACCAACTTCGATCGTCAAGCCATCGAACGCGCACGCAACGCGGAGCAAGAACGCACGCGGCGCCAAACGCGCGAAGCGGAAAAAGCACGGCTTGAGCGTGACGCGGCCCAGCGCGCCGCGCGCGTGAATGAAAATCTCGACGTCTACGCGCGTAAACAACGCGAGGCGAAAGCACGCCAACAAGAACGCGCCGAGCGGCGGCGCGAACGTGCCGAAAAAGCTAAGGAAAACTCAGCCACGCCGCCCGCGACCAACCCCATTCCCTTGGGCCGGTAAGTCGGTGGGGCTTAAGCCTCGGTCGTGGGGTCGACGAGTTTGACGATGGCGAACGTGCAGTTGTCGCCTTTACCGCGCGCACGGTAACGCGCGTTCTCGATCAAGGCCTCCGATGCGCCGCGTGGTGATTGCGACACGATGGTTTGCGCGAGTTCTTCCTCGGTGAAGTAATGCCACAACCCATCGCTGCACAGTAAAAAACTGTCGCCGCATTCGAGTTCGCGCGCCTCGCCAAAATCGATGATCGGCGGCTTGTCGGTTCCAAGCGCGCTCGTCAGCACATGCCCCATGCGATGCGTGGCCGCGGCTTCGCGCGTGATCTTGCCGTTGCGTACCAGATGCTCGACGTAGGAATGATCGGTGGTGCGAAACTCAAGCTGGTTGTGCTTGAAGTAATACAAGCGCGAATCGCCGACGTGCGCCCAATTCACCTGGTTAGGCTGCAACACCATGGCCACGATCGTGCTGTGTGGCTCTTTCTCGGCCGTTACCGCCGTGAGTTGAATGATGGTGTGCGCCTCGCGAACGATATCGCCGAGCAGTTGATTCACCGACTGATGTTCGGGATTGAAATCCTCGAATAGATTGCGCGCGGTTGAAATCACTTGCTCGGCCGCCAACGCGCCGCCGGTGCGTCCGCCCATGCCGTCGGCGACGATAGCCAACATGCAACCGGCG
>DASTRU010000041.1:0-18529 GCA_035761045.1 Burkholderiaceae bacterium | reverse complement strand
GTAGTGTTGGCTCGCGATTTTGGGAAACGTCGGGGCAAGTGAATTGCCATCCGCGCCGTGGCAACCAGCGCAAATCGCCGCCGTCGCCTGGCCCTTCGCTGCGTCGGGCCTCACGTTCGCTTGTTGCGCATGGGCGGCTAGTCCCGCGAAAAGCGATGCACCCAGCACGATCAACTTCGTCAGCTTCATTCAGTCCTCGGCAAATCTTTAATAGCCCGCCACCCGCGCGGCGGATTCAAAAAAACTCCTTATTATAGCCAGCGGTCGTCGCCTCCCTGCCCTTGCCTCCTAATGTCGTCTCTTTTGCATCGTGCTCGTTTTTATTCCACCGCCGCATCGCTGGCGCAACTCGATGGACCCGGATTCAACGACGACATTCCCGAAGTCGCCTTTGTTGGCCGCTCGAACGCGGGGAAGTCGACGGCGATCAACCTTTTGTGCAATCAACGCGGGCTGGCATTTGCGAGCAAAACCCCAGGGCGTACGCAGCTTTTGAATTTCTTCCTCGTTGCCGACCGCGATCGCTCGTGGGGGTATTTGGTGGATCTGCCGGGGTATGGATACGCCGCTTCGAGCGGTACCACGCGCGCGGGTTGGGATGCTTTGCTCGGCGGTTATCTGCGCGAACGCAGACAACTCGTGGGCGTGGTGTTGTTGATGGATTCAAGACGCGGACTAACCGAACTCGACGAACGCCTTATCGATTGGGTCACGCCCGCGCAAAAACCCATTCATGTGCTGCTCACCAAAACCGACAAACTCAACCGTACCGAAACGCGTCGCGCGCTCGAAGGCATACAACGCGCTCTCGAAGGTTCGCCGCATACGGTGCAAACATTCTCCGCGCTTCATCGAACCGGTCTTGAAGATGCGGATGCACGAGTCCTCCAATGGTTCGGCGCACCACCCACGGCGTGGCCCAAAAAAAAGCCCCAGTGAGCAAGCACCGGGGCGATAACGCCTTGTTAGAAAGGCCCCGCTCAGGGAGGAGAAGCGGGGGACGCATCGAGCGTCCATTTGTACGATTCGGAGCCTTTCGCAAAGTTCACGTTTTTTTAAAAAGCTTTTTAATTATTTTTAGTAAAGCTGTTTTGTTAGGTTAATTAACGAGCAACTCCTAAGGATTTATCCGTCATGACATTAGCTCGCTCATCATTCGCGACGCGTTATCCCGCCATGCGCATGCGCCGAATGCGGCGTGATGATTTTTCACGTCGCATGATGCGAGAGACGGTAGTGACGTCCGACGACTTGATTTACCCAGTGTTCGTGCTTGAGGGCACTCAACGTCGCGAATCGGTTGCGTCGATGCCGGGCGTCGAACGACTAAGCGCCGATCTTTTATTACCCGTGGCCGAAGACGCCCTGCGTTTAGGCATTCCCTGCCTCGCGCTGTTCCCGGTAATCGACGCATCGCTTAAAACCCTCGATGGTCGCGAGGCCACCAATCCCAACGGTCTCGTCCCGCGCGTGGTGCGTGAAATCAAGACGCGCTTTCCCGAGCTTGGCGTGTTGACGGACGTTGCGCTTGACCCCTACACCTCGCATGGTCAAGACGGCGTCATTGACGAGAATGGCTACGTGCTCAATGACGAAACCGTCGCCATTCTTAAAGAGCAAGCCTTGGTGCAAGCCACGGCGGGCGTCGACATCGTCGCGCCCAGCGACATGATGGATGGCCGCATCGGCGCGATTCGCCACGCGCTCGAAAACGCCCAGGCGATTCACACGCGCATCATGGCCTACAGCGCGAAATACGCGAGTGCGTATTACGGACCATTTCGCGACGCGGTCGGTTCCGCCGCGAACTTAGGCAAATCAAACAAAGCCGCGTATCAAATGGATCCAGCCAATTCGGATGAAGCGCTGCGCGAGGTGGGGCTCGATCTCGAAGAAGGCGCCGATATGGTGATGGTCAAACCCGGCATGCCATATCTCGACATCGTGCGACGGGTAAAAGACACATTCGCCGCGCCGACCTTCGTCTACCAAGTCAGCGGCGAATACGCGATGCTTAAGGCGGCCGCGCAAAATGGCTGGCTCGATGAGCGCAAGACGGTGCTTGAAGCCATGACCGCATTTAAGCGCGCGGGCGCCGACGGCGTCCTCACCTATTACGCGCGCGACGTGGCGCGTTGGCTAAAAGACTAAGTTTTTTCAATGGACGCGTTGCACTTCTTGCCCGATCAAGCCACATGGCTTGAAACCGTTCCGGAGTCGATGCCAGCGGTGGGGTGGCTGTGGCTTGACGTCATGCACGAGGAAGTGGCGAGCACGCCCGAAGTTCTGCGTGAAACCGTGGCGCGGCTTACCGGTGTGCGCCTTTACGATCTTCATCTCACCGACGCGGCGAACCTTTTACATCCGTCTTACTACGACGGCACGCGCGACTACGACATGCTCGTATTTCGCAAATTGTCGACCGGCGAGACCCAACGTTTGGAGGCGCTTGCGGCGCAACCCATTCGAGCGGACGAGCGGCGAACGCTGCAAGAACTCATCACGCGGCCAGTCACGTTTTTCGTGATCGATCGTCTGCTCGTCACCGTGCGCGATCTTGGTAGCCAAACCGTCAAGCAAATGCGCGAGCGCGTGTTGGAGTATCGGCGCCGCGGCGTGGAAAACGGCGTCGCGCTTCCCGACAAACTGCGGCTGCCCAACAAACCCGAAGAACTCATGCTGCGGTTATTAAATGGCATGGTCGACCGTTATCTCGATCTACGTCAGCCGCTCGCCACGTTGCTCGATCGTTGGCAGCGGGAGTTACTCGACCCCGCTCGCCCGTTTAGCAACTGGCGTACCTTGCTTCATGCGCGCAATGAACTGCGCAAGCTCGAAGACTTATGCGAGGAACAAGTCGATGCACTTGGCGAGCTGCGCGACAGTTACCTCGAAAACCATCGCGACGCGCATGCCCACGATGCATTTCTCGTGCGGCTTGCCGACGTGACCGAGCATATTGGTCGCGTGCTTCAACACGCGCGCCGCTTGGAAAGCTCGCTTGAAACCGCGGTGCAAATTCATTTCAACGCGCAAAGCAATCGCACGAATCAAATCGTCACGACGCTTACCGTCATTACCTCCATCTTCGCGCCACTGAACCTACTCGCCGGCATCTATGGAATGAATTTTCATGTCCTACCTGGCGCGGATCATCCATGGGGGTTTTGGATCATGCTCGGCGCCATGGGGTTTGTCGCGACGACCTTGCTTGTTTATTTCAGCGTGCGCCGCATCCTTCGACTAAGAAAGCGTCGCTAAGGAATACGATTGTTAAGTCCTAATTCGTCCGATCGCCGCATTACCTGGGCCGTGCTCGCGCTGTTGGCGTTCACGCTTGTTTATCGCGTCGTGGCGCGCGAATCGCTCGGCGTGAACTTGCATTACGACGAAGCGCAATACTTCGCGTGGTCGCTTACGCCGGGTTTCGGTTATTTCTCCAAGCCACCGATGATCGCGTGGACGATTGGCGCCGCGCGCGCCGTGTGCGGCGAAAGCGAGGCGTGCATTCGCCTTCCCTCCGCCCTCGCCTTCGCGGTGACGGGCTGGCTCGTGTATTTGATTGGCCGACGCATCGCCGATGTTCGTAGCGCGTGGTGGAGCGTTCTCGCCTTCGTGTTGTTGCCGCTCGTCTCGTTTTACGCATGGTTCATGACGACCGATGCCTTGCTTCTTATGTTTTGGGCGGCGACGTTTTACTCCTTCATTCGCGCGCTCGATGCGAACGAGATGCGATGGTGGATCGCGACCGGAGTCCTCGCGGGATTCGGACTCCTTAGTAAGTACACGATGGGGATCTTCGCGATATCGGCGCTCGGATTTTTAGCGTTCGATGCGCGGGAGCGGCGATTGATGAAAACCCCGGGCCCGTGGATCGGTGCCTTAGTCGCCGCACTCTTATTCGCGCCTAATGTGTTGTGGAACTCGACGCATGCCTTCGCAACCTTGCAACACACGGCGGATATCGCGCAAGCCGAACGCGATCGGCCCTCTCTCGCGGCGCTCGCGCGCTTTCTCGCGGAGCAAGTTGGCGTGCTGGGTCCGCTTACGGCATTGGCATTCGTATTAGCTGCCGCCACCGGCTTTCGCGCGGTGCCGAATGCCAATGCGCCAACCTCATGGACGGCGCGGCGTCAATGGCGTTTACTCGCATGGTTTGCGCTGCCGTTCCTCGCCATCATCGGCGCGCAAGCGTTTTTCGCTCGCGCATTGGCCAACTGGGCCGCTCCCACGGCGGTTGCCGCGTCCATACTTGCTGGTATGTGGCTTGCACGACCTGCTCACCGCTGGTTTGCACGCACCGCGATCGCGCTTAACGTGGCGGTCGCACTCACGCTGTATCACCATCCACTCATCTTGAACGCCTTAGGCGTCGACTTACCCGTCCAGCGCGACCCACTCACGCAGGTACGAGGTTGGGACGCGTATGGCCAATGCGTAAGACGCCTGCTCGACGAACAAGGCGCGCGGCTCGTCGCCGAAGATCGACGACTTATGTCGGAGTTGATCTACTATGCCCGCGCGCATGACGCCTTGATATGGAACCCGTCGGGCATCGTCGATAACCATTACCGCCTAACACGTGATGTTCGAAACGCGCCGAACGGGCCCTTCGTCTTCGTGGCCGCGACGGATCGCCGCGCCGATCTCGAACGTGACTTCGCAAGCGTTGAGTCGCTTGCCCTAACTCCTTGCACTCTCTTGCAACGTCCGCTGCATGCTTACCGACTCGGAAACTTCATTCAGCCAACGCGCCAATAACGTATTCGTGCAATGGTTTGGCGGTCGCTTAATCGTGCTTGCCTTCATCGCGTGTTCGGCGCTGTTCATCGCGTTTCCGCATCTCGATATCGCCGTCGCACGCGAATTCGTGTTGCCAAGTGGCGAATTCGTCTTGGCGCATCACCCAATCGTATTGAAGATTCACCACTTCATTAGCGCCTCGGCCCGTGTTCTAACCATCACGCTCGCGGCGTTGTTATTGCTTGGACTCGGCGCGCGCTTTGGTCATGTCTTCGCTTGGGCGGCCGCGCGCCGACGCGCGGTGCTGTACGTGTTCGCCGTGCTGGCGCTTGGGCCCGGCCTCGTCGTCAACGCTCTCTTGAAAGATCAATTCGGCCGCGCGCGTCCCGCGCAAGTCACCGAGCTAGGTGGGGAACGTGTTTTCTCGCGCGCTTTCGTTATATCGGATCAGTGCCATCGTAATTGCGCCTTTGTAAGCGGGCATGCGGCCTATGCGGCTCTTCCATTAGTCGGCTGGTTCATCGCGCGGCGCCGGCGCGCGCGCATCGCGTGGCTAAGCCTCGGGCTCGGACTTGGAAGTGTCGTGGGCCTCGTGCGCATGGCGATGGGCGGGCATTTCCTAAGCGATGTCGTGATCGCGATATTCATTACATGGTTCGCGGCGTCCATATGCGCGCGCGTACTGCTTCCTAAAGTTATCGAGGACCCTCAAGCATGATGTCCGCACTCGCTCCACTGAACGTCGACGCCACGGTTTCGACGGTCGATGTTTCGATCGTCATCCCCGTCTACAACGAAGCGCCGAATTTGCGCGACTTAGTCGACCGCATCGAAGCGTCAATGCGCGAAGCGGGTTGCCGCTTCGAGCTCGTTTTAGTCGACGACGGCTCGCGCGACGGCTCGCAAGATTTGCTGCGCGAACTCAGCGTGGATCGCGACTGGTTGCAAGCCTTGCTGCTCATTAGGAATTACGGGCAATCAACCGCCTTGCAAGCGGGCTTTGATCATGCACGCGGCACCTACATCGTCACGCTCGACGGCGATTTGCAAAACGACCCGGCCGACATTCCGCAACTGCTCGATATGCTCGATCGCGATCCGCGCGTGGACGTAATCTCCGGTTGGCGCAAAGAGCGCCAAGACCGCACGCTCTCGCGCAAACTTCCATCGATGATCGCCAACCGGCTTATCTCGCGCGTCACCGGCGTGCGCTTGCACGACTATGGCTGCGCGCTCAAGGCGTATCGCCGCAACATTATCGAAAACCTAAGGCTCTACGGCGAGCAACATCGCTTTATTCCCGCGCTGGCCGCCGAGGCCGGCGCGCGCATAGTTGAAGTACCCGTGCGTCATCACGCACGTACGCGCGGCGTATCCAAGTACGGCATCGACAGGACGATTCGCGTCCTGCTCGATTTACTTTGGGTTCGGTTTTCAATGCGCTTCCTGCATCGTCCTTTGCACGCGTTCGGCACGGTCGGTTTCGCGCTCGCGCTGCTTGGTGGCGGATCGCTGGGTTGGCTCGCTTTCGTCAAGCTGTTCTTAGGCGAAGACATCGGCGGTCGCCCCTTGCTATTTCTTGGCGTATTGCTCGTGATGATTGGCGTGCAGCTTATTGCCACGGGCGTGTTGGGCGAGCTCCTCACGCGCGTGTATCACGAACCGCAAGGTCGAAGGCAATATGTATTGCGTGACGTGGAACCGCCGCGTATTACCCAGTGAATACGCTGCGTTTTCTCAAACTCGTTATTCGCTTAATCGCAGGTATCGCATTACTCGCAGGCGCGGCGTGGTGGGTTGGGTTTGATCGCTTGCGAGCACCACTTATGCAAGCCGATCTACGCTGGTGGCTTGTCGCGCTTGCGTTTTCCATCGCGAGCAATGTGGTGTCGGCATGGCGTTGGGCACGCATCGCGCGTGCCTTAGGACTCCATGCGCCGCTCGCACCCATTACGGCCGCGTACGCCCAAGCGATGACGATCAATCTTTTCGTTCCCGGCGCGACGGTGGGAGGCGATGCGTTTCGCGCGATGCGTTTGCAGGCGCTGGGTAATGGTTTTGGCAAGTCGGCGGCATCCGTCGTGCTCGACCGCGGCAGTGGTGTGTGGATGCTGGCGTTGTTATCGCTACTCGTCGGCCTAACGGCTGCCGAACTGCAACTATTCCCCGCCGATTTCGCCATGCTGCCGTGGGGCTTAGGGCTTGGCGCAATCGTGATCGGACCGATACTCATCCTGCTTGCACCAACATCGCCTGCAATTCTTAATCACGTGGCTGTCCTAAGTCGCGTTACACGTTTGCATCAGCTCATTGTTGAGCGGCATCGCGCACTCGTGCGCTCGCTGGGAGATTCCATCGTCGTGCAACTGTTGTCGGCTGCCGCGTTATGGGCTTGCGCGCGAGCATTAGGCGAGGCCGTTGCGTATCCACTTGTGCTCGCGGTTGCTGCTCCGATCTTTATTGCCGGCGCGCTGCCAATGTCGATCGCGGGGTTTGGAGCACGCGAGTTCGCCGCGCTGTTGTGTTTTCCGCTGGTCGGTGTAGCGGCCGCGCCGGGCGTCTCGACCGCATTGCTTTATGGCGTATGTGGTGTTGCGCAAGGGTTGCTTGCTGCGCCGTTGTTAATGTCATTCCGTCAAAAATAGTTATGCATAACCAATTCCTTTCGAATCCGTTGGCTTGCATCAACACTCCGAATTTTTATTGAGATTCACTGAGATTTTCGTCGGAACCCCACTTTTTACGCTGTCACTCAATATCGACGACTACGCTTTTTGATGAAAAGTTTGGGAGATTTAACTAATTTCAGAAAAGCTTTGATTTATCAAATGAGTCGTCACATCGGCTAACCAACTAATTTGATCATTGGAGGTTTATATGTGTCATGGAGCAGGCGGTCTCGGAGCAGGTGGGTTCGGCGGAGGTTTTGGGATGATGGGAGCTACATCTCCGCTTCTTAACAGCCAATCAACGTTCCCTCTATCAAATGGCTATCCATATAACCAATCCTCGCAAACAGCATTAGGCACAACAAAATAGTCTATGGCTGAATGAGGATGACCAAATGCCGTGAACACTTTTATTCGTGGCATTTGGTTTTTAAAGCTCAACTATGGAAACGTCCTGGAGCGAATATCGTGAATTGCTTGTAAATAGCCAATTAATGTGGCTCAACCATGTTGAGCCTGTAACGCCATAACAAGCTTTGGCTTATCGCTTAAATCCAATTCACGACCCGTCTCAATCCATCGTATTCAAAAAATATTGTACTGGTACTTAGTCAGCTTGTTATGGGAATTGAATAATTGGCCTACAGGTGACGTGTTACGGTTACGCTGGATAACTGACAGTCACGTGCCTATAAATCTTCCGTTGTTAAAACCGTCCGCACCTCGCACCCACTCATCGTCCCCTTCGGCAAACTCAGCTCCGCGCTGCTCGCTTGTGGACTTGTCCAATTCTTTTGAGTTGCCGCGAACCGCGCTTCGCCCGGCGTGCCTACTTCGATATTGCCGCCCTCGAATTTGATATAGCCGCCCGCCGCCGTCATCACCAAGCGCTCGGGCGCTTCCATCGTGATGCCGGCATCGGTGCTGCTAATCGTCAATGTTTGCTTAGCATCTACCGTGGCACCGCCATCATGAACGCGCACGCTCATGAGACCACGCGCGGCGATGAAGCTCATGCCCGTCGAATCCACCGGACCGTTGCCCGGTTTTTGCCCTAAGGTGAAGAAACGCAAGCCTTCTCGCGCGCCAAGTTGCCATTCGCCTTGCGATGCGATGTCGATTGCTTGCGCGGTTAAGTGCCATTGAGCGTTCGTGACGAGCTGTGCGTCATTGGGCGTTACCGCGGCAAGCCCGTCGCGCGCTTCAAGGGCGAGATGTGGACGCGTCCAGGCGTCGTGGCCGTCTTGCCGAGCCTTAAGCTCGTCGCGAGCGGCATTGTTCGCGTGATGCACGGGTAAGCGATCAATAGACGTTGAACCTTCGCCATCGGCTTGATGATGCAACGCCGCCTTATGCAAGCCATCGGTCAAGCTAGCTGCATCGGCTAATTGCGTTTGCGCGAGCATGCTCGTAAGCGTCGGCTTGCCGCGCCCGTTCTCGGTGCTAAGCAGCAAGCCATTGCCCGCGCGAATGGCAACCGCGGCTTCGCTTAGGAGTTCACTGCCGTAACCGCGATGGTCTTGGATCTTGTTGTGCTCTTGATGCTTGAGATGCCCAAGCTGCAAACGCGTGGCGGCGTGCGTGGTTGAGAGTTCAAGCCGCGCGGCATTGGGCGTGTCGTCGAACACGAGTTGGTTATGACCGCCGTGACCGGTTTGGCTCGCATCCAAGCTTTGCGTGCGAATACCCGAGAGCACTGGGCCTTGATCAAGCCCATGCCAATCGGGCGCGTTCGCGGTGGCGGCGAGCGTGCCGGCGCGACGGTTATGCGCGGCGGACTCATCGCCTTGGCCGTTATACAGCGCGCCGACGATCACCGGGCGGTCGATATCGCCGTCCAGAAATTCAACCAACACTTCTTGGCCTTTGCGCGGGATAAGCACGCCGCCCCAATTCGCGCCAGCCAGCGGCGTCATCACGCGCACCCAGGTGCCCAAGCTTGCGTCGGCCGGCGCGTTGTCGTCCGTACTCGAATGACTAAGTCGCGCGGGATGCGCGTTGCCGCGCTGCCAATGGAATTGCACCTTGACGCGATGATCGCGCTCGGTATGCAAGGGCTGATCGGGCTCGGCCACGACGATCGCGGTTTGCGCGCCGCGCACGGTGGGCTTGGGATGCAATCGAATGCCGTGCTCGTCGTGCGAGGCGCTGCGCCACGGTTGCGTCATTGGATGAACACGCAGGCGTTGACGGTAATCGTGATCGGGCTTAAGCACATCGCTCATTCCCGTCGTGATGTTGTTGCGTGCATCGTGCTCGATACGAATCACGACGAAGCGACGTTGCTCATCGTCCATTAACGACGCATAACGCGGATGGTCGTCAAGCACGAAATGCGTGCCCGGTGACAAATCGCGTACCGTGCCTTCGGCGTCGATGCGCTGACGCTCGGCATCCAGTGCCTGCATATGTTGACGTGCCAAGCGATTGCCTTCGTCTCGATCGGCGTAGGCATATGTCGTAGGCACATCGGAAATCGCAAGATCAAGCCGGCTGACAGCGTCGTATCCCACGCTTAGGCCGCTCGCCTCGCTCACGGGCCGCAGGCTCAATGTCTTGTAATCCCAGCTCGATACATCAACACGATGTGGCAGCATCTTCGCGCTTGGCCGCCACGCTTGAATGCTGTCGAATGTTTGCGTGTCGGCCGCGCGCGTGTATCGCACGCGTTCGCTTGGCGCGGGTTTGAATGCGCCGTTATGGTCGGCGATGACTAAGACGTGCGCATCGGCCGCGTGCTCGAACCAATAGAACAATCCTTCTTCGGCAAGTAAGCGATTTAAAAACGCGGCGTCGGTTTCGTCGTATTGCACGGTGAGACTGCGCTTGGCATACACGTTGCGATCGGCCACGTCCCATCGCCATTGCGCGGCGATTGGCTTGGCGTTGCGCCAATCGGCCAATAGCTCGTCGACGATCTCGAACACGGTCTTGTCTTGAAACACCCAGCTATCGCGACGCTCGCGCAAAAACGCGAGCCACGGTTCGAGCGTAAGCGCGTAACGCGCCAAGCCGCCGTCCGCGCCTAAAGCGCGCGCGACGGTCACGTGCGCATGAATTACTCTCGGCGCATGGCGATTCTTATCGGTGAGCAATCCAAGCGTGACCGGTTGCGCGAGCAACTGGCCTAAGTCGATCGCCGCGTTCAACGACACCGCAATCACTTCCAAGCAAAAACCACCGTCGCCAATACTCTCCACGCCGCGCATCGTCTCGGGCACCAGCACGTCGGGGCCAAGCGGCGTGTTCAATCGCAATAGTCGATGGGTTTGTCGTACGTGCGCGAGCAACGCGGCTTGCAAATCGCTAAGGTTCATCGCCCTGGCCTATTAACTAATTTTTGTTTTGAAATTGCCCGCCTTGTCGGCGCCCGCCTTGATCTTCGTAATCGCCTTGCCTTCGGCCATGCGCGCAAGCACGGTTTCGGCGATTTGCGGCAACAAGGTGCCGCTTAGGATGTGATCGACATTGCGCGCGCCGGAATCCACTTCCGTGCATCGGGCGAACACCGCGTCCACCAAGGCATTGTCGTAAGCAAACTGCGCCTTATGGTTGTGCGCGATGCGCTGCCCAATACGGTCGAGCTTCAAGCGAATGATGCGTTCGAGTGTGTCATCGCTAATTGGGTAATACGGCACCACGCTTAAGCGCCCGAGAAATGCGGGTTTGAAGGCTTTGTATAACGCGGGCCTAAGTTGTTCGAGCAACGCGTTCGCGTCGGGTAATTCTTCGTTCGACTTGTTCAAGCACGCTTGCATGATGGTGCTCGAGCCCACGTTGCTCGTGAGGATGATTAAGGTATTGCGAAAGTCCACCTCGCGACCTTCGGCGTCGTCCATCACGCCTTTATCAAATACTTGGAAGAAGAGTTCAAGCACGTCGGGATGCGCTTTTTCCACTTCGTCGAGCAGCACCACGCTGTAGGGATTGCGCCGCACGGCTTCGGTCAGCACGCCACCTTCGCCATAGCCCACGTAGCCCGGGGGCGAACCCTTAAGGCCACTCACGCTATGCGCTTCTTGGTACTCGCTCATGTTGATGGTGACGAGCTTGCGCTCGCCGCCGTACAAAATATCGGCCAAGGCCAGCGCGGTTTCGGTCTTGCCCACGCCCGATGGACCGACGAACAAGAACACGCCCTTTGGCTTATTTGGATCGTCAAGATTCGCGCGCGAGGTACGCACGCGTTGCGCGACGGCTTCGATCGCTTGCGTTTGGCCAATCACGCGTTCTTCCAACAAGGCGCGTAACGACAACACGGTGTTGATCTCGTCCTTAACCATCTTCCCAAGCGGAATGCCGGTCCATGCGGACACGATTTCCGCGACCACGTGCGCATCGACTTGCATCGGCAGCATCGGTGTTTCGCCTTGCAAGGCGACGAGTTCTTCGCGCAAGGCTTCAATATCGCGATGCCGTGCGTCGTGCTTCATCGCGCCTACCGACGCCTCAAGCTCCGCGCGCAAGCCTTGAATGCGCGCGACCAGTTCGCTTTCCTTCTCAAAACGCTCGCGCGCTTGTTGGAGTTCTTGCGCGAGCGCCGCTTCTTCTTGTTCGATATCGTGAATGCGCGTCGCATGCTTCGCGCCTGCAGCGGCTTCGCGTTCGAGCGCGACGCGCTCGGTCTTCAAACGATCGAGGCGGCGTTCGCGATCCTCGATCAACGCTGGCGTCGCGCTTTGCGCAAGCGCGACTTTCGCGCACGCGGTGTCGAGCACGCTCACCGCCTTATCGGGCAATTGGCGGCCGCTGATGTAGCGATGGGATAAGCGCGCGGCTTCCGTCACCGCCTCGTCGAGAATGCGCACGCCGAAATGCTTTTCCATCAACGGCGTCATGCCGCGCAACATCGCCGCGGCCAAGGTTTCGTCGGGCTCGTCGACCTTGACGACTTGAAACCGCCGCGCGAGCGCCGCGTCCTTCTCGAAATACTTTTTGTATTCGCTCCACGTCGTGGCGGCTACGGTGCGCAATTCGCCACGCGCAAGCGCGGGCTTTAGCAAATTCGCGGCATCGTTTTGTCCAGCTTGTCCGCCGGCGCCAATCATCGTGTGCGCTTCGTCGATGAACAGCACGATCGGATGCGGGCTGCGTTTGACTTCATCGATCACGCCTTTCAATCGATTTTCAAACTCACCCTTCACGCTCGCGCCAGCTTGCAAAAGTCCTAAGTCGAGCACGTGCAAGGCCACGGGTTTGAGCGGCGGCGGCACATCGCCTTGCGCGATGCGCAGCGCCAAACCTTCGACCACCGCCGTCTTTCCGACGCCTGCTTCGCCGGTCAAGATTGGATTGTTTTGCCGACGGCGCATCAAGATGTCGATGAGCTGGCGGATCTCGCGATCGCGACCGATCACCGGGTCGATCGCGCCCTCGCGCGCGCGTTGCGTGAGGTTGGTCGTGTATTGATCGAGCGCGGGCGTCGTGGGTCGGGCGGCGGCATCGGTCGCGGAACTGGGCGCATCTAAAGCGTCGCGCCCATTGACAACGGCTTGCGCTTGAACGGCTTCATGCGAGCCCGTGGTGATCGCATCGAAGCCATGCTTGAGTTCTTCAAGCTTGAACTCGCCCCAACGCGGTGACGCGCGCAAGACGATTTGCGAAAGATCCGGCTCGGTCAGCAAGCCGAGTAGCAAATGTCCGCTGCGAATGTGCTGGGCGTGTGCGTCAAGCGATGCAATCAACCACGCATGCTCGAACAACTTAGGCAAATGGCGCGAGAACACGGGGGTACGCGTATTGCCGTTTTTGAAACGGCGCAGTTCGGCCTCCAATTCTTGCTGCAACGACGATGCATCGATACCCGAATGCTTGGCGATCACCGCCACGTCGCTATTCGGTTGTTCGAGCAGCGCCACGAATAAATGCTCGAGATCAACTTCGTAATGACCAAGCGAGCGACATAAGCTCGCCGCGCGTTCCGCGGCTTGGCGCGAAGTGGTGTTTAGTTTGCCGATCAGGGTTTTGAGTTGTGTGGTCATGATGAGAACGATTCAACCTCGCCGTGCCAATGCCAACGGGCATCGGCGCGCGGCGCGACGGCGGGTTGTGTAATGAGAAATGCATTCCAGCCAAGGCGATTGGCATGCGTTGATTCGACGCCGGTCAACGACACACCGCGCACCGCTTGGGGCTCAAGCATCGGGCGCACTTCGTATTCCAACGAGGCACCCGTTAGTAACGCGAGCATGCGCACCAAGCTGCGCGCCGCATCGCCGTTTGGAAGAAAACTAGTGAACCGTTCGGCCGAGAGCGGACCGATCCATAAGCGCAACCGCAAGTCGCGCTGCCAAACGCGTTCGCCCACCAAGGCCGTGCGACCAAGCGCCGCGTTCCCGCCACCGAGCCGCGAACGCTGCTCAACCGGCACGACGCACCATTGACCTACGAACGATTCCACGCGTACGGCGACGCGAAAGTAATCGGCCAATACGCGCTGAATGACGCTGGACGATACCGGACGATGACGAATCAACGCCGCATAAAACGCGAGCGTATCGTTCGTGGGGCCTTCGGATTTACGCGATGCCACGCCGTTCGCATCGAAACCACCCAACGCCAGCACGAGCTTATGAAAGCCGCGCGATTGCGCGAAGTCATCGTGCAGCGGCAAGCGGTACTTGCGCCAGGCGGCGTAGAACAACGCGATCGATCGATTGGACAACACATCGAAAAACGCGCGCGCCGATCGATCGCGGTCGAACACCTCGTGGTGCGCGATACGCTCGGTGTAATGCAAGGGCAGGGTCCCGCGTACGCCCAGCAATCCCATGAAACTGGGCGTGAGCTCAACGCGCGAGGTGGCTTCAGTTTCGCTTGCCGAGGTTTCGCGCAAGCTTTCAATCTCGCTCGGCGGAAACGACAAGGACACGCTATTACGAAACCGAATGCGCTCGTTCAATACGGCTTCACGGCGCAGCCCGCGTTTCGTCCACCACGCCTCGAGTAAGCGCACCGCTTGAAAAAAGCGAAAGCGCTCGGGCGCGGCGAATAGCCGGTCGATCAGGCGAGCGGAGTGTCGCCGCTGCGAGGGCTGCATCGCAAAATCTCGTCGCTTGTGCGACTAGAAACGATTACAAGCTGGGTAAAGCTATTGGCTTGCACATACAAGCCGAGAAAGCGGCTCAGCACCTCGCCAAACAAATGCACGCCGATACCCACCAACCCTTCTTCTTCCACCGACAAGCGCACTTCGATGCCGCGCACAATGGTGGCGAACGGATTCCCAGCAAGCCACGCGGTCGTGGGCTTGTGCTCGATGCCGACGATGGCTTCGATCAACCTCATGCTCGCGGGCGAGCGCGGCAAGTCGTGCAGTTTGAGGATTTCCTTAAACGCGCTTAATCCCGTTTGCGTGATCGACAAACGATTCAGCGCCAACTGCGACACCAAGCGCCACCGCGCGCCCTGCCCGCGCTCGAAGCGCAAGGGCGCGGTGGGTTTGCGTAGCAAGTTCACCTCGCGCGCCATCGCGCCTTCGATAAACAAATCGCCACCGGGCGCGCCGTAGGCGAGCGAACTCGGCAAGTCGCGGTTACAGCACGTCAACTCAAGGCTTAATGTTTCGGTCGCGGGTAATGCGGGGTCGAAATCGATATCGACAATCGAGATTTCAAGCTCGTATCCTGGGCTACGCCGCGCGACGAGTTCATCGCGATGCGCGAACCAATAATGCCCTTGCGCCTTGACGGATTCGCCATGCCGCAACGAATAAAACGGGCGAAACTCAACGATCGATTCGCCTTGCGGCGTGTGTTTGACGAGCTTGACGCGATCAATCGAGTACACCTCGAACGCATGCGCGCGGCGCGCATCGGCCACCACGGGGTAATGCGCGGCTTCGTGCGTCACACGGATCGGATCGCCTCGTTGCGCGAACAAATTGACGACGGGCGTGCAACCAAGCCGTATGTGTTGTGGACCGAATGCGTCGAGCACGCGCGCGGCGGCCGAGTCCGAGCGAATGTCGGTCAATACGAAATGCAAGGTGAAACCGCGCGTACCGCCCGGCAGCGTCGCGACGATCGCGTCAAGCGGGATATCGACGAAATTAAACTTTTCCGGGAACGCGAAGTATTCGGTCAGTAAGCGATAGGCTGGATGCGACTGCGGCGGGATGTCGATCAACGCGTGTTCATCGTCAAAGCCCACCGATTGAAGCGGCACGTGATTAAGCGCCACCCATCGTTTGGAGCCGGCGGGCTCGACATGACAGGCGATGCATCGCTTGAGCAGCGCATCGCGCAACGTTGCGGCAAACGACGGTTCGCCATCGAGAAAAACGCGCAACCGATCGAGCTTCAAGGTGGACCATTGCGCGGCGTCGCCGAGCAACGAAAACTCGATGGCCAAATGCGCTTGGCTCTTCGACGCGAGCCGCACGCCTTCCGGCGCGGACACAATGCTGTCGAATCGCGCGGAAGCGACTCGCACAGGCGCGAGCGTTATGTCGTACGCGGTGCGAAACGTGCATGGCACGCCGCGCACTGGGCGTGACAACAGCGTCGTGCCTCGCGGAATCACCGTGGCCGATGTCATTTGCGCCAATGCCGGCCCGCCATCGAATCGCGCGATCGAACACGATGGAAACGTCCGCAAATACTGCGGAAACATAACCTCGAGCAACGCTTCGGTGAACTCGGGGTAATCGTCCTCGAGCTTTTTGGAGATACGCGCGTTCATCAACGCGACGGCCTCGATCATGCGTTCGACGTGCGGGTCCTCGCATACCTCGCCCGACATCAACAACCGCCCGGCCGCCTTTGGATACTGTTGCGCGAACTCGCGCGAATACGATCGCAGGAACGACAGTTCGCGTTCGTAATACGGCAATAAATCATCCATCACGCGCTCGCGGCTCGGCGTGCGCGGCTGACCGAATATTGCTGCGTCGTCGGTGTCAGCATCGCGTCGAAATTGACGGGCTCGCTTAAGGGATGCACTTGCAAAAGCGCGTGGATCGTAAAGTGCAAGCGATTGGTCAGATTGGCGTCGTGCCCGAGTCCGACTCGTACATCCGTCAAACGCTTTTCATGGCGCACGATGGTTTGCTCGATGGACCGGCAAATGAACAGCCGGTCGTATGAGCTTGCCAAACTAAGGCCCGAGAAATCGTTGAGGCCGTAACTCACGATCGAGTCACGCGCATGAGGAAACCGCTTGAGTCGAGCGTCGTCGCCCGTCGCGCGACTGTTAAGCAATGACTCGATATCGCGCGCGACCGACTCTTTCAACTCTTCCAAACTTAAACGCCGCACCGCGCCACTTGAAGGCGACGCGGTGTCCGCCGCGAGCAATTTGTCGATCAGACTGGGAGCGAAGCCTTTCACGACGGCATCCAATAATCACGCGGCGGGGTGGATGAACGAATTAAACAGCGTAGGTCTTGTCGTTCTTCACCAGGCTCCATGCGCCCGAGGTCGAACCGCCTTGGCCGCCGGCGATCTTCTGTTGCGTGTACTTCCAGCTTGCGGCCGCGTATTTGAGCGAGAACGATTCGGTCGGCAAGCCTTCGCTGACCACCGTGGGATTCACGCTACCAATGATTGCGTTCATCAGCTTGACTTCGAGGTACTTGACGCGCTTGCCCTCGCCGTCGGCGCGCATGAAGTCGATCGTGACTTCCTTGAACGTCGTGCCGCCCGAAGCGTGTTGATACAGCAAGGGGCTAACGAGGTCGATGTCCTTGGTGAACACCATTTCGCTGTGCTCGCAACGCTCGGCGGTATGGCCGCCCGCCGTCGATGCCGTGGCCGACTTCGGTTGACGGATGCTGTGCGTCCACGACGACACTTCGATCCAGTCTTTATGTTCCTTGTCGGCGGATTCGCCTTTGATGTCGGGGCCGGTGATCTTGACGTAGATGTCTTTCATTTTTCTCTCTCCCTCTTATTGGATGGATATGGTGGGGTGGTACGACAACGTTATGACTTGGCGGACTGCGGCAGCTCGGCGACCAAACGCAAGGACACCGACAATTCATCAAGCTGGAAATGCGGACGCAAGAACGCGACCGCGCGATAAGCGCCCGGGCGCCCTGGCACTTCGCTGACTTGGATCGACGCTTCGCGCAACGGGAACTGCGCCTTCGCTTCTTGCGTGGCGTTGTCGTCGAGCAATACGTACTGACTAATCCAACGATTAAGGAACGCTTCGACGCTGCTGGTCGAGGCGAAGCTGCCGATCTTGTCGCGCATCATCGCTTTTAGGTAATGCGCGATCCGCGAGACGGCGAAGATGTATTGCAATTGCGCCGACAACACCGAGTTCGCGTTCGCCGCGTCGGTGTCGTACTTCTTCGCCTTTTGCACTGATTGCGCGCCGAAGAAGGCGGCGTAGTCAGAGTTCTTGCAATGCACGAGCGGAATGAAACCGAGATCGCTCAATTCCTTTTCGCGACGATCGGTAATCGCGACTTCGGTCGGGCATTTGAGCGCGACTTCGCCATCGTCGGTCAAGAAGGTGTGCGTGGGCAGGTCTTCGACCAACCCACCGCCTTCGACGCCGCGAATCGCCGCGCACCAACCAAAGTCTTCGAATGCGCGGGTCAACCGCGCGCCAAACGCATAGGCCGTGTTGCACCACAAGTATTTGCGATGGTCGGAGCCGTCAACATCCTCGACGAAGTTAAAGCCTTCGACGGTCGTGCCGTCCTTGGGGTTGTATGGCAAGCGGCCGAGGAAATGCGGCAGGGTCAAGCCCACGTAACGTGAGTCCTCCGCTTCGCGGAATGAACGCCACTTCGCGTATTCGACGGTATCGAACACTTTGGCGAGATCGCGCGGCTTGCCCAACTCGGTGAATGAATCCAAGCCAAGTAATTCGGGCGCGGCGGCGGACACAAACGGCGCATGCGCGGCGGCGGCCACGTGCGACATTTGTTCGAGGAAGTACATGTCTTCGGGCTGACGACCAATTTCATAATCGCCAATCAACGCCCCAAACGGCGCGCCACCGAACGTGCCGAACTCTTCTTCGTACACCTTCTTGAACAACGCGCTTTGATCAAAATCGATCGCCGAGCGAAAGTCTTTGATCACATCCTTCTTCGGCGCGTTGATAACCTTGATCTTCAAGGTCTGCCCGGTGGACGTTTGCGAGCATAGGTAGTGCAAACC
>DASTRU010000040.1:0-6576 GCA_035761045.1 Burkholderiaceae bacterium | reverse complement strand
GTGCCGTTGCAATAAGTCGCCCGAGCGCCGCAGGTCGTCCGGATGCGCAAGCGATGTCCACGTGCGAATGCTCAGCGGCGCTAGCTCGGCCAAGGTGTAGCCGACGATGTCGGCCCAGCGTTCGTTAAAGCGCACCTCGCCGGTTTGAACGTTCCAATCCCATGTGCCGGCATTGGTTCCGCGCAAGATGTTGGCGAGCTGTTCGCGCTCTGCCGCGAGTTCGCGCGAGGCGGTTTTACGTGTGGTGATGTCGGTGCGAATCGACACGTACTTGACGATGCGCCCGTCGATGCTGACGAAGGGCGCGATGATGCTGTCGACCCAATACAGCGCGCCATCCTTGGCGCGATTGCAAATTTCGCCGCGCCACGGCTTACCCGCGCTGATCATGGCCCACATCTCTTCCCAGAACGCGCGCGGTTGCACGCCGGAATTCACGATGCGATGGTTTTGCCCGATCAACTCCTCGCGCGTGTAACCGCTGATCTTGCAAAACGCTTCGTTCGCATCGGTAATGCGGCCACCGCGATCGGTGACCGACACGATCGCGTGCATATGAATCGTTTCAAACAACGCTTTCGTCTCGCGCAACGCCGCTTCGGCGCGAGTTTCGGCGTTCTTCAAGGCGGTGATGTCGGTTTCGATCGTCATGAAACCAGTGAGTTCGCCTTGGTCGTTGCGCAACGGTTGCAAATCCACTTCAAGCCAGTAATCGCGCCCATCGCGTGAACGGTTCACGATCTCGCCGCGATAACTCGTGCCCGCCGCGACGGCCTCGCCAATGCGCCGAATGTCATCCGGTGATGTCAGCGGGCTATGTAAAACCTCGCTGGGCTGACGTCCCTTGACGTCGTCCAAGGTATAGCCCGACAACCGAGTAAAGCCGTCGTTGACCCATTGCACGCGAAAGTCGGCATCGGTGATCAACACCGCGTTCGACGTGCGTTGCACGACTTTGGCTAAACGATCCAAGTCGGCCGTCATGCGATGCGCGAGCGATTGCGCGCGCACGCGTCCCGAAGCGAGCAACCACGCGGCCAACGCGAGCACGAAGCTCATGAACATGCCGCCCACGGCGGCCGACAACAGGCTCGATCGATCGGTACTGGCTTCGAACGCGGGCGTGCTTTCAACATGCAGCACCAGTTCGCGGCCGCCAAGCTTCAATAACCGTGTAGCCGTTCGTTGCTCGGCATGGAGATTGTGGGCGGCGTGCTTGGGAGATTCCGCTGGTTGCGACGAGAACAGAACAAAGTTGTTGCCCGCTCGACGGTCGAACAATTCCAACCGTAATCCCGGGTCGTGCAGCTGCGAAAAGCCTTCCATCAATTCCGTGATCACCACGGGCGCGTAGGCGATGCCGACCAATGCGTCGCGGCGTTGCTCGATCGTGGTTGGATCGGCGCCCGCGCGGTAAATCGGCAGCATGTACAACACCCCGAGATTGCGGGCGTCGGCTTGCCGTAATGGCACGGGCGCGGTCAACGTCAGTTCGCCGGTGGCGATCGCGCGTTCGGCCGCTTCGCGACGCGCGGGTTCGGACGCGATGTCATACCCCCACGCGGCGACGTTGAGCGACAACGGCTCGATTAATTTGATGACGAACAAATCGTCGTGTTCGCCCAAGCTAATGACCGAGAACGTCCCGCCTTGATCCGCTCGCTCGGCGGCGATGAATCGATTTAGGTCCGCGCGTTTTACCGGTTGAATGAAACCAAACCCGCGCACGCCCGGAAACTCTTGCTCGATTTGGCCCGATTCCACGTACGCGCGAAAGCTCGCGCTCGATACCCGTGCGTTCGCCGCATAAATGCCTCGTAAACCCTTGACGCCATAAATCGGCCGCTGAAAGCGCAGCATCACATTGGCTTCGATGTTTTCGACTTGGCGCTCGAAGCGGCGCGCGGTTTGCGCGTCGATCTGCTGCTTGATCCAAACCACCGCGCTTAGGGTCATGACAAGACCCACGATTTGCGCGATGGCGGTAATCAGGATGGCCGAGCGCAACGTGCCCTGGCGCGGCGGCGCGGGCCGTTGACCGCGTTCGGCCGCGCGTTGTTGTCGAGCGATACGCCGGGTGGCGGCCAAGCACCGCCAAAAGATGGCGGGACCGGCCACCAAGATCACCATCGCGGCATCCAACAGGGCCTGGGCTACGGCGGACATGTCGAGCACGACCACCGGCATGACCATCGTGACGACGGCCGCGCTTATGGCGACGATGCCCAACAGTTCGACGAACAAGCGCAACGGTCTGAAATCGAGCTTCATCGCGGCGAGCGCCTCTTCGTCATTTGCAGCGGGCGCGCCGCGAAAGAGTGCGCTGACTAATCGTTAACGAACGACGATTGTCTAATGACGCACGCCGTTCAAATGCAGGCGATTGAGGCGAATCGCGGTACTTTTTCAGGTATTGGCACCAACGGGCGTTTTAGTTTTCGTGATTCAGCACGGTGGCGTGGTGCGTGATGTGCGCCGCCATCATCGTCGCGATGAAGTAATACCCATGGTCGTAACCCGCATGGCGGCGTAATTGCAAGGCCTGACCCATGCGCGCGCAGGCGGCTTCCAGCAGCTCGGGCTTGAGTTGCTCGTCCAAAAACTTATCGCCTAAGCCTTGATCGACGAGCAAGAAGGGCGCCTTCGCGCCGGCTTCGATCAACGCGACGGCATCATGCGCGGCCCAGGTCGAACGATCATCGCCTAAGTAGTTCGCGAAGGCGTGTTGGCCCCACGGGCATTGCATGGGCGCGCATATGGGCGCGAGCGCCGAGACGCTGCGATAAAGCGACGGATGCTTCAACGCGAGCGTCAACGCGCCGTGTCCGCCCATTGAATGGCCGAAGATGCCGACGCGATCGACGCGGGCCGCGAAGTACTTAGGAATCAGCGCGTGCAATTCCCGCGTGATCCAGCTTTCCATACGAAACCGCATGGACCATGGCGATCGTGTCGCGTCCAGATAAAACCCCGCGCCTTCGCCAAAATCCCATCGATCGGTCGCGCCGGGCAAACCCGTGTTGCGCGGACTCGTATCGGGCGTGACGAGCATGAGCCCGTGCTCTGCCGCCAAACGTTGCGCGCCGGCCTTGATCGCGAACGTTTCCTCGGTGCACGTCAGGCCCGCGAGGTACACCAGCACCGGCACGCGATGCCGCGTGGCCTGCGGCGGGCGGTACACGCCAAAGCGCATCGGCGCGCCAATCACGTCCGACGGATGCTCGTAAAAACCTTGCACGCCGCCAAAGCACGCATGCTCGTTCAATACCGTGAGGTCGCTCATCATGGCGCGGCTCGCTTAGTAAACGACGACCGAGCGAATCGATTCGCCGCGCTTCATGAGATCGAAGCCTTCGTTGATGCGATCGAGCGAAAGCCGATGCGTGATGAGGTCGTCGATATTGAGTTTGCCGTCCATGTACCAGTCGACGATCTTTGGCACGTCCGTGCGTCCACGCGCGCCGCCAAAGGCCGAACCCAACCAACGCCGTCCAGTGACGAGCTGAAACGGTCGCGTGCTGATTTCCGCGCCGGCCTCGGCCACGCCAATGATCACGCTTTGCCCCCAACCCTTATGGCAGCACTCCAATGCTTGGCGCATGGTGGTCGTGTTGCCGATGCATTCAAAGCTGTAGTCCGCGCCGCCGTCGGTTAATTGCACGATGGCGTCGACCACGTTGGGCACGTCTTTTGGATTAATGAAATGCGTCATGCCGAATCGCCGCGCGATCGCTTCACGTTCGGGATTTAGGTCAATGCCGATGATCTTGTCGGCCCCGATCATCTTCGCGCCTTGAATGACGTTCAAGCCGATGCCACCGAGACCAAACACGACCACGTTCGCGCCAGCCTCAACCTTCGCGGTAAACAACACCGCGCCCACGCCGGTCGTCACGCCGCAGCCGATGTAGCACGCGGTATCGAACGGCGCGTCCTCTCGTATCTTAGCCAGCGCGATTTCGGGCACCACGATGTAATTGCTAAACGTGGACGTACCCATGTAATGAAAAATTGGCGTGCCATCGAGCGAGAAGCGCGAGCTGCCATCGGGCATTAACCCTTTGCCCTGCGTGGCGCGAATGCGCTGGCACAAATTGGTTTTGCGAGATAGACAGAATTTGCATTGTCGGCATTCGGGCGTGTAAAGCGGAATCACGTGATCGTCGCGTTTCAAGCTCGTTACGTTGGGTCCGACATCCACCACCACGCCCGCGCCTTCATGCCCGAGGATGGCTGGAAACAATCCTTCCGGATCGGCGCCCGAAAGCGTGTAGTAGTCGGTATGGCAAATGCCGGTCGCTTTGACTTCCACCAGCACTTCGCCCTCGCGTGGGCCATCGAGATCAACGGTTTCAATCGTTAACGGGGCGTTGGCTTTCCAGGCGACAGCGGCTCGCGTTTTCATTAGTCTTCTCTCCAAAGGTTGATGACATGAACTTTAAAAATGATGGATGACACGGGTTGCTATTGGTTGTTCGATGCGAGCGATGTTGGCATGTTGCATGTCAACGCGCATGACCGGCGCGTGTTGCGCGCGAATGCCGCGTTTTGCGACATGACGGGATTCGGCCCGAACGAGCTGTGTGCATTGATGGCGCATCAACTGGTGTACCCCGACGACATCGAACGCGATCGCACGCACCACGAACGGTTGTTGGCTACCGGCCAGGGCTACGAAATTGAAAAACGTTACGTGCGCAAGACCGGTGAAATCGTCTGGGTATGCGAAACCGTCAATCTCGTTTGCGACGCGCAAGGACACGCCGCCAGCGTATTCGTCGTGGTGCGCGATATCACCGCCAACAAATACGCTGCCCCATCCAACCGATCTCAAAACGCCGATGCCCAACAGCAAGCGCTCGTCGCGATGGTGCGCGAGTTACGCGAGAGCGAGCAGCGCTTTCGCGTCGCGCTCGCGCATACGCCCATCCTGGTTTATGAAACCGATGCGCAATTACGTTATCGGTGGATGTACAACAACCCGGATCGGTTCGGGCAATACGAAATCATCGGAAAGCGCGACGATGAAGTGCTGCCCTACGAACAAGTCGCCGACCTAATGCGGTTCAAGGCCGAAGTGTTGAACACCGGGGGCCGAGCGCGCCGCGAAATTCGTTTGGCGTTTGAAGGCCGCGTTGAATATTGGGACGTTCACGCCGAAGCCGTGCGCGATGCCCAGGGCCATGTCACGGGCTTGATCGTCTCGGCGCTTGATATCACCGAGCGCAAGCGCATCGAAGACGAGTTGCGCGCCTCGGAAGAGCGCATGCAAATGTCGATGACCATTGCCGACGCCGCCACGTGGGATTACGACATGATCACCGGCGTGTTGCATTGGTCGGCCAGTCATTTTCGTTTGCTTGGCTTTGAACCCACGCCCGACGGCCGCGCGGAAATGCGCATGTGGCAAGACGCGATTCCGCCTGACGATCTCGAACGCATGCTGGGCGAATGGCAGCGCGCGGAGAAGGAACGCGATCTTTTTCGATCGGAACATCACATTCGTCGCGCCGATGGCGAGTTGATTTGGGCGCGCGCGGCCGGTCGATTTTTTTACGACGACGCGGGCCGCGCGGTTCGATTCGTTGGCGTGTTCTTCGACATCACCGATCGCAAGCACACCGAAGAAATGTTTCGCGAGGCCGATCGTCGCAAGGATGAATTTCTTGCGATGCTCGCGCACGAACTTCGCAACCCGCTCGCGCCCGTGCGCAATGGGTTGCACATTCTTCGACTAAAGAATGCCGACGACGCGATACGCAAGAACGTCGTGGGCATGATGGAGCGGCAAGTCGCGCAAATGGTTCGATTGGTGGACGACTTGCTCGAAGTCTCGCGCATCACGCGAGGCAAGATCGAGCTGCGACGCGAACGCGTGGATCTAGTGTCCATCGTGCATAGCGCGATCGAGACCGCAAGCC
The DNA here is from genome assembly GCA_035761045.1 of Burkholderiaceae bacterium. Classification (GTDB taxonomy): domain Bacteria; phylum Pseudomonadota; class Gammaproteobacteria; order Burkholderiales; family Burkholderiaceae_E; genus DASTRU01. The sequence continues at coordinate 655 of DASTRU010000040.1, read as the reverse complement.
CTTCGATCGAGGCAAGCAAGCACCACCTTACGATCGATCTTCCCGCCGAGCCGGTGGTGCTGGATGCCGACCCGGTGCGTCTTGCCCAGGTGATCGCCAATTTGTTGAACAACGCCGCCAAGTACACCGAGGAAGGGGGCCGCATCGAGGTGCGCGCGCGCCGCGAAGGACCACTGGTGGCGGTGTCGATTCGCGATACCGGCATGGGCATTCCGCCCGAAATGCTGCATCGGGTGTTCGATCTTTTTACGCAAATCGACCGCACCTTAGGACGAGCGCAGGGCGGTTTAGGGATTGGTTTGGCACTCGTGAAGCGCTTGGTCGATATGCATGGCGGAACGGTGGACGTGCATAGCGAAGGCCGTGGCATGGGTTGCGAGTTCACGGTCCGCCTGCCCGTGGTGAACGATGCGTCAGCGGCGCACGCGACTTCGATGCGCGAAATCATTCAAGCGCCCGTCACGACCTCCTTGCGCATGTTGGTGGTGGACGACAACCACGACGCCGCCGACAGTCTCGCGATCTCGTTGCGCATGGGCGGGAACGAAACGCGCACCGCGTACGACGGCGACGGCGCGTGCGATGTCGCGGCCGAGTTTTTGCCCGACGTGGTGTTGCTCGACATTGGACTGCCCGGCATCAGCGGCCACGAAGC
>DASTRU010000039.1:0-2620 GCA_035761045.1 Burkholderiaceae bacterium | reverse complement strand
GATGAAGGCCCGACTCACCGCGTTCTTAAGCTCTCGTACATTGCCTGGCCACGAATGTTCGGTCAGCTCCTCGATGCAACGCTTCGAGAACACCTTGGACGCGCCTTCGCGGTAATTAAGCTGATCGAGAAAAATCTGCGCGAGTACGGCGATGTCCTCGCGTCGTTCGCGTAAGGGCGGCACGCGCAACGGAAACACCGCGAGGCGATACATCAAATCCTCGCGAAACAAACCGTCGCTGACCGCGACATCGAGATCCCGGTTCGTCGCGGCAAGCACGCGCACGTTCACGCTCACGTTCTCGACGCCGCCCACGCGATGAAAGCTTCGGCTTTCAAGCACACGTAAAAGTTTTACCTGCATCTCGGGCGGCGTCTCGGTGACTTCGTCCAAAAAGATGGTGCCGCCGTTGGCGCGTTCGAAGTACCCGATGTGTTGACGTTCGGCGCCGGTAAAGCTGCCTTTTTCATGGCCGAGCAATTCCGCCTCGATCAAGTTAGGCGAAATCGCGCCGCAATTCACTGCGATGAACGGACCATCGCGACGCGCGCTGCGTTCATGCAAGGTGCGCGCGACGAGTTCTTTACCAGTGCCGCTTTCACCCACGATCAACACGGTGGCTTCGGTAATCGCAACTTTGTCGATCTGCTCGTACAGCACGCGCATGGGTTCGGACTGTCCATGCAATTCGCCGTAAGCCGCGCTGCGCGCGAGAGAAGGGGCTTCGATACGTTTGCCGCGGCGTGGCCGCGCGAGGACTGATTCGGAGGACCCGGATACGAGGGCTTGGGCGCGATGCATAAGCGCTGCTCTCTTTCTAAAAAATTGGAGGCCTCTAAATGATAGGACAAACGCGAAGGTACGTTGGCATTCTTACTTGGGTAAAGGTTACATCGACCCTGGGTAAGAGTTGCGGATCGCGAAATCTCAGAAGGCAAACGCGTTTAAACGGTTAGCTTTTATTACCGATGCCCCTTTAAAAGACGTGGGCACGGAAGCTGCGGACGGGATCCTTGCACGGTGTACGCGCCGATATGTACGCAAAACGCGTATCGCCCCTAACAACATGCTGAAAGGTGAACAATGAGCCGCACTCAAAAACTAGCCATGACTTTGACGACGGCCGCGATGTGCGCGGCGCTTGTCGCGTGCGATCGTGGAACGCAGGAAACCGCCAGCTCCAGCAGCACTACGCCGGGAGCGCCCGCGGTTTCTCCTTCCACCACGCCTCCCGCGACTCCTCCCGCCTCCGCTTCCAGTACTGGTACGCAAAGTGGAGTAACACCAGGCACGACCGCAAGTTCATCGGACGCGACGAACAGCACGGCACCATCGGGCGCGACCTCGCAGCCATCGGTCGTGCAAAACGCGACGAACACGGCGACCGAAGCAGGACGCACGGCGGGCGCGGCGATCGACGACGGACTCATCACGACGAAAGTAAAGGCCGCGCTGCTTGCCGACGACACCGTGAAAGGCACCGACATCAATGTGGAGACGCTCAAGGGTGAAGTGATGTTGAGCGGCTTCGTGGAAAGCAAAACGCAGCTCGACCGCGCGCTCAAGATCGCCAAGGATGTCGAGGGCGTGAACAAGGTGAACAACAAGCTTGCCGTTCGTAGCGCCAAGAAATAAGTGAAGGAGGCTTGACTTCATGTGGCAAGTCGCCGCTGTTTGCTTCGTGCTCGCGATACTCACCGCGCTCGTGGGCTTCGGCGGCGTCGCCACGACAGCCGCGCCGTTTGCTCAAGCGGCGTTCTCCGGTTTCGCCGTTGCCTGCGTTGTCATCGTGGTCCTAATGCTGAACAAGCATTGGAAATACGGCGAATGACATAACGATTTCTGGGAGACATAGAGATGCAACAACTTGTTCAAGAAACCGCTGCTTCACGTGACAAACTTTTAGCCGATTTAAAAACATTGGCCAGTGATGCCGAAGAACTTATTCGCACCACCGCGTCGTATTCGGGCGAAGGAGTGGCATCGGCACGCGCGCGCATCGCCGACAGCGTGCGTCGCGTTCGCGACGGTGCGATCAACGCCGAACACTACGCGATGGACCAATACCGCATGGTGGCCGAACGCGCCGATACCTATGTGCGCGACAAGCCTTGGCAAGCGGTGGGTGTTGCCGCCCTTATTGGGCTTGCGATCGGTTTTCTCGGTAGCCGACGTTGAGCGCAACGGTTCCTCCTCCATGGCGCGACGAACCCGTGCCGCCGGTACACGCCACATCGCTCGGCGAATCGATTAGGCGTTGCGCGGCGGGTTTGGTCGCGCAAATGCATCTTCGGCTTGAGCTCCTGCAATGCGATATCGCGCGCGAGAAGATCAGGCTCGAAACGCTAGCGATCGCCGGTGCGCTTGCGCTGTTCTTCGGACTATTAACGTTGTTGATGGGCGTATTCGTCATCCTCGCCTTGACGTGGGACACGCCGTATCGCGTGCCCACGGTGGTCGGGCTTGCGCTCGTATCGCTTATCGCCGCGGCCGTCAGCACGTTCGCGGCGATGCGCGCGCGGCGTGATGTTGCTCGCCCGTTTGAAAGCACGCTCGACGAATTGGCGAAGGACCGCCGCGCCATCGAGGATTTGCAATGAAACGTGAAATCGATCGGCTT
>DASTRU010000038.1:0-17309 GCA_035761045.1 Burkholderiaceae bacterium | reverse complement strand
TGCTCGCCTCGTCGGCCGACGAGCACCACACGAGCGAGTAACGGCGCGGCTCGGGAACCGGCAGCAGCGCCAACGGCCCGTAGCGGCCGAAGCGTTCAAACGCCGCCCCGGATATTGGTGTTGTGCACTCCACCTCGCATACGACGGCGGTTTGCGCGTAATCGCGCCGCAGGTCGCGGTCGGTGCGGGTTTCGGGTTGCACGCGGCCGAGGTTCGCTTCGTCGAACAAACCGCCCTCGACGCGCGCCGCCAACGCGGCGTCGGCTTCGCCGAACGCGTCTTGCCACGCCACGCCGTCGGATGTTTCCTTAAGCGACACGACCTCGGTGGGTTGTCGCCATACGATGTTCGATGCGTCGCCCAGGCGAACAAGCGCCGCGTTAAGCGCCTTCATGAGATCGGCATAACGCACCACGGCGCCCAACATCTCGACGCCTTCATCACGGGCGCGCAACAACGCGCGGCCTAAATATTGGCTTTGCGTGACGTGGACTTCGAGAATCGGCGCGCGTGGCAGCGCATCGACATCGAGCACGCGCGCCAGCAACTGCAACGACCCATGCGAAAGCGCGATCGCGCGCGGGTCCGAACGCGCACGCTCGGGTCCGTGTTTGTCGATCAACGCGATGCGTGCGTGCGTCGTGCGGGCCAACAACAACGCGAGCGTTTGACCCACCGGTCCGGCACCAAGGATGGCAAGGTCAACGTGTTGCATGGAAACGAGTGGGGGCAAATCAATCGCGCACGAGGCGTTCGATCTCGCCGGGCTCCACCGGCACGCCGCGCGTCAATAACTCGCAGCCGGTGGCCGTTACCACGACGTCGTCTTCGATGCGTATGCCGATGTCGTGGAACCGCTCGGGAACGTCGTCGGCCGCGCGAACGTACAGGCCGGGTTCGACCGTCATCGTCATGCCAGGGACCAGCGGGCGCGACGGGCGTTCGCCATCGCGGCCAGGGCCACTGCCTGGCACGCGGTAGTCGCCCACGTCGTGAACATCAAGGCCGAGCCAATGACCCGTGCCATGCATGTAGAACCGGCCATACGCTTTCGATTCGATCAGGTCGTCGAGCGAGCCTTTTAATACGCCGAGATCGAGCAAGCCTTGCGTGAGCGTGCGCACCGCCGCGCGATGCGCCTCGTCATAGCGTCGACCCGGCGCGATGCAGGCGATCGCGGCGGTTTGCGCGGCCAGCACAAGCTCGTACAGCGCACGTTGGGCGGCGGTGTATCGGCCGTTGATGGGCCAAGTGCGCGTGATGTCCGACGCATAACCGTCGAGTTCGCATCCCGCGTCCACCAACAACAAATCGCCATCGCGTAGCACGGCGTTGTTCGCGACGTAATGCAAGGTGCAGGCGGCGACTCCGGCCGCGACGATCGGCGTGTAGGCCGGTGCTTGCGCGCCACGGCGGCGAAACTCATACAACAACTCCGCCTCGATCTCGTATTCAAATCGACCCGCCCGCGTGGCGCGCATCGCGCGGCGGTGCGCGTCGGCTGAAATCGAGCCCGCGGCGCGCATGATCGATAGTTCATGCGCATCCTTCACGAGCCGCAGTTCATCGAGGATGGGGGAAAGATCGCGAATCACGGCGGGCGGCGTGGCGTGACGATGGAGGGAACGCACGCTTGCGATCCACTGTTGCGCTTGTGCTTCGAGCGCCGACTCCGACCCAAACGGAATGAAAAGCGCGGGTGCGTAAGCGAGCACCTTAGGCAGTTCTTCGTCGAGCATATCGATCGGCAACGCCAAATCCACGCCTAAGGTGGCCGCTGCTGCTTCGACACCTAGGCGCGCGCCTTCCCATAGTTCGCGCTCAACGTCTTTTTCTTGGCAGAACAAAGTGGTGTAAGCGCGATCTGGCGTGACCACGATAACGATCGCGCTCTCTGGTTCGCCAAAGCCCGTGAGCCACCAAAACGCGCTGTCGTATCGGTATGGATATTCGCTATCGCGATTACGAGTGCGCGTGGGGGCTGTGAGCAGCACGGCCACGCCGCCGCCCAGTTCGCGCAACGCCTCGACCACGCGTGCGCGGCGCATCGCATGAACATCGAACGACACGGGAGTGGTCGTGTCCACAAATGCCATCCTTATTCGGAAGCCGGTTCGGCGCTTGTGGCGCGCTGGCTCGATTCACGCAGCGCGGCATCCAATGCAATGAGTTGCGCCTCGGTGCCGATGTTGTGCCAACGGCCGTGATACACCTCGCCCGTGACTAAACGCCGCGCCATCGCGCGACGAAACAGCGTGACGAGCTTCATGCGCGTGCCCGGCGCTACCCCGTCGAACAATTTGGGGTGGTAGATGCCGATGTTGCCGAAGGTGTAACGCTGATGCGGCGAGCCTTCGTCGGCCAACGCGGCGGCCGCTTCGGCGGCGTCGTCCACGTGAATGTCGAGCGCGAAGTCGCCTTCGGGATGAAAGTCGGGGTTGGGCACGAGAATCAAATGCGCGAGCGTGCGGCGCTCGTTCATCTCGGCCACGATGCGACGCAGCCCCGAATAATCGTATTCGCACCATACGTCGGCCGAGACGCAGACGAACGGCTCGTTGCCGAGCAAGGGCAACGCGGTCGCCACGCCGCCGCCGGTTTCCAGCGCTTCGGGCTCGTACGAATAGCGCAGCCGCACGTTGAACTGCCGACCATCGCCAAGCTTGGCTTCGATTTGATCCCCAAGCCACGAAAGATTGATCGCGATATCGATAATCCCGGCGCTGCGCAAGCGCTCGATTTGCCACACGATCAATGGCTTGCCGCCGACATCGAGCAGCGGCTTGGGACATATATCGGTGCGTGGACGCAAGCGTTCGCCACGACCGGCTGCAAGAATCATCGCTCTCATCGTGAGGGTTCTTCTTATCGTTAGAAGGTGTAGCCGGCCGGCGTTTCGCGGCCTTCGAGTTCGTCAAGCAATTGCACGAGCGGCCCGAACGCGGAGTAACGCTCGGCGCACGCGCGTGTGTAAGCCATGACGAGCGGCATGTCGTTCACGTAACCGTCCTTGCCATCGCGATGCTTCAAGCGCGCGAAAATGCCGAGCACTTTCAAATGGCGTTGCAAGCCCATCCATTCAAAGTCGCGATAAAACTCGCCAAAGTCGGCTTGAATCGGCACGCCATCGCGGCGCGCTTGTTCCCAATAGCGCACCGCCCAGTCGAGCACTTGTTCCTCGTCCCAACGCACATAGGCATCGCGCAATAACGACACCAAATCGTACGTGACCGGACCCGTGACCGCGTCTTGAAAATCAAGAATGCCTGGCGAGCGTCGCGCGTCGTCTAGCACCATCAAATTGCGCGAGTGGTAATCGCGATGCACGACGACTTGCGGCTGCGCGATGTTGTTCGCGATCAAGAGCGCGAAGACGCGATCGAGCGCTTGATGCTGAGCGTCGCTTAAGGTCACGCCCAAATGCCGGCCGCAATACCATTCGCGAAACAATTCAAGCTCACGGCGTAGCAAGGCGGCGTCGTAGGGCGCGAAGGCATCGGTGCGGCCATGCGCTTGCAGGCGCACGAGGGCGGAAAGCGCCGGGCGGTACAACGCATCGGCTCGCGCGGGCGCGTCGAGTTGACTCGCGCTTGAGCGAATCGCCGCGAGGTAATGCGTGCCGCCAAAATCCTCGAGCAATAAAAAGCCGCGCTCACGATCGGCGAAATGCACGGCCGGCACGTGAACGCCGGTTTGCGCGAACACGTCGCGCGCATGCAAAAACGGCCCGACGTCTTCTTGCGCAGGTGGCGCGTCCATCACGATCAACGATCCATGCGCGGACGAGGCGACGCGAAAGTAACGACGAAAGCTCGCGTCGGCCGACGCGGGCGCCAACGAGTTCGGATCAAGCGCGAACGGTCCGGCCTGTTCGGCCACCCATTCGTGAAGTAATTGATCGCGTTCGCGCGAACCGGCGATGAGTGCGGAAGACATGGGATCGGGTGCATCAAGAGGGGCAACCTATAATACCCCGCCCGTTCGTGTGCTTTGAGTGTCGCGCCGCACGGTCCGTCGTCTTCTTCCGTCTTTCTTCCCACGCCATTTGCGATTGACATCCGTGTCTCGTCCCGTTCCAAGCGCGATCGCGCGCGCCGTCGCCATCGCATGTCTCGGCGCGGGGTTTAGCGTTGCGCACGCGCAAACATCCGAACCCGCGTTGACCTTGCGTTTGAGCCCGGTGTTACGGCCCGCGCCCGACACCAATGCCGAGGTGCCAACCTTCATCGCGGGCGACACGATGAGCGGCTCGGTCGATCGTGAAGTCACCTTGGAAGGCGACGCCGAGGTCAGGCGTGGCAACGTCGTATTGCGCGCCGACCGCATCTTGTTTCAACAGGTGGATAACGTGGTCGACGCGGTCGGTCGGGTCAAGCTCGATCGTGGCGACGATTCATATCGTGGTCCGACCTTGCGATACGACCTCGACAATCAAGAAGGCAAGCTCGGTCCCGGCGAATACCGCCTTTCCGCCACGGCCACGCGCAGCATGGCGGGCCGAGGCACGGCCGAGGCCACCGAGTTCGCGGGGCGCGACGTCATCAAGCTCACGGGCACGACTTACACGACATGCCCGCCAGGCGACGAGAGTTGGATCCTGCGCGCGCGCGACATCACCATCGACTCGGCCGATCAAAGCGGCGAGGCGCACGGTGGTGTTGTTTATTTCATGGGCGTGCCCATTCTCGCGTCGCCGTACGTGGTGTTTCCCGTGGGCAATCAACGCAAGACCGGATTTTTAACGCCATCGTTTGGCGTGTCGTCGTCCAATGGCTTCGAGGTGGTGGCGCCGTTTTATTTGAACATCGCGCCTAATCGCGATTACACCTTCACGCCGCGCGTATTGAGTAAACGTGGGGTCGAGCTTGGCAACGAGTTTCGCTACTTGGGCGCGTCGTACAACGGCCGCACCTTCGCTTCGTACGTGCCGCGCGATCGTCTATTTCAAGATGGCGGCGATCGCTGGAGCTTGAATACGCAGCATCAGCAAGGCCTTGGGAAATGGGTGCCGGGCTTGAGCGCGTATTGGGGCATTAGCCGCGTGTCGGACGACGAATATTTGTCCGACTACTCACGCACGATCGTGACGGTGACGAATCGTCAGCTTCCACAAGAAGGCGGAATTACTTACGGCCAACCATGGTGGAACGCCTTGTTGCGCGTTCAAAAGTTTCAAGTGCTGCAAGATCCGGCCGCTCCGGTGCCAATTCCTTACGAGCGCGTGCCGCAACTCAATGTGCGAGCGTTTCGTTACGACGTCGCAGGGCTTGATCTCAATCTCGAAACCGACGTCACGCAGTTTGATCATCCAACCTTGGTGCGTGGATCGCGCGCTTACGCAATTCCTTCGGTGAGCGCGCCCCTGATCGGCGCCGGCTGGTTCATCACGCCGAAGATGAGCGTGAACGCCGCGAGTTACTCACTCGATCGCAACACGATTGGGCAAGGCGCCGCGCTCGATCCGTACTATCACCGCACGATTCCAACCTTGTCGGTGGACTCGGGGCTGGTGTTCGAGCGCGACTCGCGCTTGTTCGGTCGCGACTCCTTGCAAACCTTGGAGCCGCGCTTGTTTTACGTGCGCACGCCGTACCGGGATCAATCGAAGGCTCCGGTGTTCGACACCGCGATCGCGGACTTCAACTTCGCCCAGCTCTTCAACGAAAACACGTTCTCCGGGCAAGACCGCATCGCCGATGCCAACACCATCACCGCCGCATTGGCCACGCGTTGGTTGGAGCCTGGCACCGGAGCGGAGCGGTTGCGTATCGCGGCGGGGCAGCGGTATTACTTCGACGATCAAAAGGTCACGCTGGTGCCGGGCACGGGCACCGTGTCGGCTAATCGGTCGGACTATTTGTTGTCGGCGGGCGGAAACGTGTTGCCCGGTGTGTATGCCGATGCCACCACGCAATTCGACGCGGCCAACAATCGTCCCGCGCGCTCCAACCTCGGCATTCGTTGGACGCCGTCGCCCGGACGCATCGCCACCGTCAATTACCGCTACACCCGAAATTTGATCGAGCAATACGACTTCGCGACTCAATGGGACATAACCTCGCGATGGGTGGGCGTGGCGCGCGTTAACTATTCCACCTTTGAGCGTCGGTTGGTCGAAGGATTGATTGGCGCCGAATATCGCTCGTGTTGTTGGACGGCACGCTTTGTCGCGCATCGCTACGCCACGGCGGCCACGAAGCAAAACACCGCGTTCTTCTTTGAACTCGAACTCAATGGGTTTACTCGAATTGGTTCGAGTCCGGCCGATGCGTTGCGTCGGAATATCGTCGGTTACGTGCCGATCGAGGCGAGGCGGGCGGGTGAACCCGGCTTCGTAAAATACGACTAAGTTTTTTAAAAACGCGCCGCCTTCGTGCACAAGGCTTGCGGGCGTGAATTCGTTCTTCACGCTCCATTAGGAGTTGCTTCATGCGTTCATTGTTTCTCCGAAGTGTTCGAGTGGCCGTGATGGCCGTTGTCGCGCATGCGTCCATCGTGTCGGCCCAGCAACCGGCCGCCACCACGAGCACGCAACCACGCGCGCTCGATGCCGTCGTCGCGGTGGTGAATGACGAAATCATCACGCGTAACGAATTGGATGCCCGCGTGCGGCAAATCGAACGCCAATTGCGTTCGCAAAACGTGCAGTTGCCCGCGCTTGACGTGTTCGAGCGCCAAGTGCTCGAACGCATGATTCTCGAGCGCGCGCAGGTGCAGCTCGCCAAGGAAAACGGTATTCGCGTCGATGACGTCACGCTCGATCGCACGATCGCGCGTATCGCCGAAGGCAACAAGATGACGCTGCAACAGTTTCGCGACCGCGTTGAAAGCGAAGGTACGCGCTGGCCGCGCTTTCGCGAGGATATTCGCGATGAAATCTTGATGGCCCGCGTGCGCGAACGCGAGGTTGAACAGCGCGTGCAAGTCACCGACTCGGAGATCGATGAGTTCTTGCGTCGTCAACAAGACGGCAGCGCCGTCGAGGCCAACATCGCGCAAATTCTCGTGCGCGTGCCCGAGAACGCCACGCCCGAGCAAGTCGCGGCGCGCCGTCAACGCGCTGAAGGAGCGTTGCGCGATATACGCGGCGGCGCCGATTTCGCGCGCGTGGCGATCGCCGTGTCCGATGGATTCGATGCCGCGCGTGGCGGCGAGATGGGTTGGCGGCCGTTGGATCGTTATCCGCAATTGTTCGTCGACACGGTGCAAAAGCTGCAACCCGGTGAGGTGTCCGACATCGTGCGCAGCGCGGCGGGGTTTCACGTGCTCAAGCTCGTGGGGCGACGCAACGACGCGCCACAAGCGCAAACCGTGACGCAAACGCATGCGCGTCACGTGCTGTTGCGCACTGGCGAGCAAGGTCTTACCGATGCGGAAGCGCAACGTCGCTTACTCGAATACAAGCAACGCATCGAAAATAAAACGATGGACTTCGCCGACGTGGCGAAACGTTATTCACGCGATGGCAGCGCAGGTAACGGGGGCGACTTAGGTTGGCTATTGCCCGGCGATACCGTGCCTGAATTCGAGCGCGCGATGAACGCATTGCAGCCTGGGCAAATTAGCGAACCGGTGCAATCGCCTTTCGGTTGGCACTTGATTCAAGTGATCGAACGTAAAACCGGTGAATTGCCCAAGGACCGGTTGCGCTTTGCCGCGCGACAAGCCGTGCGCGATCGCAAGGCGGAAGAACAGTTTCAAGATTGGTTGCGGCAATTGCGTGATCGCGCGTATGTCGAAGTGCGACTTGATGGTCGCGCCAACTAATTAATTCGTCCTTGCTTACGCGCTCATGCACGCACCGATAGCCATTACCACTGGCGAGCCTTCGGGCATTGGTCCGGAAATCGTGGCGATGGGCCTCGCGCGTTTATTAAGCGAGGGACGCGACGCGCGCGAGTTCGTCGTGCTCGGCCATCGCGCGACCTTGATGCGCGCCGCGACGTTATGCGGCGTGCAAGAGATATTCGAGCGCGTGGCCGTGCATGAGGTGCCAGTGGCGGCCGCGCCCGTGTTCGGACAATTGAACGCGCGTAACGCCGCGCATGTGATCGCGATGCTTGACGCCGCGATCGACGGTGCTCGCGAAGGGCATTACTCGGCCATCGTGACCGCGCCCGTGCACAAGGGCGTGATCAACGACGCCGGCATCGCTTTTACCGGCCATACCGAATATCTCGCCGAGCGTTGTCACGTGCCTCGTGTCGTGATGATGCTCGTTGGCGGTGGCATGCGCGTGGCGCTTGCCACTACTCACTTACCGTTGCGCGCGGTGCCCGACGCGATCACGCGCGATGGCCTTGTTGAAACGCTCGACATTATTCATCGCGATTTACGGACTAAGTTTTGTATCGAGCGGCCGCGTGTATTGGTGTGCGGCCTCAACCCTCACGCGGGCGAGGGCGGACATTTAGGGAGCGAGGAGATCGACGTCATTGAGCCCGCACTTACCATCGCACGCGCGCGAGGATTGAATGTGCGTGGTCCAATGCCCGCCGATACATTGTTCCAAGCGCGTTTATTGAATGAATGCGACGCGGTGCTCGCGATGTATCACGACCAAGGATTGCCCGTGCTCAAGCACGCAAGCTTCGGTCGCGGCGTCAACATCACGTTAGGGTTGCCCATCGTGCGTACATCCGTCGATCACGGTACCGCGCTTGATCTTGCGGGAACGGGTAAGGCCGATTGCGGCAGCTTCATCGCCGCGATGGAACTTGCATGTTCCATCGTTGTCCCGCGATCTGCCTAAGACAATCACGAGGGTTCGCTTAGGGAATTGCGTCACGCTCGTTAGGGCGAGTTGTGTCGGCTCATGAAAATAGTCGCAAGCACGGACAGATTCCTACGGGCCCCCGTGATCTACTCCACATGAAGTCAGGCAAGGGATGGGCACGATCCCGTCCATGCAAACGCCAGACACCATTCCTCATCCCGCTTCCGCCGACCGGACCCCACAACGCTTCGCGCTTGCGAACGGACGTGTGGTGAAAGTCGAGCGGATGCATTCGCAACGCACGTATCCGAGCCTGCTCATTGGCTTGCCGATCGAACAAGTCAACGATGGCATTACGCATGACTTGCTCGACCGGGCCATGAACATGTTCAAGTGCAGCGCCGTCTGCTTGCCGCCCAAGTTCGACGAACAAGGGCTCATGCCGCCGGTGGCGATGACCGCGTTGCTCACGTCCGATGCGCCCGTGCGCAACGGCGATGGCTCGCAGCTCGTGGTTATTTGGTTTCGCGAAGAGTTGCCGTCGGAAAGCGCGGTGATCGAATCCGTGCCCGCCGCGTTGCGCGACTTGAAGTGGAACGACTACGCCGAGGACAGCCACTTTTAATTCCTAAGGCGCGGCACGCCTTACGAGCGTTGAACGACGAGTTTTGCGATTACGATGGCGCTCCTTTTCGTCGCCTTTCGTTCGTTCACGCATGTCCGACCATCGCGCGCGCAAGCGCTTCGGCCAAAACTTTCTTGTCGATGGCGCCGTCATCGAAGCCATCGTCGATGCGATCGCGCCACGTGCGGGCGATCGCATCGTTGAAATCGGCCCGGGCCTTGCGGCCCTCACGCGCGCGCTCTTGCAGCGCTTGCCTCGGCAAGACCGGCCGTTACGCGTCATTGAAATCGACCGTGATTTAGTCGCGCGGTTGCGTCGCGACTTTCATCAAGACGATCTCGCGATTCACGAGGGCGACGCGCTCGATGTCAACTTCACCGCGCTCGCGCGTGACGCGCATGGGCCGCTGCGCATCGTCGGCAACTTGCCGTACAACATCTCGAGTCCATTGCTGTTTCATCTCGCCACGCACGTGGATGCGGTGGTCGATCAACACTTCATGCTTCAGCGCGAGGTTGTCGAACGCATGATCGCCGAGCCGGGCTCAAGCGCGTTTGGCCGGCTTTCGGTGATGCTGCAAGTTCGGTATGCGATGGAGCAGGTGCTTGACGTGCCGCCCGAAGCGTTCGATCCCGCGCCCAAGGTGCATTCGGCTGTCGTGCGCATGCAGCCGTTGGCGCGCGACGCCTGGGGATTGCTCGACGCCGAGTTGTTCGCGCGCATCGTGGCGGCGGGGTTTAGTCAGCGCCGCAAGATGCTGCGCAATACGCTTGCGGAGTATTTCGCGGAAGTGGGCGAAGACACCGCCATTGCGTTGGGTGTGTTGCCAACGGCGCGTGCGGAAGCGATTGGCGTGTCGACATGGGTGGCGTTTACGAATGCGGTCGTGAGATCGCGCGCCGCCCAGCGCGATTAATTTTTAGGCGACGCTCGATCGGGGTGAATCAACACGGGCTTCGCATCGCCGCTCGTGCTTTGCGAGGCCGCGCGTAGAAATTCGTTTGGCAGGCCGACGATGCACCGGCTTAATTCCTCGAACGCAAGGGGCGTTAAGTCGCGCGCGCGAAACCGCGCCTCGGTATCCGCGAGGCGGCCGATATTACGCAACACGAAGCGAATCAGGCCAGTGTCGTAATCGGGCAAAACCTTCACGCCCGCGGCGATCACGCTTTCGATGGAAAACGTCGCGCGTTCGAGTTGAGCGCGGGCGTTACGCACGACATTGACCGTGAAGCGAATTCGCCGTTCATGCAGCAACGATTCAAGCCGCTCGACTTCGGCGGGCGATTCGCGCACCACGGTATGCACGTGCGGTCCGCCATAACTGAACGACAGCAGCACGTATTCGTAAGGCACGTTCAGCGCCGGATTAAAACTGCTCGTGACGAAGCCCGTGCTCGCGACGCGCCGTTCTTCGAGAAATACATCGGTCATCGCCATGTCGTTAAACGGTGGGATGCCCGCGAGCTCGAACGCGAGATGCGCGCGCGGCGCGATGGTCTTGGCCGCTTGCACGAGCTCGGCCAGCACAGATGCGCATTGATGCATGCGTCCATGCGTCAACGCGCGGTTGTTATTGGCGGAAATTTCGCTCAAGCCTTCTTCTCGATGAGCTCGATCTTGTAGCCGTCCGGGTCTTGCAGGAACGCGATGACGGTGCTGCCATGCTTCATCGGCCCCGGCGCGCGCGTGATGTTGCCGCCGGCTTCGCGAATGCGATCGCATGTCGCGTAAATGTCGTCGACCGCAATCGCGATATGGCCGTAGCCATTGCCTAAGTCATAGGCGCTCGTGTCCCAGTTATGCGTGAGTTCGATGACCGCATGGTCACTCTCGTCGCCATAACCGACGAAGGCTAGGGTGAAGCGGCCGTCCGGGTAATCCTTGCGACGCAACTCGCGCATGCCGAGCACGTGCGTGTAAAAGCGCAGCGCGCGGTCCAAATCGCCCACGCGGATCATCGTATGAAGGATTCTCATGTCTGCTCCATCATGCTTGGCGCATGAAATTTAAGAAGGTCTTCGGCGGCTCGAAACTCGGGGAAGATCGATTCGACCGCTTGCCAAAAGCGTGGCCCGTGATTGAGCTCGCGCCGATGCGCGACCTCATGCGCGACGACGTAGTCGATCACCGACATCGGAAAATGCATGAGCCGCCAATTCAAGCGGATCGTGCCGTCGGACGTGCAACTGCCCCAGCGCGTGCGCGCCGACGATAAGCGCCAGCGTCCCACGGGCAAGGCCGCGCGTTCGCAATACACCGCGAGCCGTTCGGCGAATAAGGTCTTGGCGCGAGCTTGCAAGAAGCCTTGCACGCGATCGCGAATTTGGTCCGCGCTGGCGTCGTGCGCCAACGGCAGCAACAAGCGATCTTGGTCGAGCGATGCGACGCGCGCGCTGGGTTCGAGCGTGATGCGTACATGCCCGCCAAGCATTGGAATCATCGCGCCATCGGCCCATACCAGAGCCGGCACGCGCGACCGACGCTCGCGCCATTCCGCGAGCTTGGCCATGATCCAACGCGACTTCTCGCGAATCGCCTCTTCGATTTGCGAAAGCGTGACCCAACGCGGCGCGGTCACCGTTAAACCCGAATCGTCGATCGCGAAGCCAATCGTGCGGCGTTTGCCGCGCTTAAGCACATAGTCGAGCGTGAGGTCGGCCAATTGAATCCATCGTGTGTTCAACGCGGGCGCGCGGGCCGTGACGACGATTTCGTGATCGAACAAGCTGAGTTGCCGGGGGTGTTGTGCCGAGCCGCGCGCACGGGAATCAGGGGACCGTTGGCGCGCCGGAGTGGGCATGGTGTTTTAAACGGCTTTCGAGGACGAGGCGCTTATCGAAGTGTCCGCCGGAGAAGGCTCGTCGTACGCGTGGGGACTGATACGACGCATCTCGGTTTCGATCCAACGCTCGATGTCGGCGTTGATCGCATCGGGCGTACGACCTTCGGTCGCGATGGGAGGACCGACGCTGACGGTGATGGTTCCAGGTCGTTTGACGAAAGCATTGCGCGGCCAGCATTCGCCGGAGTTGAGCGCGATCGGCACGACCAGCGCACCCGTACGCGATGCAAAGCGCGCCGCGCCGGTCTTGTAACGCGTGCGCGCGCCTACCGGCGTGCGCGTGCCTTCGGGAAACATGATGACCCAACGTCCCTCGGCAAGCCGTTGCGAGCCTTGCTCGACGACTTGCTCGAACGCCTCGGTGCCACGGCTGCGATCGATATGAATCATGCGCAATTGTGCGAGGCCCCAGCCGAAGAACGGTATCCAGTGCAGCTCGCGTTTGTACACGTAACACACCTCGGCGGGCGCGATCGCCGGCAAGGCCAGCGTTTCCCACGCCGATTGATGCTTGGGGGCAAGGATCACGCCGCGGCGCTCGTGCTTCAAGCGTTCGAGAATCTCGCCGCCGCGCAATTCGTAGCGGATGCCGCAAATCGCGCGCGCCGCCCAAATCGCGAAGTGCAACCAGCCCACCGCCACGCGATAACGCACGCGCACGGGCGCGACGATGAAAAACGTGAGAAAGATGGCGTACGGCACGACGACGATCGCCAGCGCCGCGAGGAAGGCGAGTGAGCGAAGAACGTGGATGGCCTTCATCGTGACGGTTTACGGAGCAAGTTCGCGCGCGATGGCCGCGAGGCTTGGCCGTACGCGCGTGCCTTCGGGCACGCCGTTGGCGAACGTGCTCGCGCCCTTGCCGGTCAGCACAAGCCATGGTTCGCCGCTCAAGGCCATGCCGGCTTCAAGATCGCGGCGCGTATCGCCCACGATGGGCACGCCCTGCAAGTCCTTGCGGCCGAAGGATTCGGCGATCTGGCGAAATAAACCGGGCTTGGGCTTGCGGCATTCGCAATTCGCCTCGGGTGCGTGCGGACAATAAAAAATGCCGTCGATGCGTCCGCCCAATGGGCCGAGTAATTCGAGCATCTTGTCGTGCATTGCGTGCAGGGCGTCGAGTGTGTAAAGGCCGCGCCCAATGCCCGATTGATTGGTCGCGATCGCGATGTCGAATCCGGCATGCGTGAGTCGCGCGATGGCTTCGAGGCTGCCTGGAATCGGAATCCATTCGTCCGGCGACTTGACGTAGTCGTCGGAGTCTTCGTTGATCACGCCATCGCGGTCGAGCACGATGAGCCGATGCGGCGCGGTACTCATGCGGCCAACCGCGATAAATCAGCGACGCGGTTCATCGCGATATGCAATTCGCGCAGCAAGGCTAGGCGGTTCGCGCGTACGTGTTCGTCATCGGCCATCACCATCACGCTGTCGAAGAACGCGTCGACCGGCGTGCGCAAGGCGGCGAGTACCGTTAATGCGCTCGCGTAGTCGTGGTTCATGTAACGCGCGACGATATCGGGCAGCACTTTGTCGAGCGCTTCGGCCAATGCGCGCTCGGCGGGTTCACTAAACAACCCGGCGTTTAACGCGACGGATCGCGCATCGGCTTTCTTCAAGATGTTGCCGATGCGTTTATTGGCGGCGGCCAAGCTCGCGCTTTCCGGCAAGGCACGGAAGGCGCCAACCGCTTGAATGCGCGTGGCGAGTTCATGCAAGGGCGGACGCAAGGCGATCACGGCTTCGACCGTGTCACGGTCGTATTTCGTGACGAGCTGGTGACGCGCGCGGTCGTAAATGAAATCGAGTAGCGCATCGATGGTGCCGTTGGCGATCGCGCCTTGGGAAAACGTCTCGTGAGCCGCTTCGAGTAACTCGCGTAGATCAAGCGCGGCCGCTTCCGCGCCGAGACTTTCGAAGATGTCGATCAATCCAAGCGCGGCGCGGCGCAGCGCGTATGGGTCTTTTTCGCCGGTAGGCGCAAGCCCAATCCCCCAAATGCCAACAAGCGTTTCGGCACGCTCGGCCAAATAGCTACTTGCCACCACGCCGTCGCGCGCGAGGGTTGCATCGTCGAACCGCGGCCGGTATTGCATGCCGATCGCGCGCGCCACGCTCGAATGCTCGCCGTCGTGGCGCGCGTAGTACTCGCCCATCACGCCTTGCAGTTCGGGAAACTCGCCGACCATGCCGGTCGTTAAATCGCACTTGGCAAGCAAAGCCGCCCGGCGCGCAAGCGCGACATCGGCGCCGAGCCGCGTGGCGATCCATTCGGCGATGCGTTCAATGCGGCTTACGCGCTCGCGCACCGAGCCAAGCTTGTTGTGATACGTGACGTGCGCCAACGCATCCAAACGCGATTCCAACCGTTGCTTGCGATCCGTGTCGTAGAAGAACTTAGCGTCGGCCAGCCGCGCGCGCAGCACGCGCTCATTGCCACCGACGATGCGCGACGAATCGTCCGCCGACAAGTTGGACACCAGCAGGAAGCGATTACGCAATGCGCCCGCGCGGTCCTTGATCGCGAAGTATTTTTGATTCAGCTGCATCGTCAGAATCAAACATTCCTGCGGTACTTCGAGAAATTCCGATTCGAATCGACCTTCGTACACCACCGGCCATTCAACCAAGGCGGCGACTTCATCGACCAAGGTGTCGGGCATTTGCACGACGTCGTTGCCCGCCAACGCGCTCAAGCCCTCGCGCATGCGAATACGGCGCGCATCGAACGACGCGACGACCTTGCCGAGCGTATCGAGTTCGTATTCGTAACTGTCGGCATTGGTGATCGCGATCTCGCCTTGGCTTAGGAACCGATGGCCGAGCGTGACGCGGTCCGAGCGTAGTCCGAGCACTTCGATCGGTACGACACGTTCGCCATGCAAGGCGATCAACCGATGCGCGGGCCGCACGAATTGCACCGTGCTCATGTCGGGCAATTGATAGCTCATCACCTTGGGGATCGGCAGCTTGGCGATCGCCTCGCTCACGATGTCGCCCAGCACCGCGTCGAGCGTGACGCCAGGCGCCACGTAGTCATGAAACAGCGCCTCGGCCTTGCCGTCGTTGGCGCGTACAAGCTTGGGAATATCCGCTTCGGTTAGGCCAAGGCTTGCTAATTTTTTAAGCAGCGGCGCTTGCGGGCGGCCGTCCGCGCCGAAGGCGATCGATACGGGCAACACCTTGTCGCGCTTGGGCGCGTCGGGTGAGCGATCGAGCACGAAGGTCGTGCGGACCGCTAATCGACGCGGCGTCGCGAACGCGACGGTTTCGCTTGGGCTATCAAGGAACCCGCGCGCGGCCAATCCGTTGCGCACGCCTTGCGCGAAGGCTTGTCCCAGACGTTCGAGCGCCTTGGGCGGCAGTTCTTCGCAAAACAGTTCGACGAGGAGCGAGGCGGTCATGCGGCCACCTTGTCTTGCGTGGGAAGCAGTTTGTCGCGCGCGGGACCGGTCAGCATCGGAAAACCCAAGGCGCGTCGTGCTTCGACATACGCTTGCGCGACGAGCCGCGACAAATTGCGAATACGACCGATGTAAGCCGCGCGCTCGGTCACAGAGATCGCGCCACGCGCATCGAGCAAATTAAAGGTGTGCGCGGCTTTAAGAATTTGTTCGTAACCGGGCAGGGCGAGCGGGCGTTCGAGTTCGAGCAGACGACGTGCTTCGGATTCGTGCTCGGCAAAGCGTTTGAACAACAACTCGACATTGCTTTGCTCGAAGTTGTAGACGCTTTGTTCGACTTCGTTTTGGTGATAGACGTCGCGATAGGTCAGCCCATCGGTCCATACGATGTCGAAGATGTTGTCCTTGTTTTGCAGATACATCACCAATCGTTCAATGCCATACGTAATTTCACCAAGAACGGGTTTGCAATCGATGCCGCCCACTTGCTGAAAGTAAGTGAATTGCGTGACTTCCATGCCGTTGCACCACACTTCCCAGCCAAGCCCCCAGGCACCGAGCGTGGGGTTCTCCCAATCGTCCTCGACGAAGCGAATGTCGTTGAGCTTGGGATCGATGCCAAGCGCTTCGAGCGAACCGAGATATAGCTCGAGAATGTTTTCGGGCGCGGGCTTGAGCACGACTTGATATTGGTAGTAGTGCTGCAAGCGGTTGGGGTTGTCGCCATACCGGCCGTCCTTCGGCCGACGCGACGGTTGCACATAAGCCGCGCGCCACGGCTCGGGGCCCAATGCGCGCAAGAACGTGGCGGTATGCGAGGTACCCGCGCCTACTTCCAAGTCAATGGGTTGCAACAACGCGCAGCCGTGGCGGTTCCAGTACTGCTCAAGCGTCAGGATGGCTTGTTGAAAGGTGATCATCGAAGAGCGTGAGGGCGGTTATAAAAAGCGCTTGCGTCCGCTGCTAAATGGCGCGCAAAAAGCAGCGCATTCTAGCTCGTCGCTCTTAAGCCTTTAAGGCGCGACACGAGGCAGACGTGTGGTTACGGATTAATTGTTCGCGCTTGAGCGCAAACGACGTGCCCGCGTCGCGAGCACCAGCATTCCAAGACCCAATACGATGAGCATGGGCGTGTCGCCCCACCGCGCATACGGCGTTAAGCCCTGCATGCCCTGGACTGGTTGCGTGAGCGCCGCTTGTGTAAACGGCGCGAGTTGCGCTTGCACCGATCCATTGGGCGTCACCACCGCGGTCATGCCGGTATTCGTTGCGCGCAACATGGGACGGCCCGTTTCGATCGCGCGCATCCGCGAAGCCAGGAGGTGCTGCGGCAGCGCAGCCGAATCGCCAAACCACGCGATATTCGAGAGATTGATCAATATCGTCGCCGGCTCACCCGAGGGCGGGCGACGAACGGGGTTGGCGATTTGCGCGCCAAACAAATCCTCGTAGCAAATGTTGATGGCGATGTGTTGCCCGGCCAGGGAAAACGTGGGTTGGTTATCGGCGCCGCGCGTGAAGTCGCCTAGCGGCATGCGCATCGCATCGACGAACCAGCGAAATCCGAACGGGATGAACTCGCCAAACGGAACGAGATGATGTTTGTCGTAGCGTGGCGCGCCTTGCCCCTCGTTTGGCCAACCGTGATCGGGCGTGATAGCGGTGGCGCTATTGGTGTAGGCGTAATCGCCGTTGTTCGTGGGTTGAGCGAAAGGCAGA
>DASTRU010000037.1:0-11449 GCA_035761045.1 Burkholderiaceae bacterium | reverse complement strand
TGAACGCGTGCGCGCCGAAAACAAATTACGCGAGAGCGAGGCGCGTTATCGCGTGTTGATCGATAGCGCCAAGGAATACGCCATCGTGACGATGGATAACGAAGGCCTCATCACAAGCTGGAGTTCCGGCGCCGAGCGGATGATGGGATACACGGCGCCAGAAATCATTGGTCAATCAAGCGCCGTTTTATTCACGCATGAAGACGTAATGACTAATGCGCCAAAGGATGAACTCACGCGCGCTCGAGAGGAAGGTCAAGCCGAGAACGAACGCTGGCACCGCCGCAAGGACGGCAGTTTGTTTTGGAGCTCGGGCCGCGTCATGCCACTCATGAACGAAGGGATGAACGGTTTCGTCAAAATCTTTCAAGACCGTACCGCGCAACGCGATGCCGAGGCCGCGCGCGACGCCGCGCTCGCACGATTGCAAGACGCCGACCGGCAAAAAGACGAATTCCTCGCCACCTTGGGTCACGAGCTGCGTAATCCACTTACTCCAATTCGTTACGCGGCTCGTTTGCTTAAGCACGGCTGCACGCCGGAAATGGTGGAGCAAGCGCGCGTCACGATCGATCGACAAACAACGCAGATGGCGCGATTGCTGGATGACTTGCTCGACATTAGTCGTATTACTCGCAATGTGATCGAGTTGCGTCGCGACACGATGGATCTGCGCGATGCGATCAAGTTAGGCGTCGAGATCGCGTGGCCGATCGTGAATTCGGTGGGGCACGAGCTGAAGGTGCATCTGCCTCCCGAAGCCGTTTACGTGGTGGGCGATCCGGCGCGTCTTGCGCAAATCGTGAGTAACTTGCTGCACAACGCCGCCAAGTTCACCGAACCGGGCGGGCGCATCGTTGTTTCGCTTCAGCGCGAGGCTGACGAAGCGGTTATCCGTGTGAGCGATAACGGAATTGGGCTGACGCGCGAATCGATGGAGCGCGTGTTTGGTTTATTTACCCAAGTGGGCGGGCCACATGGCCAGTCGCGCGGCGGCTTAGGCATTGGCCTCGCGGTGGTGAAACGCTTGGTCGAGTTGCACGGTGGTCGGGTGGACGTGGCAAGCGCGGGGCTTGGGACGGGAAGCGAATTCACCGTGCGATTGCCGCTCGCGGCCGTGGGCACATCGCCTAAGCATCATGGGTTAACCAACGAGGCACCGCTCGATCGGCCACACGCGCAAGTACTCGTGGTGGACGACAACGTCGATGCGGCCGACTCGCTCGCGGCGATTCTTCGCTCCGATGGCTATTCGGTCAAGGTTGCGTATGACGGCGTCTCGGCGATGGAGTTGGCGGAAATCCTGCAACCGCAGTTGGTCGTGCTCGACTTAGGACTTCCGCGCGCCGATGGGTACGCGGTCGCGCGTTGGATACGTCAACAACCATGGGGCAGTGGCGCTCACATCGTCGCGGTGACGGGATGGGGTCAGAAAAACGATCGAGAACGTTCAAGCGCGGCAGGCTTTGACGCGCACTTAGTCAAACCGGTGGACCCCAACGATCTTGAACGTTGGTTGGAAAAGTCCGCGCATGCGGTGGCGCGGTCGAATTCATAACGGCAACGTTTCGCGTTGGCTCGTTACTAAGCCAACCAACTTAGTAAAAGAACAATCTCATGGACAACACGATTTGGCCGCTTACGGGCTCGTCATTGTTCGTGGATGCACTAAACGCTGTTTCCACGCCTCACGCCGCGTCGCTTGCACGGCAACTCATCGATGTAGGCATTCCCGTATCTCACTCGCATCGGCTGCATGAAATAACTAACGACGCCGACAGCGCGACCAACGTTAATGCGCTCATCGAGCTATGCCATAAACAAGGAGCGATCGGCCCTTTCCAACTCGACAGGGTGTTGGATACCTTGCTCGTACATGGCACCGACAAGCCAGCATGCCTAGGCGTTATCGCATTGATGCGCGCCGATGCTCTTGATAAAACCGTGCCCGCTCAAAGCAAACCGAATCCATCGCACGCGGCCGATACATGGATACACCACCTGGCGCGATACGGTGGCAACGCCCAACCCGGCGGCATTGATATCGATGGCGATTCACATGCGCTCATCGGCTTGCAAAAACGTTTCGAAGGGTTGCGCGATATCGGACTTTCATTGGACGGATCGCCACAAGAGATTCACGCACCGCTTCGGCTTGCGATCGAACATGGCAATCACGACGCGGTGCGCGCCCTACTCGCCGCGGGAGCGCGTGTCGATGTCGCAAGCGATGCACGGCATCCACCGTTGCTGCACTTAAGCATCTCCAAACCCCACGCCGACCTGCGAATCACGCACATGCTGCTTGACCACGGAACGGACATCGACGTGTTATGGACAACATCGGTCGGTGGGTATGGCGCGTTGCATCTAGCCATCTTGGAAGAAAACGATGACGCGGTTCGCGTGTTAATCGATCGCTCGGCCAACGTCAATCTCCATGCCACTGCGGCAGCCTCGGGGCTTATCACGATCGGCATCACGCCGATGCATCTTGCAGCCAACACTGGGCAATCAAATGTCATTAGGATGTTGCAAGCCGCGAACGCGCAACTCGACTCGACGACTAACTTCGACGACACGCCATTGACTCGCGCCGTGAGTCAACGTCAGCTTGACGCCGTCGAAACCTTATTGGCGCTCGGAGCAAATCCATTACACGAGCGCAACGACGGCCTCACTTGCGTCCACTTCGCCGCTCGCACGGGTGTTACGGAAATCATGGCGGCGTTGGTGCAACACGGCGCGAGTGTTCACGCGCGAAGCCATGATGGCCTAACGCCGCTGCACGTGGCGGCTCATCATCGACGGCTCGACACGGTGCGCGCCTTGCTGCATCAAGGCGCAGATCTTACGGTGACCGATCACTTTGAAAACACGGCGCTTCACTTCGCGATCGAAAAAGACAATACGGCCGTCGTGGATCTGCTGCTGCGATCGGGCGCATCGCCAAACGTTACGAATGCCGAAGGTCTGACGCCGCTGTATCTCGCGTCGAGTAAGGGATATGCGCCCCTTATCGATGTGCTGATTCGTCACGGCGCGTCGTTGGAGGATTCGTTGGACGACGATACTTCGCTCATGGCCGCGTCGCGCGAGGGTCACGTGCAAGCCGTTCACGCATTGCTTCAACACGGCGCCGCGCTCGGCGTGGGCAGTGACGCCGCGGTGGTGGAAACCTTCATTGGTGGCCATGCTCACCGCCATGAAATCGTTAAGGCGTTACTGGAAGCGGGAGCCAGCGCGAATACCGTTCATTACGGAGCCACCGCGTTGATGCGCGAGGTCAGCCACGGCCGGGCCGCCGACTTAAGCCTCGTGGAACTCCTACTGCGCCACGACGCGAACCCCGCTCTCCAACCTAACGACTATGGCGATATCGACTTCGTCAGTTACATGAACCAACCGTTGGAAGCTGAGGTTCCATCCTTTACTCATGCCGCTGGTGGCGCCTTGCACCACGCCATTTCGTGCGACGGCGCGGTGATGGACATGCTCGTAAAACACGGTGCCAATCCCAACGCGGCGGGCGAATTCAATCTCGCGCCGTTGCATTGGGCCGCGCGTTTTAGAGCGTATGAAGGCATCGCGCATTTATTGCGGTTAGGCGCGAATCCGAATAAGGCCGCCTGGCATGGCGTGATGCCGCTGCATCTTGCATGCGCGCACTTCAGCGAGCGTGATTCCGATGAATCCAACATCGTGAAACTGCTGATCCAGCACGGTGCCGACGTTAACGCACGCGTGGATTCAGTCTTCACGTTCATGGGGCCGGGTGAGCGACTCGATGTGCACGATCGGGTCGCGCCCTTGCATTTGGCCGCTTACAAAGGCGACGTCGCCACCGCGCGGACGTTGATCGACAACGGCGCCAACATGTTTGCCCTCACCGTACCCGCGCGCTCGCCGTTGGAATTAGCACTGTTCAGGCAGCATTGGGACGTGGTTGCGTTACTAACTCGGCGTATGAGTACGGCCAACATCGGGCGTTCGAATTTGCACGAAGGCGAACACAGCCGTTAGCAATAACGCCGCGGCACTGATGGTGAACGCGGCGTGCATGGCATGCGTGTAAGCAGCTCGCGCGGTGTGAAGTAGCGCGTCGCCAAGCGGCGCGGGCAATTGCGAAGCCGCCGCGATCGCGCCGCCTACCGTGTCGCGCGCGACTTGCATGGCAGTGATTGGAACGCCGATCAAGGTACTCGCCACATCGCTAATCTCGCCGCGATATACCGCGGTGGCGAGACTGCCGAGCAGCGCGATGCCCAACGCGCCGCCGAATTCCGAACCGGTTTCGGAAATGGCCGATGCGGCGCCCGCCTGCTCGGGCGGCGCGGCGCCAACGATCATGTCGGTGGTCAGCGTGAACAGAGGCGCGATACCGAAGGCAAACGCGAACCACGCGCCGATGAACGGACCGAACGCGCGCGACGCATCGATGATTGAAATAGCCATGCATCCGCCCGCCGCGATCAGCAGACTCACCACGATCACCGCCCGGCGCGAATTGCGTTGCGCGACCCAAGGCGTTGTCATCGATCCGAGCACGAAGGCGACGGCCGAAGGCACCGTCCACATTCCCGCGACCGCGGGCGTCAACCCAAGCACGGCTTGCAAATACTGCGCAAGCAAGATGAACGCGCCAAAGATAGCGACGCAAGCCAAGATATTGATGAACACGGCGGTTCGAAACGCGCGCAACTTGAATAACGCGAGGTCGATCATTGGATGCGCAAGCGTGCGTTGCCGGCGAACGCACACCGCGCCCACGGCAACGCCTACACCGATGGCCGATACGGCGAGAACACTAAGTCCGTCTTGCGCAATGGACTTGCATCCGTAAATCGCGCTGAGCACCGCGACGAGCGACAGAACCGCGCTGACAATATCCAACCGACCCGCATGCGGATCGCGATATTCCGGCAACACAAGTGGGGCGGCCAACAGCACCACGACCATGACGGGCACCGCCATCAAGAACACGGCCTGCCACGAGTAATGCTCGAGGATGATGCCGCCCAACAAGGGACCAACCGCCGCGCCGACCGAGTAACTCGTCGCCCACACCGCGATCGCGAGCGTGCGTTGCGCCTCGTCATGAAACATATGGCGGATCAGCGAAAGCGTGGATGGCGCCACCGTTGCCCCGGCTAGCCCAAGCAACGCGCGGCTAGCAATCAATTGCGCGGGCGTGGTGGCCAGCGCCGCGATCGCGGAGGCCGCGCCAAACGCGGCCGCGCCCACCATCAACAAACGCCTGCGACCAATACGATCACCCAACGTGCCCATGGTGATGAGCGCCGCCGCCACGAAGAAGCCATAGATATCGACGATCCATAGCAACTCCGCGCTAGTCGGTTTGAGATCGGCGCTAAGACGCGGCAGCGCGAGGTTGAGAACCGTGAGATCCATCGCGTACAACATGCACGGCAACGCGATCACGGCAAGGCCCAGCCACTCGCGGCGCTGCGCGCGTGGACTGGACGTGGCGGTGGAGAAACGGGGTGTGTTCAATCAACGCTTAGCCGGTGCGGCCTCCAGCGCGCGTTGATAATCGGTCTTCACGAAGCCTTGGAAATGCTTTTCAGTCACCGCTAAAAAATCGCGCGAGCGATAGGCGTCGGCGATATCCCTTACCCAAGGCTGGTCCTTATCGGACGTGCGCACCGCGACGACGTTTTGGTACATCGGACTAATGTCCTCCAACGCCAGCGCCGAGGTGAGCTTCATGCCCGAAGCCAACGCGAAGTTCCCGTTCACGAACGAGTAATCGGTGTCGTCGAGCGAACGCGGCAATTGCGCAGCCTCAAGCGCGATGAGCTTGAGCTTCTTGGGATTTTCGGCGATGTCTTTTTCCGAAGCGCGAATCGGGTCCACGCCAGGACGCAATTTGACCCAGCCAATCTGCTGCAATACGACCAGCGCGCGCGCGGCGTTGGTTGGATCGTTGGGAATCGCGATCGTCGCGCCGTCCTTGATCTCGTTCAAGCTTTTATGCTTTTTGCTGTAAATGCCAATCGGCGCGGTGGGCACCTTGAGCAACTCGCCAATCGCAAGCTTGTTGTCGCCCGCGAATTTATTCAAATACACGACGTGCTGAAACACGTTGGCGTCGAGCGAGCCTTGCGCGAGCGCGTAATTTGGCTGGATGTAATCGTTGAACTCCACCACCTTGACCTTGTAGCCCTTCTTCTCAAGCAGAGGCTTAATACCAAGCTTGACTTGGTCGGCATAGGGGCCGGCGGTGGCGCCAAACACAAGCTCTTTTTTTTCTTGCGCGCTCGCGGGCAATGCGAATGCGGCGGCCAAGGCGATCGATACCGCGGTGAAATGACGACGAGTCAACATAAGTAAGTCCCTAAAAAATTAACGACGACTAAGAAAAATCAACGCTTATCGAGCCGGCGCGCGATACGACTACCCGCGAACTGAATGATTTGCACAAGCACGACGAGTACCGCGACGGTCATGATCATGACGTCGGTTTGAAAGCGGTAATAACCGTAGCGAATCGCCAAATCGCCAATCCCACCGCCGCCCACCACTCCCGCGACCGCTGAGTACGACAAAAAACTAATAGCGAGCACCGTGAGCGCAAGCACGAGACCCGAACGCGCCTCGCGCACCAACACGCGCACGATGATTTGAAATTCCGACGCGCCCATCGCGTGCGCGGCTTCGATTACCCCACGCGGCACGTCGCGCAAGCATTGCTCGACCAACCGCGCGAAATAAGGAATCGCGGCGAAGCTGAGTGGAACTGCGGCCGCGAGCGGGCCGATGGACGTACCCGCAATCACGCGCGTGATGGGCACCAAGGCCACGAGCAAGATGATGAACGGAAAGGATCGAACGGTATTGACGACCCAATCGATCACGCGAAACGCGAACCGGTTTTCAAGCGATTGACCCGGGCCGAGCAAGAACAACAACACGCCGAGCGGACCGCCGATCACGATCGCGGCCGATAAACCGATGGCGAGCATCAACAAGGTTTGCCCAAAGGCCGTGACGAGCTCGGGCAACACGGCTTGGATATTGGGAGTAAGCAGGTTCATCACGATTGAATCTCGCTTGCGCGGTCAGGCCCATGCGCGATGCGCGGGTGGTGGTTCGGTGGTGGCGTCGTCGATCGCGACCAGGCGCGACAACTCGCGGCCAAGCGCCGTGCGTCGCGCCACGTTGCGTTCGTTGACGGCGAAGCGTTCCATTAATACGCCGTCCTCGAGTACCGCGACCTCGCGACACAAACGGCGCGCCACGTCGAGTTCGTGCGTGACGATCACGATCGTCACGCCAAAGCGTTGATTGATCTCTTGCAAGGTGTCGAGCACCGTGCGCGTCGTTTCCGCGTCGAGAGCGGAAGTCGGTTCATCGCACAACAACAGCGAGGGACGCGGCGCGAGCGCGCGCGCGATCGCCACGCGTTGCTTTTGCCCGCCCGACAATTGCGCGGGGTAGCTCGACGCTTTGTCGGTCAAACCGACCACGCTTAAACATTCGCGTACCCGCTCGGCGATTTCACTTGCACCACGGCCGCCATGAATGCGCAATGGAAACGCGACGTTGTCGAAGACGGTGGCGTTTTGCAGCAGGTTGAATTGCTGAAAAATCATGCCGATCGACTGGCGCGCCTCGCGCAATTGTTTTTTGTTCAGCGTGGTCAGCGTACGACCGGCGACGATGACGTTGCCCGAGTCGGGCCGCTCAAGCAGATTGATCATCCGCAACAACGTTGACTTGCCCGCACCGCTCTTGCCAACGAGCCCCAGCACGTCGCCCGCGTTGACCTTAAGCGAGACGTCATGCAATACGCGCAGCGTTTGCCCGTCGGGCATGCGAAACGATTTATGAATGTTTTCAAGCCGAAGCAAGGGTGCTGCGGCGGCAATGGATGAAGGCACGGTCATGGGGTTGCGAAGGGGCTCTTGCGGCGACCGCGCACTGTGGTGGCAGACGC
This sequence comes from Burkholderiaceae bacterium, assembly GCA_035761045.1. GTDB lineage: Bacteria > Pseudomonadota > Gammaproteobacteria > Burkholderiales > Burkholderiaceae_E > DASTRU01. The sequence continues at coordinate 3,489 of DASTRU010000037.1, read as the reverse complement.
CGCGAATGGCAACAATGGTTTGCTTATTTTGATCTATCAAAGCGTCAACTCATTCCAAGGGCCGGTTTGACGCTCCCGCGCGACGGGCGGAGAATCGCCCCTGCTCCGGGGTGCGTGCCGAAAGCGCGCTGAGATGGCGAGACCGAACCCGCGAACTTGAACCGGTTAGCACCGGCGGAAGAAGAGCTGCCTCCTCTCGAAGGCCCACGCTTAGGCGTTACGCATTTTGAGAGGACGACCTCGGAGCGATTATTTTCATAGCCTGCCGCCCGAGGAACCTCCATGAACGCGCCCGATACCCTGTCTCGCCTGCTTACGCTTACGCGTGAGCCGTTTCCCGCTTCGAAGAAGAATTATCTGGTTGGCTCGCGACCCGATATTCGCGTGCCGATGCGCGATATTTCGCTGACCAACGGCGAAGTCGTTTCGGTATACGACACCTCGGGCCCCTACACCGATCCGCAAGCGACGATCGATATCCGACGCGGACTGGCGGCCGTGCGCAGCGCATGGATCGAAGCGCGTGGCGATACCGAGTTGTACGAAGGCCGCGCGCTGGCCGCGCTCGACGACGGCATCAAGCGCGACACGCAAGACGCCGAACGCCTCGCGCAACTGCGCGCCGAAGCAGCCGCGCTGCAACGCCCGCCACGCCGCGCCAAGGTCGGCGCCAATGTGTCGCAAATGCATTACGCGCGCAAAGGCATCGTCACGCCCGAGATGGAATACGTGGCCCTGCGCGAGAACTGCAAGCGCGAATGGATGCAGGAATACCTAAGCGATGGCGAACGCGAACAACGCCTGCGTGGTAACGGCATGGGCGCGAGCATTCCGGAGATCGTGACGCCCGAATTCGTGCGCGATGAAGTCGCGCGAGGCCGCGCCATCATCCCGGCCAATATCAATCACCCCGAGATCGAGCCGATGGCGATTGGTCGTAACTTTCGGGTAAAGATCAACGCGAACATAGGCAATTCGGCGGTGACGTCGAGCATCGAGGAAGAAGTCGAAAAGCTCGTGTGGGCGATTCGTTGGGGCGCCGACAACGTGATGGACTTAAGCACCGGCAAGAACATCCACACCACGCGCGATTGGATTTTGCGCAATTCACCAGTACCCATCGGCACCGTGCCGATTTACCAGGCACTCGAAAAAGTCGGTGGCGTGGCCGAAGACCTGACGTGGGAAATCTTCCGCGACACGCTCATCGAACAAGCCGAACAAGGCGTGGACTACTTCACCATTCACGCGGGCGTGCGGCTGCCCTTTATTCCGATGACGGCCAAGCGGCGCACCGGCATCGTTTCGCGCGGCGGGTCGATCCTGGCGAAGTGGTGCATCGCGCATCACAAGGAGAACTTCCTCTACACGCACTTCGAAGACATCTGCGACATCATGAAAGCGTATGACGTGAGCTTTTCGCTCGGCGATGGCTTGCGGCCCGGTTCGGGCGCGGATGCGAACGACGAAGCGCAATTCGCCGAACTGCGCACGCTTGGCGAGCTCACGCAGATTGCGTGGAAGCACGATGTGCAAACCATGATCGAAGGCCCGGGCCATGTGCCGATGCATATGATCCAAGCCAACATGACCGAGCAGCTCAAGCATTGCCATGAGGCGCCGTTCTATACGCTGGGGCCGCTCACGATCGATATCGCGCCTGGCTACGACCATATCGCGAGCGCGATTGGCGCGGCGATGATCGGTTGGATGGGCACCGCGATGCTGTGCTACGTCACGCCCAAGGAACACTTAGGGTTGCCCGATCGCGACGATGTGAAGCAAGGCATCATCGCCTACAAGATCGCGGCGCATGCGGCCGATGTGGCCAAGGGTCATCCGAGCGCGCGCGCGCGCGACGAAGCGTTGTCGAAAGCACGGTTCGAGTTTCGCTGGACCGATCAATTCAACCTGGGTCTCGACCCCGACACCGCGCGCGATTTCCACGATGAAACGTTGCCGAAGGATTCGTCCAAGGTCGCGCACTTTTGCAGCATGTGCGGTCCTAAGTTTTGCTCGATGAAGATCACGCAAGAAGTGCGCGACTATGCCGCGCGCGAAGGCTTGAGCGATGAGACGAAGGCGATCGAAGCCGGCATGGCGGAGAAGTCGGCGCAATTCAAGGCGGCGGGCGGCGAGTTTTATATTCCGATCGCGAAGCAGGACTAATCATGAGCGGCGGCACGATCGGCATCGCGGGCGCGGGGTTGCTAGGCCGGTTGTTGGCTTGGCGGCTTGGTCGCGCCGGATACCGCGTGAGCGTGTTCGATCCCGCGCCCGGCCCCGCCGCGCGTTTTGGCGTGCATGGCGAGGGTCAGCACGCGGCGGGTTTCACGGCGGCGGGCATGTTGAGTCCGCTGGCGGAGTTGGAAACCGCGGGGCCGCGTGTCGCCGAGCTTGGCTGGCGGTCGATCGATTTGTGGCGCGAGATCGCGCAAGCGCTCGGCATCGAGCACGGTTTTGTTCAGCACGGCAGTTTGATGCTCGCGCATCGCAACGATCTCGGCGCCGCGCAGCGCGTGCTGGCACGGTTGAGTCAGTCGACTCATCCGAGGGCGTCGGCGCAAGCGCTTGATCCCTCGCGCTTGCTTGCGCTCGAGCCCGCCTTGCAAGGCGCGGCGCACGCGTGGCTGCTGCCAGACGAAGCGCATGTGGATCCGGTCGCGATCATGACCGCGTTGCAAGCGCAAGCGCCGAATACGCAATGGCATTGGAATCATCGCGTGGTGACGGTGGAGCCGGGCTGCATGGCGCTGGAAAACGGCGACTCGCCGCAGTTCGACCTTGTGTTTGACGTGCGTGGCACCGGCGCGCGACCGAGTCTTCCCGTACGCGGCGTGCGTGGCGAAATCGCATGGCTGCATCTGGCGGCGCATGGTCTAACACGTCCCGTTCGCTTATTGCATCCACGGCACCGGGTGTACTTAGTACCGCGCGACGAGAACACCGTGGTCGTCGGCGCGAGCGAAATTGAAAGCGAGGACCGCTCGCCCGCATCGGTCCGCAGCGTGGTGGAGTTGCTTTCGGCCGCGTACAGCGTGATGCCCGCGCTCGCCGAGGCGCGAGTGACGCGGCTCGACACCAACCTGCGCCCAGCCTTGCCCGATAACGAACCGCTGCTCGATGCCACGCCTCGTTGCGTACGCATCAACGGTCTGTTTAGACATGGTTGGTTGCTCGCGCCGGCCTTGGTGAGCGATGCGCTGAGCGCGTGTGGCGCGCTCGATTCCTTATGCGAGGTGAGCGCATGAACGAACCGGTAAACGCCATCACCATGAATTTGCGCGTGGACGACAAGCCGTATGACGTGCCGGTGGCCATCACGCTCGCGGACCTAGTCACGCGCTTGGGCCATGCGGCCGAGGGCGTGACCACGGCCGTCAACGGCGTGTTCGTGCCGCGCGGTCAACGCGCCACGCACGTTCTGCAAGCAGATGACGCGGTGCTGATCTTCAAACCCGTGGGAGGCGGTTGATGCACCTCGAGCCA
>DASTRU010000036.1:0-7424 GCA_035761045.1 Burkholderiaceae bacterium | reverse complement strand
TCCTTGCCATCCATCAACACACGATGTCGGCGACGCATCTCCCGATAAAAAAATTCCATGCGTAGTTCGCGTTTATTGCGCGCCCATTGCGCGAAGTCGCTGCGCGAACACATGAAGTGCGTGTCGTCGAGTAATTCAAGTGGCGTGCGAGCGGCGCTGCACGCGTCTTGCAGCAGCTTGAGCATGCGCCACTCGCCAGGCTCGACCATCAACACGCGTTGCGGTTTAAGGGCGTGGAGCTGCGCCGTTAGGCGCGCGTCGAATGCATGAGGTAAGTCGTCGTCCAGCCGCACATAGGTGTACGGCCAGCCGCGTCGATGCACGTCATTGCAAAAATGGCGCATCGCGGACAGAAAAAGGGCGATGCGTGCCTTATGACTCCATACATACTCGCCCTCGCCACGTGCCTCGATCATCAACACGCGGTCTTGCGCGGCGTCGAAATTCGCGAAGGCGGGGCTCTCAAAGCTAAGTTGATCACCCAGCACTAAGACGAGATCACGCACGCACGCGCTCCGTTTTGGCGAGCCGGCGGCAGGCGTCGGAGCAGTATTTCACTTCATCCCAGTTGCGGGCCCATGCTTTACGCCAGGTCATCACGCGCGCGCAATGCGCGCATGGCTTAGAGGGCAATGAAGCTTTGTTGCCTTTGAAGGCGCGCGTCATGGTGATTGAAGCAGTGCGCGGCAAGAGGTTAATTACCCTCGCGCTGCTCGCGCCACTCCATCACGGCGGGAGAAATACTGTCGAGTCGACCGAACACTTTGATATCGGCTGGAGGTTTGCGATGTAGCACGGGGCACGAGCCGCCGGCCCAAATCTCCGTGGAGCGTGGGAGTTTTTGCCGCAACTCCGATAGTCCATCCAATACGCCGTTTGGGTTCAAACACGCCGAAAACGACAAGGCCACGACATCCGCATGCTGCGTGGTGGAAGCCAGCACGATGTCCCAAATCGGCGTTTGCACGCCAAGCGAAATGCAGCGGCAGCCTTCCAGTGACAGCAAAGCTTCGGCCATCAACAAACCCAAGCCGTGCTGCTCTTGCGGGAACGTTGTGAGCAACACGCGCGGGCGTTTGCCCGGCTGCGGAATCGTGTTGATGGCATTACGAAGAATGACTTGAATGGACTCGGTGTACAGATGCTCTTCGAAAATTTCGAACCATCCGCGCGTCCATGCATCGCCCACCATCTCGTTCAAAGGCGCCACGACTTCGGTGACGAAGCGCGCCAAGCCAATACGCAGTAAGGTTTGCGAGAGCAAGCGGCGCAAATCCTCGACGCGATGTGTCTTCACCAAATCGAGAAACGCTTGAAGATCGTAATTTTCTGACGACGCTTGCGTCATCGACTGACGCGCGCTCGCACTGAGCGAGGCGGCTAGCTCGTGCAATTGCTCCGCGCTGTGATGAATGATCTTGCCTGGCCGATGCCCAACGTCCATCAAGCGTTTGATCACCCGCAACTTATCGACCTGTTCGATCGAATAAATGCGCTCGCCGAACGCATCCCGCGCGGGTTGCGGAAAGCCATATCGGCGCTCCCATACGCGCAGGGTGTCTTTCGACAAACCGGTATCGCGCTCTACCGCGGAAATGCTGATCGATACCGGCGGTTGTTGCTGACGGTCATTCATGCGTGCCTAAAAAAACAGCCATTTACTCCGTGACGAACTACACCGGCCCCACTCGTTTGTCATAGACAAGTGTTGACGTTCGCCGTTAGTCTGCCTATTATAAATTTCACAACCAAGGTCTGACTAGGACAAAAGTGAGTAATCCATCGATTTGTTGTCGCTTTTACAAGAGTTTCGCCGCGGCGTTGCTTGGTGGATCGATTGTATTTGCCGCAGCTGCACATGCAACCACCGCGTCGCATGACCATTGCGAAGTCTCTAGAACCGCGAAACCCACGCCGCCGAAATCTCCGTCTATTCCTCCGGAATTGATGCTGTTGCATCTCGGCCTGCGTGGTGGCGTCAGTCATGCCGCGACGTCCACCCGCTGAATCCGCCATGGAAATAACCAGAATGGCTCGTTCGATATCGACTTTTCTAATACGTTGGTTGGGTGGAGTGGTCGTCTCGGTCGCGGCGATGAACGCCGCGCGTGCGGCGTGCCCGGCGTTGCTCGACCATACCTTTCCTCGTTTGCAAGACGAATCGCCTCAGTCCTTGTGTCAATTCGAAGGCAAGGTGGCGTTGGTCGTGAACACGGCTAGCTACTGCGGCTTTACTAGTCAGTACGAAGGGCTCGAAAAGCTCTATGCCCGCTATCGCGACCAAGGGTTTGTCGTTCTCGGATTCCCATCCAACGATTTTGGAAATCAAGAGCCGGGCAACGCTAAGGAAATCGCCGATTTTTGCTTTAACACCTACGGCGTGAAGTTTCCGATGTTCGCCAAAAGCTCCGTGACGGGCGACGCGGCCAATCCACTCTTCAAAGCGCTTACCGCTGAAACAGGCTCGCGGCCACGCTGGAATTTCCATAAGTACTTAATCGACCGTAACGGCAAGGCAATCGCCGCGTACTCAAGCCTGACTAAGCCGAGCGATCGCAAGTTGGTTGCCGATATCGAACGTTTGCTTGCCGTGCCTAAATGAGGTTTTCATGAATGCTCCCGATCGCATCTTCCTCGCCGATGTTCAATCGCTGACCGACCGTCGCAATCTCGCCATTCAACGCGTAGGTGTTAAAGACGTCGTGATTCCGATGGCGGTACGCACGGCGCAAGGTGCATCGCTGCCTACCGTGGCGCACGTGGATATGTATGTCGGGCTTGCCGCCGAGATCAAGGGCACGCATATGTCGCGCTTTCTTGAAGTGCTGCAAGCAAGCCATGCGCCGCTCTCTCTAAGAGTTCTTCAAGACATGATGGCTCGCATGCTCGAGCGTCTCGAAGCTAAGGAAGGATGGATCGAATTTCGGTTTCCTTACTTCGTTAGCAAGGCCGCGCCGGTGTCCGGCGTGCAAAGCCTCATGGATTACAAGGCGATGATGCGCATTGAACATCGCAATGGCGCGAACGTCGTGACGATGGGCGTGACCGTGCCCGTCACCAGCTTATGTCCGTGCTCCAAGTCGATCTCCGAGTACGGCGCGCACAATCAACGCTCGCACGTCACGATTAATGCGGAGGTCACGGGCGATACCACGCTCGAAGAGCTATTGCGCGCCGCCGAGCAGGCCGCTTCGTGCGAGGTGTACGGTTTGCTTAAACGTTCGGACGAGAAATACGTCACGGAACGCGCTTACGACAATCCTAAGTTTGTCGAGGATCTCGTGCGCGACATCGCGCTCGTGTTGCGACAGCATCCGTCGGTGGTCGCGTTCACGGTTGAATCCGAAAATTTTGAGTCAATTCACAACCACTCGGCATATGCGTTGATTCAAATCGATAAACGCGCCGTATAGTCAAGAACGGTGGCATGCGCTTGCTTCACTAACGCCCATGCCCAATGTTGTGCCGCGAAGCCCCGCGCATTGAGTTGCGTTATCGCCTAGAGCGTCCTCTCTCCCTCCCTCCTTCGCTCATGGTTGGCTTCGCGGCCTTTTATTTTTGACGACCATAACGAGGTTTCATGAAGATCGCCGTCGTCGGTGCGGGTATTGCGGGACTCGGCGCCTTGCATCGGCTTGCCGAACAGCTTAATGATCAAGCAGTCACGTTTTCTTTATTCGAGAAGCAATCGTGGCTCGGCGGACATACCCATACCGTCGATGTCACGCTCGACGGCGTCACGCATGGCGTGGACACGGGCTTTCTTGTTTTTAATCGACGCACGTATCCGAACCTCGTTGCGTTGTTCGAGCGGCTCGACGTGCCAGTCGCCGAAACCGATATGAGTTTCTCGGTCTCGGTATATGAAGGCTCGCGCGAGCTCGAGTGGGCGGGCACCAATCTCGATACCGTTTTCGCGCAACGACGCAACTTGGTGTCGCCTCGTTTCTTGCGCATGTTGCGCGACATCTTGCGGTTCAACCGCGAGGCCACGGCGATCGCACTTGCCAATGTCGAAAGCGACGAAACATTAGGCGAGTTCTTGAGTCGTCGCGGGTACTCAAATGCCTTGCGTGATTGGTATTTGTTGCCCATGGCCGGCGCGATCTGGTCATGTCCGACGAAAACGATGCTTGGTTTTCCAATGCTCACGTTCGCCCGGTTTTGCCATAACCATGCGTTGCTACAAGTGGAGGGGCGACCGAAGTGGGCGACCGTGCGTGGCGGCGCGCGAGGTTATGTGCAACGCTTGTTAGCCGCAACGCCAAACGTTCGCCAACGACCTGGCGCGACACGTATTCATCCGGAAGCAAATGGCGTAAGGGTTGCAATGGCGGACGGCTCAAGCGAACTATTCGACTATGCGGTTGTCTGCACGCACACAGACGAAGCGCTCGCGCTGCTCGACCGCCCTACTGTCAATGAGCAGTCGATATTAGGCGCCATTTCCTATCAATCCAATAAAGCCGTACTGCATACCGATGCGCGTGTACTACCTCGTCGTCGAAGCACATGGTCGTCTTGGAATTACGTCTCGACTGGAGAGGGCGGCGATACGGCGAGCGTGGCCGTCAATTACCTCATCAACCAATTGCAGCCCGTGCCCTTCAAGCAACCCGTGATCGTGAGTTTGAATCCGGTGCAAGCGATCGACGCTCGTCAAGTGCTGGGCGAGTACGACTACATGCATCCCGTCATCGATCGCGGGGCTGTCGCCGCGCAAGCGCGGTTAAGCACTATTCAAGGTGCGCGTCGTTTGTGGTTCGCGGGTGCATGGGCGGGTTATGGTTTTCATGAGGACGGCTTGAAAGCCGGGTACGCAGCGGCGGATGGTGTTCTCGCGGCAATCGCCAGGGATCGCGCAACAACTTTTAATGCCAGGGCCGCATGACTAAGTTTTTGCCGTCATCGTCGAGCAACATTCGCGGGGCGAATGGCGTTGATCCCGTAATAGAACTTGCCGATGGTTTTGTCAGGCACGAGCGCTTGCGACCCGCGCGACATGCGTTTGCCTATCGCGTACCGTTCTTGCAGCTGCGCATAGACCGGCTGGTCGATCAAAACGTACGCCTGCCTCGCTTATTTTCGCGTGACCGTTTCAATCTATTTTCGATTCGAACAAACGACTACTTATTCGGCGACGGAACCCTGCTCGACAAGATCGGCGCCTTGCTTAAGGCGCATGGCATTGACGATGTCGATGGGCCAGTGCACCTCCAAACATTTCCGCGCGTCTTGGGTTATGCATTCAATCCCGTTAGTTTTTGGTTTTGTCGACGCAGCGATGGTTCGCTTCGCGCCATCGTCGCGGAGGTTAACAACACCTTTGGCGAGCGGCACTGTTACTTGCTCGCGCATTCCGACGGAAATGCGATTAAAAACGGGCAGTCGCTTAACGCAACCAAGGTGTTTCATGTATCGCCGTTTTGTCGGGTCGCGGGCGAGTATCGATTTCGTTTCCTAGAGCGCCGAGAGCCTTCGGGCGCGCGTCGTGTCATCGCGCGTATCGATTATTCAGACTTGGTAGGCGACTTGGTGTTGACGAGCATTGCCGGCGAGTTGACTCCCGCATCTTGCCTGGCACTCCTTGCAACCTTCGCGCGACGGCCTATGTTCACCTTTATGGTCGTGGCGCGAATTCATTACCAAGCATTGCGCTTATGGTTGAAGCGCGTTCCTTGGTTTAGTAAACCGGCTCCGCCCTCATGGACTGTTACCCGATGAGTACTGCCACTTCCCTCGGCTCCACCCCGTCGTCGCATCGCCCATTGATACGCGATGCACTGCCTTCAGCCGCGCGATGGGCGGTTAAGTTGCTCGAGCGCGTTGCCGTCGGCGCGTTGCGCGTTCATTTTCCTAACGGACAAGTCGCCACGTTCGGCCACGATGACGTCATGATCGACCTGCACGTGCACGACTGGTCGGTGTTTGGGCGTGTGTTGAAGTCAGGCGATATTGGTTTTGCCGAAGGTTGGATCGCGGGCGAATGGTCGACCTCCGATCTTCCTGGTTTGATCGAATTATTCGCGCGCAATCGCGCTGCGCTTGACCGAATCGTTTACGGCAGTTGGGTTGGGCGTTTGTCGTACGCCATCAATCATTGGCGCAATCGCAATACACGCAAGGGAAGTCGCCGCAACATCCACGCGCACTACGACATCGGTAACTCGTTCTATCGCCTATGGCTTGACCCGAGCATGACGTACTCCAGCGCTTTATTCGATGGCGATACGTCGCGTTCTTTGGAGGCCGGGCAGCGTGCTAAAAACGAGCGCGTTTTGCGCATGGTGCTTGGCGATCAACGTTGCGGCGAAGTGCTAGAGGTGGGATGCGGCTGGGGCGGTTTCGCCGAAGCCGTGGCGCTTCGCGGTCATCGCGTGCGCGGCATCACCTTGTCTAGTGAGCAGCTTAACTGGGCGCGCGAACGTATCGCACGGGCCGGTTTAAGCGAGCGCGCAAGCTTCGAGCTGGTGGACTACCGCGATGTCAAAGGGCAATACGACGCGGTCGTGTCGATTGAGATGATCGAGGCTGTTGGCGAAGCATGGTGGCCAACTTACTTTCAAGCGCTGCATGACCGCCTCAAGCCCGGGGGGCGCGCCTGCATCCAATCCATCTTGATGGCGGATGAATTATTCGATCGCTATCGTCGCTCGACCGATTTCATCCAGCAGTACGTTTTCCCGGGCGGCATGCTCCCCTCGAAATCACGATTTATCGCCGAAGCTCAAAAAGCGGGTTTTGAATTGGTTGATGTGCACACCTTCGGCCTGGATTACGCCGAAACACTCGCACGTTGGCGGGCAGCGTTCCACGCCCGACTGCCCGAGGTGCGCGCCCTGGGTTTCGACGACGCGTTTATTCGCACTTGGGACTTCTACCTTGCGTACTGCGAGGCTGGCTTTTCAAGCGGCAACACCGATGTCGCGCATTTCACCCTGCAACGCCGCTAAATTGACACTGCTCATGCCTGTGGCTATTATTTGCGGTTCCCTGTGGAGGGGTGCCCGAGTGGCTAAAGGGGGCAGACTGTAAATCTGTTGGCTTACGCCTACGTTGGTTCGAATCCAACCTCCTCCACCAGCGAGATTGCGGTGGAAGTAGTCGATCCTGAAGTCCGTGCTCGTTTAAGTCGCGAGTAACGGCGGGCAGGCAAAGCGGGTGTAGCTCAATGGTAGAGCAGAAGCCTTCCAAGCTTACGACGAGGGTTCGATTCCCTTCACCCGCTCCATGACTAGCCATCGTGTCGAGCTGTCGCATGGGATTGGTATTTGCATTTTGAAGATTCGCCCATGTGGCTCAGTGGTAGAGCACTCCCTTGGTAAGGGAGAGGTCACGCGTTCGATCCGCGTCATGGGCACCAGTAATAAAACAGTTCATTTCTCATAAGTTCGTCCGTCTGGTCGCCAGCAGAAAAATCGGGA
>DASTRU010000035.1:0-5599 GCA_035761045.1 Burkholderiaceae bacterium | reverse complement strand
AAGGCTCTTTTAATTTAAAGCAGAAGTGTGGCCGCGCTGCTGAAATAAAAAGCAGCGACTTCGTTGTCAAAATTCTCTAACAAGCGTAATTACTTAAGAACGAAAATTGCATTGGGCCTAATGCGGTCCAACGGTAGACGTTCAAATTGGGGAATGCGACGTTAAGGAGTGAGCACAGCGGTTGTGAAGGCGAGCAGGTTTAGCGAGAGCCACATTGGAGGAAAAGAAGGCGAGGTTAGTGTCCCCGTGGCTGGGTATATAAGTAACTCATTTGCCCGTGCTGGGCTGAGATCCCTAACCTACCCGCGTGTATGGCGAACTCGCACTAGGACTCAATGTTATTAGAAACGTTTTGTCGAAAAAGCGACAAAATGGCGTGCCGCCCGTTAGTACGAGTGGCACGCACAGAATATTCAATACGATATTTTATTTATTCATCAAACTCGGCACTACGCTCATCGCGGCTCCAGTTGCTGCACCCGCCGCTATACCGACTGGACCACCGGCTACGCCCATTACCGCACCCATCACGCCGTTTAAAACTGTGCTGGCGATATCGATTTGCATAACTCCTCCTGTGATAAAAAGATTGGCATCGAGTTAACTCTCAACCGATGAAAAGAAGCTATGTTGTTAGCTTCGTTTAATCCACGGCTGTATTCGCTCTGTAACTTTGCGGAATCATGTAGTTCCTAGGTTTCCCGCCAATTTCACGCGGGAAGAGGATTTGTGAGTTTTTAGGAAAGCACAGTACTCCTAGCGGTCGTTCAGCGTATAACTCGTTTATGTTATCCAACACTATCAAGCCACCCAAAGTCGGCTTCGTCTCCCTCGGCTGCCCGAAAGCTCTCGTCGATTCCGAACAAATCCTCACGCAGTTAAAGGCGGAGGGGTATGACACGGCCGCCGATTACGCCGGCGCTGATTTAGTCATCGTCAACACTTGCGGATTCATCGACGCTGCGGTGCAAGAGTCGCTCGATGCGATTGGCGAGGCGTTGGCCGCGAACGGTAAGGTGATCGTGACCGGTTGCTTGGGCGCGAAGAAGGATGCTGCGGGCAATGACATCGTGGCTACCGCGCATCCAAAGGTGTTGGCCGTGACGGGCCCACATGCGGTGGGCGAGGTGATGCAGCATGTGCATACGCATTTGCCTAAGCCGCACGATCCGTTTACCGACCTTGTTCCGCCGGCCGGCATCAAGCTCACGCCACGGCATTACGCGTATTTGAAAATTAGCGAGGGCTGCAATCACCGTTGCAGCTTTTGCATCATTCCGAGCATGCGCGGCGATTTAGTGTCGCGCGATATTGGCGAAGTCATGCGCGAGGCGGAAAACCTTGTGAAGGGCGGCGTCAAAGAGCTGCTAGTGATTTCGCAAGACACAAGCGCGTACGGCGTCGATTTGAAATACCGCAGCGGCTTTGTCAATGGCCGTCCGGTTCGCGCGCGCATGACCGAACTCGTGCGCGAGCTCGCGAAGCTTGGCGTGTGGGTGCGCTTGCATTATGTGTATCCGTATCCGCATGTGGACGAGGTGATTCGCTTGATGGCCGAGTTCGACGGCGTGCAAGGCGTGGTGCCGTATTTGGATGTGCCGTTCCAGCACGCGCATCCGGACGTACTCAAGCGCATGAAGCGGCCCGCGTCGGGCGAGCGCAATATCGAGCGTATTCGCGCGTGGCGGGCCTTATGTCCCGACATGACGATTCGCTCCACGTTCATCGCCGGCTTTCCTGGCGAGACGGACGAGCAGTTCGAGTACTTGCTCGACTTCTTGCGCGAGGCGGAGCTTGATCGTGTGGGATGCTTTGCGTATTCGCCGGTGGATGGCGCGAGCGCGAACGCTTTAGATGGCGCCTTGCCCGACGAGGTGCGCGAGGAGCGGCGCGCGCGCGTCATGCAAGTTCAAGAGTCGATCTCCGGGCGGCGGCTTAAGCGCAAGGTCGGCAAAGTCATGAAAGTGCTGGTCGATGCGGTGAACGCCGATGGCGGCATCGCGCGGTCGAGCGCGGACGCGCCGGAAATCGACGGCGCGGTGTATATCGCCCCGCCCACCAAGACATGGAAGCGTTTCAAGGTGGGCGATGTGGTGTCGGTTCGCATTACCGGCGCCGATAAGCACGATCTCTGGGCCGAGCTCGCGTAAGCTTGTGATCCTTTGTAAAAAGGCGAACTAAGAGATCGAAAGCGAGGGGCGGATCGTGCGCGTCTGGTTGACATTAATCGCGTTGGGGGTTTCGGTGGCGAGCACGCATGCGCTCGGTGGAGCGTTGCGAGCGATCGAGACGACGCCTGGCGGTCCGCCGCCGCAGGTGCAACCGGCTCCGCAGCGGCAGCCGGATTCCCAACCTCAGCCGCAAGAATCGTCGCCGCCCGCTAAACCGAGCGGGCCGAAATCGCGACTACGGCAAGTGGCCCCGGATTTGGATCCGGATGTCACGACGATTTATCGCGGCAAACTTGGCGACGCGCTTATTCAAATGCGTATCGCCGCCAAGCCCGATGAGCCGGGCAGTTATTCGGGCGATTACTTCGCGTACGGCGGCGGCCAAAACGTGCTCGTCAGCGGCGAGATCGATGAGGAAACGTTTTTCCTCGAGGAGTCCGACGACGGCCGCCGTATTTCGGGGAGCTGGGAAGGCAAGATGATTGTCGAGGCGAGTCGTGGCTACATCGTCGGCGTTTGGAAAAATGCCGATGAGTCCGAAACCCGTCCGTTTCGCCTTGAACGGGTATTGCGCACGCGTAGCGCTGTTAAGCGATCTACCTAATACGCGCGAGCGATGGCACACGACGAACGGCGGTTTGAAACGAAGCTATTGCATTCAGACCGCAAGCCGCCGAGCGGCTTCGAGTCGTTGACGACGCCACTGCATCACGCGTCGACCGTGGTGTTTCCAAGCGTGGCCGAAATGCGCGCGCGCACCTGGGATCGCGACGATTGCTACTCCTACGGCCTGCGCGGCACGCCCACTACCGCCGAACTCGAATTACAACTCGCCCAAATCGAAGGCGCGACGCATTGTCTGCTCACGCCAGGCGGGCTCGCGGCGATCGCGATGATCGATTTCGCTTTGCTAAAGGCGGGCGACGAGGTGTTATTGCCCGACAACGTCTATCAGCCAAGCCGCGATCTCGCGCACGCGTTGTTGGGCGAGTTGGGCGTGAAGATGCGCGTCTACGACGCGATGATGGGCGCGCGCATCGCCGAGTTGCTTTCACCGGCGACGCGGTTGGTTTGGTTGGAAGCGCCAGGTTCGGTCACGATGGAAGTGCCCGATGTGCGCGCGATTGTTGGTGCCGTGAAAGCGCGTGGCATTACGACGGCGATCGACAACACATGGTCCGCCGGCGTGACGTTCAAGCCATTGGAACTTGGCATCGATATCGCGATGCAAGCATTGACCAAATATCAATCGGGCGGCTCGGACGTATTGATGGGCGCGGCTCTAACGCGCGACCGCGATTTGCATTTGAAGATGAAGTTCACGCATATGCGGCTTGGTCTGGGCGTGGGGCCCGACGACGCGTATTTGGTGACGCGCGGGTTGAAGTCATTGGCGGTACGTTTTGAACGTCACGATGCGTCCGCGCGCGCGGTGGCGCGGTGGTGCGCGCAAGTGCCTGAAATGGTTCGCGTGCTGCATCCGGCGCTGCCTTCATGTCCGGGTCACGAGTATTGGATGCGTGATTTTTCCGGTGCGGGTGGTTTGTTTTCGGTGGTGTTCGACGAGCGTATTGCCGCGAATCGTATCGACGCCTTCGTCGATGCCTTGCGCGTCTTCAAGATTGGTTATTCGTGGGGCGGCGCGGTGAGTTTGGCGGTGCCGTACCGCATCGACGATGCTCGCGCGGCTCGCCTTGGGCGCGGCGGGCTGGTGCGGTTTGCGATTGGCTTGGAAGCGCCCGAAGACCTGATCGCCGATATCGATCAAGCACTTCGAGCGGTGCGTTAAGCAACAACGCTTGGGCGGCGTCTTTAGTCGTGCACCAACGTGAACCGAGGCGGATCGCGTGGAATCGCTCGCGCGAGCATGAAAGCCGCGAGTAGGGTGCCCGCACCGACCAGCACCGACACCAGCGGGAACGAGCGCGCGGTCGTTAGAGCCAGTTCACCGGTATGCGGCGCGATCAACTGCAACCGCCGCTTCGTCATTTGCACGCCCAACTCGCCGAGGCGATCGCCCAGAACGCGTTCGGCTTCGGGCAGCAACACGGTTTCCTCGTCGGCGACGTGATGCAACACATCGCGAATCAATTCCATGAAGGTGTCGTCGAAAGCGGGATCGTCGGGCGGCATGGTGCGCAACTGCGCGATGAGGCGTTTCATTTCGTCGTGCTCGGGCTTGCTTTTTTCAAGCACTTGTTCGTCGACACCCGGCGCGCCGCGTAATGCGGGATAAAAAATTTCCTCCTCGAGTTGCGCATGCACTTCCAACGCGAGGCAGGCATTGCGAACTAGCGCGAGCTTCTTTTGCGGCGAGGTGTCGGTTTTAAAGCGATGAAACACCGCGACCACATGCGTGTGGTCCATGCGGATCATGGTGGTGATGTTCGGGGATAGCTTGCTGACGGCGTTATTAGTCATGGCGGGCGCTCCGTGGTGACGAATGAGGCGCGCACGATCTTCATGCGCACGATGCCTAAGGCGCTGCAAGCCATGTTCCCGGGAAATTCGTCGTACGCTTGACGCGCTTGATCGGGCACTAATTCATGCGTATGTGTCCTAAGCACCTTCAGCCGTCGTAAGTCGCTTGCATGACCATGCTTGAACGCTCCATTTCGTTGTCGCGCGCGCACGCTCGTCGCTTGCGCGACTACTACCGCTCTGCGGGCTGGCCTTATGGCGACAATGTGGAGATCGACTTACTCGCCGCCGGATTCATTACCCGTGCGACGAGCGTTAACGGCTGCGATGCGATCGTGGTGACGGATCTTGGTTTGGCTCACATCGCCGCGTCGCTTGAGCGTAATCGACGATCGCGCGACGCGCATGAAGGCTTGGTCGCCCAAACGGCGGCGTATCTGCGTCAACATGGCCGCTTGGCATATACCGCGAGCAAGTTTCGCGTGAAGCCGGCCGAGCGTTGGCAAATCGTTAAGCCCGATGTGTTTTCCATTCGACGGACCTTCGAGGCGCATCGCTGCGAGCCGACGGTGCATGAAATCAAGGCGCATCGCTCCGACCTGCTCGGCGATTTAAAGCGCGAGGACAAGCGTAATGGCTACGCGCAAATCGCGTCGCGCGTCACGTACGTGCTGGCGCAAGGAATTGCCGAGCCGGAGGAAATTCCCGAACCGTTTGGCGTGTGGGTGGCGCATGCCGATGGCAGGCTCGTGGAACTGCGACCCGCCGAGCCGCGCGAGATCACGCTAACGCCCATGCATTGGCTGCAACTTCTCATGCAGCGGGGCGACGGCGCACCCGATGTCGACTCGGCGCAATTGCCCTTGCGTTAGCGCTTTTGCCACGGTGCGTTTGGCGGGTCTTTTGAATGTGTCTATAATCGCGCGCTTTGCGGCTGTAGCTCAGTTGGATAGAGTACCTGGCTACGAACCAGGGGGTCGTGGGTTCGAATCCTGCCAGCCGCGCCA
>DASTRU010000034.1:0-11937 GCA_035761045.1 Burkholderiaceae bacterium | reverse complement strand
CGCGTGCTTTGGCGGGAACGGCACGCCATGTCGCCCATGCGGTATTTGCCGCTTCAAGCGCCGCCTGCACGTCTTTTGCATTGGCATTAGGCACTTGAGTAATCACATCGTTGGTGGCGGGATTTGTCACTTCAAAACGTTGGCCATCGGTTGAATCGCGCCACGTGCCGTCGATGCAAAGCTGATTTTTAAGTAAACCGAGATCTTTCAACTTCATTTGGAGACCTTCTACTCAGAACGTGTACTACTTAGGACTAGGAATTTGAAGAATGCGCATTTACCTAGGGAAAGATAAAAAGATAAAACTTCAAAAAATTAGTTCTTAAATAGGGTGAATCGGAAAACAATGCATTGCCTGTCGCTTGATAACGACAATTCATCACGACACGCAACCGCTAAAAAAACTTAAGGTCTTGATTCTCAAGCGCTAATGCGGCGGTGCCGCACGTGGCATAAAGGGTGCTGCCGTCACAAGCCTCATGCCTCGCGTTGCGATGTTCGTGCGATGAGTGCATGTCCTAAGCCCGAAGGAGATCCACTTGAGCGCTAAACCTTGGTTCAATACGCAGCGCGACGCCTCCACGGCGTCTACTCATCCCGATGTCACGCCGACAAGGACCACCGCGTCGGCCATGCACACCGCGACCACACCCGCTGCCAGCACGAATGCGGCCACCACCGCGTCGACACCACAACAAACTGCCTCCGGTGCCACTAACAACAATTCGTCGAGCCAATTGACCGTTGGTCCGCACATCAAATTAACCGGCGCGCAAATCGAGCAGTGCGATGCTCTTGTCATCGAAGGGCACGTCAAGGCAACGATTAGAAGCGGCAGCTTGCGCATTTCGAGTACCGGCACGTTCGAGGGCGATGCCCAAGTCGAGACGGCTGAAATCGAAGGCGTGTACACCGGCGAGCTCAATGCCACGGCGAAATTGATCGTCCGTGCCACGGGCCGCATTTCCGGGACCATCCGTTACGGCAAATTAATCGTTGAAGAAGGCGGCGAACTTGGTGGAGATGTGCTGCCCATCGACAATAAGCTTGCTAATACGAAGTCCAGCCAATCCAATAACAAAGGCGTGAACGCCCCGCGTGAAACGAATTTGCAACCGGCCTAAGGCGTTAATAAATCCGGTTTGTCAAAATAAGCATTGGAGAAAAACAAAGGGCGCCGCGAGGCGCCCTTTGCATTGGAACGGTTAACGACGCTTCTTTGTTTATAGCGCCGGCGCGGCTTGCGATTTAGCTGGCGCCGGCGCTAACCGGCCTTCCAACGCGGCTTTGATTTGCACCAATCGCGCGGGTAGCTTGTCGGCAAGCGTTTCGAACAGTTGAGCGTGAAGGTCGAATTCACGTCGCCATGCATCGTTATCGATGCTGGTGACGAGGTTGAAACGATCTAGCGGGAATGCCAGTCCGGTCCAGTCGAGATCGTCAAAGCGTGGGCTCGTGCCGAACATATGCTCGACACCTTTCGCCTCGCCCTCCAGACGCGCCACCATCCACGCCAATACGCGCATGTTCTCGCCAAAGCCTGGCCATACGAATTTGCCTTGCTCGTCGGTTCTAAACCAGTTCACGCAGAAAATACGCGGCACCGTCGCGCCAGCAACACTTAACCGCTCGCCCATGCGCAGCCAATGCGCGAAATAGTCGCCCATGTGATAGCCGCAGAACGGCAACATGGCAAAGGGATCGCGGCGCACAACGCCTTGTTGGCCAAACGCGGCGGCGGTGGTTTCGCTGCCCATGGTGGCCGCCATGTACACGCCCTCGTCCCAATTACGCGCTTCGGTGACGAGCGGAATCGTCGTCGAGCGACGGCCGCCAAAGATGAACGCATCGATCGCCACGCCATTCGGATCGTTCCAAGCGGGATCGATCGCGGGGTTTTGCGTGGCGGCGACGGTAAAGCGCGCATTGGCGTGCGCGGCCTTACGACCGCAATCGGGGGTCCAATCCTGACCTTGCCAATCCAACAAGTGCGCGGGCGGAGCCGACAAACCTTCCCACCACACATCGCCATCGTCGGTTAACGCCACGTTGGTGAACAAGGTGTTTTCGTTCAACGACGCCAAGCAGTTCGGGTTGGTGGCGGCACTGGTGCCTGGCGCGACGCCAAAGTAACCCGCTTCCGGGTTGATGGCGTACAAGCGACCGTCGGCGCCCGGCTTGATCCACGCGATGTCGTCGCCAATCGTCGTGACCTTCCAGCCCTCGAACCCCGCGGGCGGAATCAGCATCGCGAAATTGGTTTTGCCGCAGGCCGAGGGGAACGCGGCGGCGAAATGGTATTTGCGACCCGGCGTGCCATCCGGATTCGTGGGCGCTTGCACGCCCAAGATCAACATATGCTCGGCGAACCACCCTTTATCGCGGCCCATCGTCGAGGCAATGCGCAAGGCGAAGCATTTCTTGCCGAGCAAGGCATTGCCGCCGTAGCCCGAGCCATACGACCAAATTTCCCGCGTCTCGGGGAAATGAACAATGTACTTCGTCGAGTTGCACGGCCATGGCACGTCGGCCTCGCCCGGTTGCAACGGCTTGCCCACCGTATGAACGCACGGTACGAACTCGCCGTCTTCGCCAAGCACATCGAACACCGCGCGACCCATGCGCGTCATCAAGCGCATATTGACCACGACATACGGTGAATCGGTGATTTCGATGCCGATTTGCGCGATTGGCGAGCCAAGCGGCCCCATCGAGAACGGAATGACGTACATCGTGCGACCGCGCATGCAGCCTTCGAATAGCTCATCGAGCTTGGCGCGCATCTCGGCCGGCGCCATCCAATGATTGGTCGGGCCCGCGTCTTCCCGGCGCTCGGAGCAAATGAAGGTACGGTCCTCGACACGCGCCACGTCGCTAGGATCCGACCAAGCCAGATAGCTATTGGGACGTTTGGCCGGATTGAGTTTCTTAAGCGTGCCCGCATCGACCATCTCGGCGCACAAGCGGTCGTATTCTTCTTGGGAGCCGTCCGCCCATACGATCGCATCGGGCTGGGTTCGCGCCGCGATGTCGCGCACCCAGGCGATCAGCCGTGCATGTTTTACATAAGAGGGGGCCGTGGTGCGGTCGACGGCGTCGAGTACCGTGTCATTCATGCTTCATCTCCATGCTGCGACCGGCTCGTCGTCTGGTCGTTCGTAATGGGTGATTAAATGATCGCCACCGCATCCCACGCGGCGGGCTGCTAGCATCGATACAGGCGCGGGTCGATGAATTTGTCCCGTTCTGATCGAATCAATAGAGCTTACCACCGTCTAGGGTTTCCCCTAGAACCGTTGGTCAATTGCCCGGATCTCCTCCATGCGCATCGCCATCCTCGACGACTACCAAGACGCTGTTCGTCATCTTCAATGTTTCTCGTTGCTTAACGGGCACGAGGTCAAGGTGTTCACCAACACCGTCAAGGGTGTTGGCCAACTCGCGGTGCGACTGCGTGACGCCGAAGCACTCGTGCTCATTCGAGAACGCACACGCATCCCACGTGCCTTGCTAGAACGTTTGCCGCATCTCAAGGTGATTTCGCAAACCGGGCGCGTTGGACGCGAACCGGACGGTCATATCGACCTTGCCGCCTGCACCGAGCGCGGCGTCGCGGTGCTGGAAGGCGTGAGCGATCCGGTCGCGCCCGCCGAGCTAACGTGGGCGCTCATCATGGCCGCGCAACGGCGCATTCCTCAGTACGCGGCCCGCCTCGTGCACGGCGCTTGGCAGCAATCCGGTCTCAAGGGCGCGAACATGCCGCCGAACCACGGACTCGGCACGGTGCTTAAAGGTTCGACGCTCGCGATTTGGGGATACGGCCGCATCGGCCGCATCGTCGCGGGCTACGGTAGCGCCTTTGGCATGCGCGTGAGCGTCGGGGGCAGCGACGCATCGCGCGAACAAGCGGTGAAGGACGGTTTCGAAGCCTCCCCCTCGCGCGAACAATTTTTCGCCGACGCCGACGTGCTGACGCTGCATCTGCGTTTAACCGACGAAACGCGCGGCATCGTCACCGCCGCCGATCTCGCGCGCATGAAACCCACGGCCTTATTCGTGAACACAAGCCGCGCCGAACTCGTCGCGCCCGATGCTTTGGTGCGCGCGCTCAATAGCGGCCGCCCTGGATTCGCGGCGCTCGACGTGTTCGAAAGCGAACCCATCTTGCAAGGACAACCGCTGCTTCGACTCGAAAACACCTTGTGCACGCCGCATTTAGGGTATGTCGAGAAGAACAATTACGAGCTTTATTTCGACGCCGCGTTTCGCAACCTGCTCGCCTTCATCGATGGGCGGCCGCAAAACGTCGTCAACTTGGAGTCGTTGGTCGTCGCGGGGAGAGGCACGCCGTGAGCGAAGCACGCGTGATCTCAATCAATGTCGCGCGCGCGACGTCAGTGCGCATTCGCGAGCGCACGGTACAGACCGCGATCGACAAACAGCCGGTCAACGGTCTAGTCGAGGTGCTGCCAATGGGACTTGCCGGCGACGAGCAAGCGGACCTGTCGGTGCATGGCGGCGCTTCCAAAGCGGTGTATGCGTATCCACACGAGCATTACGCGTTTTGGGAAACGGTGCGCAAGCAAAGCCTGCGTCCCGAAGGGCGCGTCGTCCAACCTGGACTCATTCCCTACCCGGAGCTTGCGCCGCTCGCGTTCGGCGCGATGGGCGAAAACCTAAGTATTAAAGGGCTCGACGAGAAATCGGTATGGATCGGCGACCGTTTACGTATCGGTAGCGCCGAGTTCGTGGTGACCGAGCCACGTATTCCCTGCTTCAAATTCAACGCCAAGATGGGCTTTAACCATGCGAGCAAGCTCATGGTGCAGTCCGGCTATTGCGGGTTTTATCTTGCCGTGATGCGTACTGGCCAAATCACCGCGGGCGACACGATCGAGCTCGTATCCGGCGATCGCGATCGCGCGATCACCATCGCGCAAAGCTTCGCGCTTAGGACGGCTAAGTCGCGCGATTCATAAGCCGATACATTGGGCCGATCAACAACACCATCGCCGTCATCCGCGTGACGTGAAAGGCGGTGACGACAGGCACGCCAAGTTGCAAGAGCTTGGCCGTGAGGCTCATTTCGGCGATGCCGCCCGGGCTCGTCGCCAACACCAACGTTGCAAGTGGAAGCCCAGTGCCGCGCGCGACGACGACGGCAAACCCGATCGACACAACGATCGCCGCCAGCACGATGACGGCCACCGCGCTTAAATAACGCGGCGCGGCCTTAAAGAACTCGGGCGTGAACCGCGAGCCGAGCGATAAGCCGATCAACAATTGACCAAGGTTAATCAACGGCATCGGCAAGGCCGATAAATGATGGCCGCTTGCGGTCAAGACGATGGCCACGAGCAACGGACCGATCACCCATGCGTTCGGCGCGCCCAATCGTTGCCATGCAAGCGCGCCCGCGCATGTGAGCGCCATTAGGCCGACAAGCCCGGTCGCGCTCACGATGCGTGTACCGGCTTCGTACGGATCGACACCGCTCAAGCCGAGAAACTTATAAGCGAACGGAATCAAGGTCACGACCATGACGACGCGTAACGAATGCGCGGCCGCCACGCGATCGACGCGCGCGCCCGCGCGTTCGCCTTGCACCGCCATTTCGGACGCACCACCGATCGCCATCGCGAATACCGCGGTCGCCCGATCGATCGCGACTAATTTTCTTAGGCCCCACGCCATCGCAAAACCCAAGACGAACGCATATGCGATTCCAAGCGCGATCCAAGGCGCAAGCCGCGCGACGAGCGCGACCACCGCCGGCGTGAAATACAAGCCGAGCGCGCAGCCAATCGCCCATTGGCCCGCGTTGCGCGCCGCCACCGGACAACGCAATTCCAGGCCGAGACGCCGATGCGCCATTTGCACGGTAGCGGTCGCGAACAACGAACCGATCAACCACGGCAACGGCGTATGCAGGTTTACGCAAATCCACGCGCCGATGAGCGCGACAACGAGGCCGGCGAAAAAACGCGTCATTTACCGATGCAAAAGCGCGAGAAGATCGCGCCTAATAAATCGTCGGCCGTGAATTCGCCAGTGATGTCGCTTAAGCGTTCTTGCGCGAGCCTAAGTTCTTCGGCGAATAAATCGAGATGCGCGTCGGAGACGACGTCGGCCACCCGCGCATGCTCGCGCGCCGCTTGAAGATGTACTTGAGCCGCGCGCAACGCGTCCACATGCCGAGTACGCGCGATGAAACGCGAAGCGGTCGGCGCATGTTGCACGCCGGCGATCTTGCGTAACGCATCGCGCAGCGTGTTGAGTCCTGCATGGGTTTTCGCGGACAGGACGATGTCGTGCTCGGCGCATTGTTCAGGCTTGGGGGCCGTATCGGCCTTGTTGAACACGCGAAGCACCGGCACGCGTGGCGCGCGTTGGGCGAGCTGTTCAGCGATGCGTTGATTGCCCACGTCGTCGGGGTTCGCCAAATCATGCAAATGCAACACGACTTCGGCGCGCGCGACTTCATCCCATGTGCGCGCGATACCCACGCGTTCGACTTCATCGCTCGTATCGCGCAAGCCCGCGGTATCGACGATCACGAGTGGAATGCCGTCGAGATTGATCGACTGCCGAATGCGGTCGCGCGTTGTTCCCGCGATGGGCGTGACGATCGCGACCTCCTCGCCCGCCAAGGCGTTTAGCAAACTCGACTTCCCCGCGTTGGGCAATCCCGCGAGCACGACCGTCAATCCTTCGCGCAACAACGCGCCGTGATGCGCGGCCGCCATCACACGCGCCAGTTGCGCCTCGATGCGTTCGAGCCGTCCCAACGCATCCGCGCGCTCAAGGAAATCGATTTCTTCCTCGGGAAAATCAAGCGTCGCTTCGACCAGCAAACGCAAATGCGTGACTTGCTCGACGAGCTCATGGATTTCTCGCGAGAACGCGCCTTCAAGCGACGCCGTCGCCGAACGCGCCGCCGCTTCGGTTTGCGCCTCGATCAAATCGGCGACCGCCTCGGCTTGCGCGAGATCGAGCTTGTCGTTGAGAAACGCGCGCCGCGTGAATTCGCCGCCTTCGGCAAGCCGCAAACGTTGACCACGTTCGCGAGCGATCGCAAGACAACGCTCGACGATCAATTGCAGTACGACCGGCCCACCATGGCCTTGCAACTCGAGCACGTCTTCGCCGGTGTAGGAGTGCGGCGCGGGAAAGTACAGCGCGATGCCACGATCAAGCGCGCGGTCATCGGCATCGAGAAACGGACCGTAGTGCGCGTGCCGGGGTTGGAGTGTTCGACCAAGGATCGGCTCGATCAACCACTCAAGCCCTCGGCCCGAAACACGAACGACGCCGATGCCGCCTCGCCCCGGCGCGGTGGCGACTGCGACGATG
Source organism: Burkholderiaceae bacterium (assembly GCA_035761045.1). Lineage (GTDB taxonomy): Bacteria > Pseudomonadota > Gammaproteobacteria > Burkholderiales > Burkholderiaceae_E > DASTRU01. Next base: position 4,584 of record DASTRU010000034.1, on the reverse strand, counting down.
GCGTCGTCCATTCCGTGTTCCTTAGGATTTCGCGCGCGCGAACACCGGCTTGCCCTCGATCATCCGCGTGATCTGCCATTGCTGCGCGATCGACAACATATTGTTGACCACCCAGTACAGCACCAAACCCGACGGGAAGAAGATCATCGTCGCGCCAAACACCAAGGGCATGACCATGAATACCTTGGCTTGCACGGGATCGGGCGGCGTGGGGTTGAGTTTGTATTGCACCCACATCGTCACGATCATGATCGCCGGCAGGATGAAAAACTTATCCGGCGCGGTGAGATCGTGAATCCAGCCGATCCATGGCGCGCCGCGCATTTCCACCGCGGCGAGCAACACCCAATACAAAGCGATGAACACCGGAATTTGCACGACGATGGGCAAGCATCCGCCGAGCGGATTGATTTTCTCGGTGCGATACAACTCCATCATCGCCATGTTCATCTTTTGGCGATCGTCTTTGTACTGCTCGCGGATCTTCATCATGCGCGGCGTCACGGCCCGCATCTTCGCCATCGACTTATAGCTTGCGGCCGAGAGCGGATAAAACGCGCCCTTCACCACGATCGTGAGCAACACGATCGCCCAACCCCAATTGCCCAACAGCTTGTGGAAGAACTGCAAGAGCCAGAACAGCGGCTTGGCGATGAACGTTAGCCAGCCGTAATCGACGACGAGATCCAGGCCCGGCGCGATTTTTTCAAGCGCTTGTTGATCTTGTGGTCCGCTGAACAACCGTGTCTCGATGGTCGTGCTCGCGCCAGGGGCAATTAACCCCACGGGTTGCACGGTGGCGATCGTGTAGGTATCCACCGGATATGGATCGCCGGCGGAAAGTTTGCGAACTTGAAATTCGCGCTGAACGCCTTGTGGCGGTATCCACGCGGTTACGAAGTAATGTTGTATCAAGCCAATCCAACCATCGCGGGCGGGGGGCGGCAGCTTGGCCTTGCCCTTGTCGATGTCGGAAAACGGAATCTTGTGGAACTTGGCTTCCTCGGTGAAGGCAGCCGGTCCGGTGAAGGTCGAGTAGAACTTACTCTCGCCTTGCGGCGGTGTGCCGTCGCGCAATATCTGCAAGTAAAGCGATGGCGATACGGGCGTCGTTCCCGCGTTCACTAATTCATGACGCACGCCAATCTCGTAGCTGCCACGCATGAACGAGTACACCTTGCGCAACTTCACGTTGCCCGCCTCGGCTTCGAAGGCGACTTCCAATCGATCTTGGCCAGCCGCCAATTCCGTTGGACCCGGCACGCGCGTGAACGGCGTGCGATGGTTGGGGTACGTGCCGCCAACAAGACCCGATTGCGCTAGGTAAATGCGCTCGCCCGGCTTATCGGCCAACAACACGACGTTTTGGCCACCCTCGTTATTGCTCTTATGACGTAGCAACTCGAGGTACGAAAGCTCCGCGCCCAACGTGTCGATGCGCGCGACGACTAAATCCGTCGTGATTTGCACCTTCTCGTGTGGAACGTTTGCTATTGGAGTCGTGGCGGTCGTGGGCGGCGTGGTTGTCGTGCCCGCGCTTGGCGTCGTGGCGTTTGGCAAACCCGCGTTTGGTGACGGGGGTGCCGCCGAACTACTAGGAGCTGCCGGGCTGGTTACTGGTGGTGGTGCGAACATCGAAGGACGGCCCGTGTGCTTCAACCACGCGTCCCACAACAAAAGCAATGACAGCGAAAAGATCACCCAAAGTACGGTGCGACGGGTATCCATGGAGGTTCTTAAAAAGAAGCGCTTGAAAGGCGCGAAGGAATCGGCGTGCGAGGCCGGGCATTGTAATCGCGAGGATCGGCGTTACTCGCGCGACGCCAAATCGCGCGCTTTCACGGCGGGCTTACCGCTTAGCGATTCGGGCACTAAGTCCACTCCGCCGGCGCACCAAGGGTGACAACGCAAGATGCGTCGCGCGGCAAGGTAAGTGCCGCCCACGGTTCCATGACGCTCCAGCGCTTCGAGTGCGTATAGGGAGCAAGTCGGTTCAAACCGACATTGCCGACCAATCCATGGACTTAAGAAAAATCGGTAACCGCGAATCAACCATTTAAGCGGCGCGCTGGTGACGGTGTTCCACGAGGCTCTCATTAACTTGAACGATGCGTCGTGGTCCGTAGGAGCAGCTGATCGACTTCCGCGCGCAATTCGCGCCGAAACGCAGCGAGTGACTTTGATTTTTTCGCGGCTGTCCAATCCACCGCCAAACCAATCTTTGCGCGTACGACGAAATCGAGTGACGGCAACGAGCGTGCCTGACGCGCGCTTTCCCGGGCGATTCGTTTAACGAGATTGCGTGTCACCGCGCGAGGCGCGGCTTTACGGCTAATGACAAGACCTAGACGCGGCAACGATTGGTGGGCATCGAATCCAAACAAGTCGAAATGCTTGGAGGATTCAAGCCGACGATGACGTAACGCCGCTTGAAAATCGGTTGGGCGATTCAGGATTTCAAACTTCACTCAACAGGCTTCTTGCCAGTGCCTCGTCGCCCGGCCGTCCACTCATACCGACAAACGTTTGCGACCTTTTGCGCGACGCGCGTTGATCACCGCACGGCCACCCTTGGTGCGCATGCGAACGAGAAAACCGTGGGTGCGCTTACGGCGGACGACGGAGGGTTGATAAGTGCGCTTCATGAGCGGAACTCACTAAAAAGAAAGAGGATTTGAAATCGACGGTTCGCGAGGCGTGACCACGATGGCGCGACGATTTGTCGGCGCGGCGAAACGTCGAAAGTGCGCGATTAAATCAGCGAAAAGCGTGTTCTGTCAAAAGCTTACCCGCCGTGAAGCGGATGTGAGAGATCGCGCGCTTGACGCCATGGATACGAGTAGTCCTGTGGATAACCTTGTGGGGGACGGGTAAAATCGCGGCTTCGCCTTCGTTATTCGTGCCCGGCTAGCACCCCCGGATCACAAGAACGTTCATGAGCTATGTTGATAACTGGCTTGGTTCGGTTCATTGCGACGAAGCGCCCGCACTCGTCTCGGCTTGGCCGAACGGTTATCAAAAAATCAGACTCCGCACCGTCGGCAAGGCCCCATGCAAGCTTTTTGGCAGGAATGCCTCAGGCGGCTCGAGAACGAGTTGCCTCCGCAGCAGTTCAAAACCTGGATCGTTCCACTCGCCGTGGTTTCGGTCGATGAAACACGGCGACGGGTCTCGATCGCCGCGCCCAATCGCGTCAAGCTCGACTGGGCGAAAACCCAGTTTGGTCCGCGCTTATCCGCCGTCGCGAGCGAATTACTTCAAGGTCCGGCGGAATTGGAGTTCGTGATCGCGCAGCGTTCGGATGCCCCGCCTCGCGCCCAGGCATCGCCACGTCCCGCCGCGCCGACGCCCGTCGCGATTGCAGGCGAGGCGACGGGCGACGAAGACGCTGAGTTGGCCACCACCGAACTCGCCGATCTCAAGGTTTTGAACGCGCGCGAGGCGGCCGAACGCAATGCCGAACCGAACAAGGCGCACGAGCGCTCACGCTTGAACTCGGAATTGGTGTTCGAAAATTTCGTGACCGGTAAGGCGAACCAATTGGCGCGCGCGGCGGCGACCCAAATCGCGGAAAACCCGGGCGTGTCGTATAACCCGTTGTTCTTGTACGGCAGCACGGGCCTTGGGAAAACGCATTTGATTCACGCGATTGGCAATCAAGTGCTGGCCGATCGTCCCAACGCGCGCGTGCGTTACGTGCATAGCAACCAGTACGCGAACGACGTGGTCAAGGCTTATCAGCGCAAGAGCTTCGACGAGTTCAAGGCTTACTACCACTCGCTCGATGTATTGCTGATCGACGATATTCAATTCCTCGCGAACAAAACGCGTACGCAAGAAGAATTTTTCTATGCGTTCGAGGCGCTGATCGCGGCGAAGAAGCAAATCATCATCACGAGCGATACCTATCCCAAGGAACTCACCGACATCGAAGACCGGCTGAAGTCGCGTTTTGAGTCGGGATTGACGGTGGCCATCGAGCCGCCCGAGCTTGAAATGCGGGTCGCGATTTTGCTGAAGAAAGCGGAGTTCGAAGGCGCGCGTTTGGGCGAGGAAGTCGCGTTTTTCATCGCCAAGCACTTGCGCAGCAATGTGCGCGAGTTGGAAGGCGCCTTGCGCAAGGTGCTCGCGTTTTCAAGCTTTCATGGCAAGGAAATCACGGTCGAGATCGCCAAGGATGCGTTGCGCGATTTATTGGCCGTGCGCTCGGGCCAAATCACGGTCGAGAACATTCAAAAGACCGTGGCCGACTACTACAAGATCAAAGTGGCCGACATGTATTCGAAGCGTCGGCCGGTCAATATCGCCAAACCGCGGCAAATCGCGATGTATCTGGCCAAGGAGCTGACACAAAAGTCCTTGCCCGAGATCGGCGAATTGTTTGGCGGGCGGGATCACACCACGGTGTTGCACGCGGTTCGCAAGATCGCGGCGGATCGGCAAACCGATACCGAGCTCAATCACGCGCTTCACGTGCTTGAACAGACGCTGAAATCGTAATTCGACGTTCTTATTTCACTAAATGAAAACTGCCTGAAGATTTCCTGTGGATGACTTACGCGGGATTTGTGAATAAGCCGCGTT
>DASTRU010000033.1:0-3721 GCA_035761045.1 Burkholderiaceae bacterium | reverse complement strand
GGCTCGTCAACCAGCCATCGCGCAATAAGGCGTCGAGCACGCGATCGAGCGTTAAACGCTCGCCCGGCATGGCCAAGGCCGAAGATGACGACGGTGCGGTGCGTGCATTCATGCGAGATAGGAACTGCGAGATGAAAGTGTTTTGACTCTACCGCAGACCCGCGCACGAACTAAACGATTTAGTAGGCACAAGGCTTGCCGCGTTTTTGTCATGACCATAAAGGAGCGACATCATGGGTACTAGCCCTCTTGCCCGTACGGGCGAAGAAGTCACGCCACCGCCTCCTGGCCACGGCACTGCCGCGCTGGGGCCGAGCGATCGATCGGATACCGGAAGCGATACGGTCGGCGGTCCGGGATTCGGCTTGGATATTGAAAGCGGAATGGGCACGACATCCGATCTTGCGGCGGGCGGCGAAACCGCCGGCGCGGACTTAGGCGACAGCAACCTCGATAGCGATACCGATAGCAGCGGCACGGGTGAGCGCCAAGAAGCGGGGCGCGACCTACGCACCGAAGCAGGCGCGGACATCGACGTGGACCGCATCGTTGGCGCCGACGAGGCTGGCGTGGTCGATCATCCGCCGCGATCGTGGGAGGACGCCAGCGTCGACGACGACGAGCCAAAACGGCGTCATTGACGGCATGGCACTCACGACGGAAGGTTACTCCGGCTGCCGCAATAAGCTGAGTACCGTCTCGTTGTGCCCTGCCTCGACGGCGATGTCCAATGCACGGCGATTGGCGTTATTCGTCGCGTGAATGTCAGCCCCATGATTCATTAGGATTTTGATGATCTTCGCATCGCCTTTTTCAGCGGCGACATGAAGCGGCTGCGTACCGTCGGAAGCGGCGGCTTTTGCGTTGACCCCGTACTTCAGCAACGCGAGCACGAAATCTGGTCGCTGGTACTTCACGGCCATATGCAACGGCGTGAATCCAGTCCATGTACGTGCCTCGAGATTAGCGTTGTGCTCGACCAATCGCCTAAATGCAGCCATGCCATTCCACATAACGGCCACGTGCAGCGGTGTTCTCCCGTCGACGCTCGCGGTGTCGACGGAAACACCGTTCTTGACTAAAAAGTCGATCACGTGAGGACGATCGTTCTTCGCGGCGGTATGTATTGGTCGGGTCTTGCTCCCGTCGTTCATCGCGGGGTTGAGCTCCGCGCCCGCGCGATGAAGCGCCAAGATCACCTCCATGCTCCCCGACAACGCGGCATTGTGGATGGGGCGATTTCCACGGTTGTCCGGCGCGTTGGGATTGGCGCCGGCGCGCAACATGACCTCGACGGTATCGACATATTTATTCTGGGCGGCTTCATGCAATAGATATCGACCGTCGGCGTTAATTTGCGTATCGATGTCAGCGCCACTTGCGCGCAACAAAGTCTCCACGACTTTCGCTTGCCCGGCACGCACCGCCACATGCAACGGCTGCTCGTTATTGGCGGTACGCGCATTGAAGTCCGCGCCCGCATCGATTAGTGCATTCACCACTGCGTCGTGACCATTCAACGCGGCGAAATGAATCGGACTTGATTGAAAGGAATTCTTGGCGTTAAGGCTTGCGCGGTTTGCGATCAAGGTTTTGACCGCATTTAGATTTCCTAAGCGGGCAGCGGTATGCAAGGGCGTTTCGCCGCTCAGCGCTTCCTTGCCATGATTGCTCATGGCGTTAGGATTCGCCCCCGCTTCTAGCAACGTCGTGATGATGTGTGAATGATCAAACTCGGCGGCCAAATGCAACGCGGTATAGCCGTTGGGCAAACGCGCATCGACATAAGCGTTGTATTGCAAAAGCAGTTGCACGCAATCGTGATGACCCGATCGCGCCGCCACGTGTAAGGCAGTGATATCGCGCGGATGATTTAAATCAATTTGCGCGCCGGCAAGCAAGAGTGCCTCAGTGCTCGCCACGTTTCCCTTCAACACCGCGTTCATAAGTGGCGAGCGTTGATGCGCGTCTAACTCGTCAAGCGAAAAACCCGCTTCGCTCAAGCGTCTAAAACGCTCGTGCAACGCGACGGGGTGGCTAAACATGTTGTCGCTCATGCTCACCTCTTGGCCTTCCCTAGCCAACAGATGGACCCATGCATTTTTGTTCTGCGCGAACTCGGCCGGTAAATCGTCGAGCACGTTCGCCTTGATAAGGGTTATGGCACCGAGAAACGCGTCGTAATGCAGGCCGCGCACCATAAGGTGCTCAAGCGCCTGGAGGAAGGTTTGATTGCCCGCCGACAAAACATGGGGCTCGGCGTGCGCCCAAGCTCTCACGAGAGCTTGCACTCCATCGTATTCCTGCATGTTTTGACGAACGCCAAACACCGCGCCGCGTTGCACCGGAATGTTGGCCGCGCGCAGGAAGTGATGATCGATCGTAGTGGCGACACGCCGCGAAACACCAATGTCGGCCGAGGCCGCGTGTTTGGCGATGAGTGGCTCGTTGTATTGGTCGTCTGAAATTAAATGGGCCCGGTAAGCGCCGCCCCCACTACTAATATTGTTACCCATCAACATTCCTTACCGTTAAAAGCGAAACTACTTTGTTGTCGACCGCGTGTCGCGCGTTAATTCACATTCGATCAACGCAAAACCGCGAGGACACGCGGGTCGTTATGCATCTGCATAGCGACTCGATACGGAGTTAGTCCGTCGACATTAACGGCCCTAATATCCGCGCCATGGGCGATTAATAATTGACTGATTTCGGGTTTGTTAAGACGAGCCGCGAAATGAATTGGTTGGTTTTGAAAATGCGTTTGAGCGTGAATATTCGCGCCGCGATTTATCAAAAGCGCCACCGCGTCGATTTTTTCAGACGATATCGCCAGATGGATGGGGCGCTGTCCATCCATCACCGAGGCGTTGATCGTCGCGCCACGATCGAGCAGCGATTCAATTAGGGCCAAATGCCCCAGCCGAGCCGCGATATGCAGCGGTTGTTGGGTATGTCCATCCAACGCATCCACCGCGACACCACGATCCAACAAAAGATTTGCAATCGCGGCATTGCCCACTTCAGCGGCCGTATGAATCGGCATCGTTCCATCGGTCATTCGCATATTGACGTCGATGGAACGATGACGAAGCAATGCTTCCACGGCATTAAGTTGTTGCCTCTGAGTCGCGTAATGCAGCGGGCTTGCTCCCGCCTTGTCGGTCGCGTTGATAACGGCGCCAGCACTCAACAAAAACTCGACGCTTTCAACAAAACCGTTTTCGGCGGCGATGTGCAGCGGCGTCGCGCCGTCGTTTACGCCAGCATTAAGGTCAACGCGCTCATCCTTGGACAACATCGTGAGCGCGGCCACATTGTTCTTCATCGCCGCGAGATGAATCGGTTGCAAGCCGTCGTCCATCGTCAATGTGGGATTGGCGCCTTGATTAATCAACGTCGTCGTCGCGTTGACGTGGCCATGAAGTATCGCGATATGCAGCGGCGTGGCGAGATCGCCAATTTGAGCATTGCGATTCGCGCCTGCTTGACACAATGCTTGTATGGCGTCCACGGCACCGGCTTCGGCGGCGATGTGCAACGCCGTCCTTCCATCATTGGTTAAGGTGTCCACGCCTCCCGTGCGACTTATCAAACGCCGAATAACGTTCGCATGATTGTTGCGAGCGGCAATGTGTATGGGATGAGTACCGTCGATGGCAGGTCGACTCAGTTTGCTATCCAAGCTCAGCAAACGATCGACGATATCCGCATGCCCCGC
>DASTRU010000032.1:0-29598 GCA_035761045.1 Burkholderiaceae bacterium | reverse complement strand
ATGTAAAGCTGCGCGTTCGTATTCACATCGCGCTGCAAGCGCAAGTAATCGCGCTGACTATTGGGCAGGTTATTAACCGAACCATTTAGTTGATTGATCGCGTTGCCAATAACAGCAAGTTGTTGATCGATCGCGCGAATTTCCGGATGGTTGTCTTCAAAACGTTGCGACAACTGGCGGCGGCGCACTTGCAAATCAACACGGTCGCGTTCAAGTTGATTCAACCTGAAGAACGACGAGCGGGTTTCTTCCTCCACGTCGACGGTGCCGGTTTTTACGCGAAACGAACTTAGTTTTTCCTCGGCTTTGCTGAGTTCGCGCATCACGACCGGAATTTGTTCCTCGAGGAACTTAAGCGACTTTTCCGCTTCGATGGCACGACGCTCGGCCGCGCGTTCGACATAGTTGTTGCCGATGCGGTCAAGCAAGCGAATCGCGAATTCGCGATTTGGATGCTCGTAAGTCGCGCGAATAACGCCCGACTGCCGCGTGGTTTCCGTGACCTTGAGTTGTTCGAGCAAATTTTCGAGCGTGATCAACGGGCTATCGCGACGAATCTCGAACGATGTGCCGGGACGGCCTACGACGGAGGTGACTTCCACGCGCGCGGGCATGTCGCCGAGTTTGAAATTGGTGGCTTGACCAAAACGACCCTCGGCTACCGGCGTTTCCACTTCGTCGTACAACTTCCATCCATCTTGCGTCGTCACGAGCTTGAAGGTTTGGCCGTACGCGGCTTCGGGCACGTCGAAGGTCTTGAGGTCGATGCGTTCGCCGCCCCAAGCGAATTGACCGAGCCCTAAGGGCGCGGATGCAAGCGCGAGGCTGCGTTGCTCGTGCACGCGCGCCAACCAATTACCCACCAAGGGAAAACGGTTGGCGACCTCCACATGCAAATCGGCCCGCGCTTGCGCGATGGACTTAAGCAGCAGTTCGCGCGACTTAAGGATTTCGATCTCGCCTTGCAAACCCGCGGGCGACGAAGGCACGACCGTCGTCACGCCCGCGATGCCGCTAGGCGCCAGTGCCGTTCCCGTTTGCGCTTCGACTTGTACAAGCGTGTCGGCGCGATAAATCGGCGTGGAAAACAAGGTGTACGCCGCGCCGATCAACAGCACGAATAAAAACACGGCCAGGGCGAGCGGCGCTTGTTCGCGAAGCGTGATGGCGGCGTCTCGCATGCCACGCTCTTCCTGCGGCTGAGTGATCCAGGCGTCCGAAGAAGAGGGCCGCGCGGGCAACATGGGTGTATCGTTCATCGCGGCAACCCCTTGGTGGTGTCGTTGAGAACCTGACGCAGTACGTCGATGGAAGGAAGGATGTTGTCGACCACGCGCGCCCAACGAACCACCGGCGCGGCATCGACCCACACCACGTCGCGAGCACGTAAGTCAAAGCGGTCCGCGAGCACGAGTGCTTCGGGCGACGCGGCATTGAGGTGATAAATCTGCGGACGACCTTTATCGCCGGCGCGAATCACATAAACATTGCCCGCGTTTGCGGTAAATGGGTTCACGCCACCCGCGTCGGACAAGGCCTCGGCCAACGTGAGACGTCCGCGCGGCATGGATTGCGACGTGGGCCTTAGGACTTCGCCGAGCACGAACACCTTATTGAATCGGCGTTCGGGAATGTTGACGACATCGCCGCTTTGCAAGCGGAAGTTAGTCCGCATGTCGCCGTTGTAATAGAGGTTGTAGAGATCGACGCGATACGTCTTATCGCCACGCGTGACCGTTACGTTGGATAAATCAGCCTCCGGCGTGAGTCCGCCAACGCTTGCGATCGCATCGGTGATTCGCGTGGGCACGTCGGTCATCGGCACCGCACCTTGATTGCGCACTTCGCCCGCGATGAAGGCACGTTTGCTTCGGTATTGGAACACCGACACATCGACCTGCGGATTCTTAATGTAAGGCGCAAGACCGCGCGCTAAAGCGTCGCGTATTTCTTGCACGGTTAAACCTTCCGCCTTCATCTTTCCTACGAAGGGAAAGAAGAACGTGCCGTCGCTGTTGACGACGCGTCCGGACAATTCATTAGCCGTTCCGCTCGGGTTCGTAAGTTCCGGGTGGTCCCACACCGTAATGCGCAAAATGTCTTGCGGCCCGACGCGGTACATATAGGTGCTTTGATCGTCGCCGGTGTTAGCCGGAACGAGCGCGGCTTCCATCGCGCGTTGCTGATTCGCGAGCTTCAGCACGATATCGGCGTTGATCGTATAAAGATCGGCGCGTTCTTGAAGGTCGGCGCTTGGTGCGCCTCCGGGATTACTGTTATCGGGCGCATCCATGCCCATGTTCATGCCGGGTGCGGCGCAAGCGCTGCAAAAAAGGAGCGCAACCAAGGAAGGTAATCGACGTTTAAGAAGTCGCATGATCGTTTGTATGTGCGATGCAGAAGGAATTACACGGGCGTTGAAAAAAGGCGTGCCTGTACGAAGGCCTACCGAAGTGTTTGCGCCAAGTGACGCTTAGCGGCTACACGTCTACGGTGCATCGTCTCTCCCTGAAGACAGCAACTGGCGTTGAGGTCATACGCGCTTCTTGGTATTCGGACTAAGTCGTCCGATCCTTTTGTCTAGGCGTTTCAGCGCGTGTGCTCCCTAGTGCAATTTCGATGCCATTTCGAAAAGTTTCTTGGGGCGTGAAAGATGCGTGAGACGGGTTAAACATCGATGACGCCTGGAGCTCTGACAAAATCGCAAGCTCGCAACGACCTAGGTGCGACACCTATAAAAGGAGGCTTTCATGCGGTTCGAAACAATTAGTCGCATGCTGTGCGCTGGTGCTCTTGTAGTGCTTGCCGCTTGTTCGTCGACACGAATCACGAATGCCTGGCAAGACCCGCAATGGAAGGCGGAGCCGTATCGCAAGTTATTAGTCATTACGGTAAGCAAGGAAGCCGGCATTAGGCGCACTTACGAAACAGTGTTTACCGATCGACTGCGCGAGGCGGGCGTGAGCGCGACCCCAAGCTACACCTTGATCGCCGAGGACGGCCCGGTATCGGAGGAACGAATTCGGCAAGAAGTCGGCAAGATCGGCGCGGACGCGATCTTGATGACGCGCTTGGTCCGCACCGAGCGACGCACTTCGGTATCGCCCGGGTATGTGATGGGTGTGCCCGCCGTTGGGTATTGGGGCGGCTGGTACGGGTTTTATTCAGCCGCGTGGGCCGTGCCACCAAGCTATAACCAATACGACGTGGTCACGCTCGAAACCAATATATGGGACGCTAAAACCAATAAACTCGTCTGGTCGGGAACGACCGAAACCGTCGACCCGGCATCCGTCAACCAAGTAGCGAACGAGCTTTCCGCGCTGCTTGTCAAGGAAATGCGCGAACGTCGCGTCATTCCGATCGCGGCCGCTCGATGACTGAATCAACCACCGTGGCTCAATTCTTCGAAATTCATCCGGTCGATCCGCAGCCTCGACTTATTCGTCAAGCAGCGGCCATCGTCAACCGTGGTGGCGTCATCGCTTTGCCTACCGATTCAAGCTATGCGCTCGCCGCGCAGCTGGACGACAAATCGGCCGCCGAGCGTTTACGCCGTATTCGTCGCGTGGACGAACGCCACCATATGACCTTGTGTTGTAGCGACTTATCCGAAATCGCGAGTTACGCGCGCCTGGACAACCAGCAATACCGTTTGATCAAGGCCGTCACGCCCGGCGCCTACACCTTCATCCTCGAAGCCACGCGCGAAGTGCCGCGTCGCCTGTCTCACCCGCAACGGCGCACGATCGGGCTTCGCGTTCCCGCGCATCCGGTGGCAAAAGCCTTACTCGCCGAACTCGGCCGGCCATTACTCACGACGACGTTGGTGCCGCCTGGCGAAACCGATCCGCTAAATGACCCGGAGGAAATTCGCGCTCGTTTCGAGCATGAGATCGATCTCGTGATCGACAGCGGCGCATGCATTCGTCAGCCGACAACAGTGGTCGACCTTACCGGTGGTACGCCAGAGTTGGTGCGCGCGGGCGCTGGACCGCTCGAACCCTTAGGATTAACCGCCTCGGCCTAAGGCCAAAGAGACGGTCATGCCGCTGCTAGAATCGGCCCGATGGATTCCCTCATCCAAGCCATCACCGTCTACGCGATCCCCGTCATCTTCGCCATCACCCTGCACGAAGCCGCGCATGGGTATGTGGCCCGCATGTTTGGCGACGCGACCGCATGGATGCTCGGGCGCGTCACGCTCAATCCAGTCAAGCACATCGATCCGATCGGCACCTTGCTTGTCCCAGCGGTGCTGTTGTTCGTAAGCAAGGGCGCGATGATGTTCGGCTGGGCCAAGCCGGTGCCAGTCAACTTCGATAATTTGCGCAAGCCCAAGCAACACATGATTTGGGTCGCGGCCGCGGGGCCCGCCGCCAATATCGCGATGGCGTTGCTTTGGGCGTTGTCGCTTAAGTTGCAGCAAATCGTCGGCGCGCAAGAAGAGTTTTTCATCGAGATGGCACGCGCCGGCATCGTCGTTAATTTAGTGCTGATGGCCTTGAACCTGCTGCCCATTCCACCGCTGGATGGCGGTCGCATCGTTACCGGATTGTTGCCGCGTTCGTTGTCGCAATCGTTCGCCAGCATCGAGCGCTATGGTTTTCTCATCTTGCTGGTGTTGATCGCGGTGCCCGGCTTGCTATCGCAATTGCTCTCGCCATTCGTCGCGGGAGGCTTGCGCGCGATTCAAATGCTGTTTCAGTTCTAAGCCCCTAAGTTCTTAGTCGAATACGACATCTCCCTCATGGTCACCGAACGAGTTTTGTCCGGCATGCGTCCCACGGGCGCGATGCACATCGGTCATTGGCATGGCGCATTAAAGAATTGGGTGCGCCTGCAGTCCGAGCACGAATGTTTTTTCTTCGTCGCCGACTGGCATGCGTTGACGACGCATTACGAATCGCCCGAAGTGATCGAGCAAGCCACCTGGGACATGCTTGTCGATTGGCTCGCCGCTGGCGTCGATCCCAACAAAGCCACGCTATTCATTCAGTCTCGCGTGCCGGAGCATGCGGAGTTATTTCTCTTGCTTGCGATGGGTACGCCCTTAGGTTGGCTCGAGCGTGTGCCAACCTATAAAGACCAACAGGAAAAGCTCGCCGACCGCGATCTTTCAACGTATGGGTTTCTCGGTTATCCGTTGATGCAAGCCGCGGATATCTTGATCTACCGCGCGCAGCACGTGCCGGTTGGCGAGGATCAAGTGCCGCACATCGAACTCACGCGCGAGGTCGCAAGACGCTTTAATCATCTCTACGGTCGCGAGCCCGGGTTCGAGGACAAGGCGCTCGCCGCGGTGAAGAAGCTCGGCGGCAAGGCGTCCAAAACCTATCTCGATGCGCGCCAACGTTTTCAAGAGCAGGGGGATGCGCCAGCGCTGGCGGCGGCAAAAACCTTAGTCGACGCCGCGCAAAGCCTAAGTGCCGTGGATCGCGAGCGTTTGTACGGTTATCTCGAAGGCACGTGTAAGCGCATTTTGGTGGAGCCTCGCGCGTTGTTGACCGAATCTCCTCGCTTGCCCGGACTCGACGGGCAAAAGATGAGCAAGAGTTACGGCAACACCATTGCCTTGCGCGAAGATCCCGAGTCCATTCGCAAGCGCGTACGCACCATGCCGACCGATCCCGCGCGCGTGCGACGCACCGATCCCGGCGAACCCGAACGTTGTCCCGTATGGCAGCTCCATAAGGTGTACTCCGACGCGCCCACGCGCGATTGGGTGCAACAAGGCTGCCGCAGCGCTGGCATCGGTTGCTTGGAATGCAAGGCGCCGGTCGCCGAAGCCATCGTCACCGAACTTGCGCCGATGCGTGAACGCGCGCAGATGTATCTCGATCAGCCCAAGCTCGTTCGCGAGGTGATCGCGCATGGATGCGATCGAGCTCGACAAGCCGCGCAAGAGACCATGCGCGATGTGCGAGCGTCGATGGGTCTCGCGCAAGGCTAAGCTGCCGTCGTGGCTATCGACGTCGTCACGCACGCGGTTTCGTCGCCCTCGATGTGGGTCGAGCGCTGGTTGAGTCGCTTATCTCCCGGCGCGTCGGTGCTTGATTTGGCTTGCGGCAGCGGTCGTCATACGCGATTGGCGCAGGCGAGGGGCTTTCGCGTGACCGCGGTTGATCGCGACACGCAGGCGCTCGCATCCTTGCCCGAACCAGTCGAACGCATTACTGCCGATCTCGAAAACGCGCCGTGGCCACTAACGGGCCGTTGTTTCGAGGCGGTGGTGGTGACGAATTATTTGTACCGCCCTACGTTCGCGCAAGTTCTCGATACCGTCGCTGAATCGGGCGTGTTGGTCTACGAAACCTTTGCCGTCGGCCAACACGCGTACGGCCGCCCAAGCCGCGCCGAGTTTTTGTTGCAACCGATGGAGCTAATCGATCGCGTGCGTTCGATGCTGCATGTATTGGCTTACGAGGACGGATACACGGCGCATCCCAAGCCCGCGCGCGTGCAACGCATCGCCGCGTGTCGGTTGCCGTCCGATGTCGATGCATCCAAGTCGCTGCTCGAGAAATTACATCTCTAAGGCATCGTGCGGCCTAAGTAGACATAAGAGCCTCGGCTACAATCGTTGCTTGCCCGACTTGAGGCGAATCAATCCTTACCGCTCCTCCTTATGATTACCGGCAGCATCGTTGCGATTGTTACCCCGATGCACGAAGACGGGGCGCTCGACCTTCCCGCGCTCAAGGCCTTGGTGGATTGGCATGTGGCCGAAGGTACCAATGCCATCGTCATCGTCGGCACCACGGGCGAATCGCCCACCGTGGATTTCGACGAGCATGTGAATCTCATCCGCGCGGCCGTTGAATACGCCGATAAACGTATTCCCATCATCGCGGGTACGGGAGCCAATTCCACCCGCGAGGCCGTGGCCCTGGCGCGCGCCGCGAAACGCCTCGGCGCCGATGCGCATTTATCGGTCGTGCCGTACTACAACAAGCCGCCGCAAGAGGGCTTGTATCGCCACTTCAAGGCGATTGCCGAAAGCGTTGACCTGCCACTCATTTTGTACAACGTTCCCGGCAGAACGGTGGCCGATCTGACCAATGAAACCGTGCTGCGATTGGCCGAAGTGCCAGGCATCGTCGGCATTAAGGACGCCACGGGCAATATCGAGCGCGGCAGTCAGCTTCTGCGTCTCGTGCCCGAGCATTTCGCGGTCTATAGCGGCGACGACTTAACCGCAATCGCGCTTATGCTTCTTGGTGGCAAGGGGAACATCTCCGTCACCGCCAATGTCGCACCTCGCGCCATGAGCGCGTTATGCGCGGCCGCGATGAACGGCGACACCGCGCGCGCCTGGGAAATTCAAAAGGCATTGCTGCCATTGCATCGGCAAATGTTCGTCGAAGCCAATCCTATTCCCGTGAAATGGGCGCTTTACGAGATGGGCCGTATTTCGCTTGGAATGCGCTTACCGCTCGTGCCGATGTCCGAGTCGCTTCAACCCGCTTTGCGCGACGCCATGCGCGAAGCGGGCATCGTTTGAGGAATCCCTGCATGCAAGTTCGTTTTCGGGCGCGCCGCATTGCGTCGCCCATTAGTGCGTTGTCAATGGCCGCGCTCGTATGCGCGTGTACCACTACCTTGGACGGGCCGAGCATTGATTACCGCAGTGAAGGCGGTTCCAAGCGCGTGAATCTCGAGGTGCCGCCCGACTTGTCGCAGTTACCGCGCGACGATCGCTACACCTTGCCGGAAGCGAGCCGCTCGTCGGCGACGTTGTCGCAAGTACAGCCCGCCAATCAGCCGCAAGCCGCGGCCACGAACGGCACGGTGGCCGTGAACACGACGGCGCAAGCGCGCATCGAGCGTGACGGCAATCAACGCTGGTTGGTCGTCAATTTGCCGCCTGAGCGGGTATGGACGGTTGTACGAGAGTTTTGGCTTTCGAATGGATTTACCTTCCGCGTGGAAAACCGCGAGGCGGGCGTGCTTGAAACCCATTGGGCCGAAGACCGCGCTCGAGCGCCTCGCGATATCGTGCGTCGCACGCTGGGTTCGCTCGCCGGTAATTTATTCGACACCGGGGAGCGTGATTTATTTCGCACGCGTATTGAACGTGGTGCGAACGGCACCGAGGTTTACATTAGCCATCGCGGCGTGACCGAAGTATTGAATCAACAAAAAGACGGCACGATTTGGCAGCCACGTCCAAGCGACCCCAACCTTGAGGCGGAATTCCTGCAACGACTATTGGTGCAGTTCGGCAACACCGAGGGCACCACCAAGGCCGCCTTGGCGAACAACGCTTCGTCACCGAATGACGCCGCGAATGCGCCAACTCCGCCACGCGCGCGTTTAGTCGACGGCGCTGAGCCCGCGGTGGTTCTGGACGATCCCTTGGAACGTGCGTGGCGGCGCGTGGGTCTATCGCTCGATCGCACAGGCTTCACCGTGGAAGAGCGCGATCGCGCGAATGGCATCTACGGCGTGCGTTTCGTCGAACCGGAAAAACCGCAAGAAGAAGGTTTCCTAAGCCGGATCTTTGGAAGCAAAAAGGAACCCAAGGCACAGCAGTACCGCATCGTCGTGCGCTCGGACGGCAACGTTACGCGGGTAACGATGCTCGATAAGGACGGCAAGCCGGTGTCTGCCGAAGTATCTCGTCGGGTACTCAAACTGTTGGCGGACGATTTGCGCTAACAAGGATTGGCTTCATGGCGCGGTTGCGCTACACGAGTTTGGGCAGCGGCAGCGAGGGCAATGCCCTTGTTGTCGAAGTCGTGGGGAGCGCGGGAGTCGATGGCCGCGTGTTGCTCGATTGCGGGTTTGGCCTACGCGAGGCCACGCGTCGCTTGGCCATGCGTGGTCTTACGCCTGATTCGCTCGACGCCATCCTCATCACGCACGAGCACACCGATCACGCGGGCGGCGCCATTCGCTTGGCGCGCAGGCACGGCGTGCCGATTCATTGTTCGCACGGCACCTGGAGCGCGGTGTCGCGTTCGTTCGGCGCGTCTGAAATCGACAACGTGCGAGTGCAAACGGTGTGTAGTCATACGCCGTTTTCAATTCGCGGAATGGAAATACATCCGTTTCCGGTACCGCACGACGCGCGCGAACCCACGCAATTCGTGTTCTCCACGGGCGATTGCAAATTAGGCGTATTGACCGACGCAGGCAGTCGAACGGCTTGCATCGTCGACATGCTTAACGGTTGCGATGGCTTGGTGCTCGAATGCAATCACGACGAAGCCATGCTGGCGGCCTCGATGTATCCCGATAGTTTGAAACGTCGCATCCTCGGCGACTGGGGGCATTTGTCGAACGCGGCGGCGGCCGATGTACTGGCGGCGCTCGATCGCTCGCGCCTAAAGCGCATTCATGCCGCGCACCTTAGTCAGCAAAACAATCGGCCTGAATTGGCTCGCCATGCATTAGCCATGGTGCTCGGAACCGATGATGGCGACATCGCGATCGCGGACCAAGACAATGGGTTTGACTGGACGCAGATTTAAGCCGTCATGTCGCGACTAAGGAAATAAAAAAGGCCGGCAATCGCCGGCCTTTTTTTGGCAAATACCAAATTACTTCTTCGCGCCTTCAGTGGCGGACTTGGCGGCTTCGCCAGCAGACTTGGCTGCATCGGCAGCGGCCTTGGTGGCTTCGGCGGCAGCCTTCGATGCGTCTTCCGGCGTCGTCGTGCCAGCAGCGGCAGGCGCCGCGGGCGTGCTGGTGGCATCAGCGGGCTTGGCGGCATCGGTTGCCGGAGCCGCCGGCGTCGTGGCGGCGGGAGCCGGTGCGGGCGCGGGAGCCGGTGCCGGCGTCATGGCCGGAGCGGGCGCCGGGGCAGGGGCTTCGGTCTTGCTGCATGCGGCCAGCGCAACGGCGACCAGCGAAGCGGCGAGTAGCGACTTATTCATGATTCCTTCTTCCTTGACGAGAGGTGGGGTGGCTAAAAACACAACGGTCTTTAGAACTGCGGCACTTATCGCACTGATGAATTCGGGGGCATGGGCCGCACGCAAGGCGCGGCCCAGACCGCCGAACTCGAGATTTGATTATAGCCATCGTGATTATTTCCTAAACCTTATGGCTTCAACTCAAATGCGACTTCGAGGCGCTGACGCAACGAATGGCGGTTAAAGGCCCAACGTGGTGGGTGAAAAGCGTTCATGACATGCCTCCCACAATTCCATAAAGCGCGAACGCAAGGCGGCCGCGTATTCAATATCGAGCACGCGTGCCACGCCGCGATATGTCGTGGTCGATGGGCGTCGCAAGGCGGATGCCGCGTCGGTCACGATCATGGTTTCGGCCAAATTCGCGTAACGCTCGGGCAAGGCGCGACATTCGGCGACGTGCTGATAACGCGTTAAGAAATTGACAAGTCGGGGATAGTCCGCCGCCACGCGTTCGTTGCGGTCGATCACCATATGCAACCGAACGTTCGATCCGCGTTTGACGAATGCTTCGAGCGCCGCGGCGAGTTCCGCCGATTGTCCGGGCCAATCTGCATAGGTGGGATCGAACATCAGCAATTCGCTTTGCGCTCGATTCACCATCTCGAGCACTTCGGATTGAAAGCCGCTTCTCAGCTCGAAAAATCGAGGGGAGGGAGTCGTTGTCATGTCGAATACGAGCGGGTGGGATGATCGGTATGCAACCAGCCGTCGGTATACCAGCAATGCAATAACTCACGCACGTTACTCGGCGCTTGCGTGACATCCAACGCGCTTAAGCGACGAGCATCGGCGAGTTTGCGCAAGACGCGCCCTTCAACGCTCGTGGCGATCAAGCTGTCGCCATTGATGAATACGTGGCGGCGGTCATGCAACATGCGCGTGCGCGCGTCCAGGCGAATGCCGTCGTGTTCCGCTTTCTTAAGCCAACGCTCGATCGCGAGCGCGCGAACGGGCGGCGTGAAGATCACCGATGCCTTCGGCGCGCTTAGATATTCGCCGAGAAAGCACTCGCGCATCGCGCGATTCGGCGTGTGCATGTCGATTAACTGGTCAAGTTCGCTAAGTAATTTTTCAGGAATACGCGCGGGATTAGCCGACCACTTCAAACCGGCATCGGCATAACGGCCGGAGATTTCCAACGTGTCGGCGGCGAAATCGTAGAAGTTACGCAGCAACTCGTCATGCGAGGGCGCGCGAAAGCCGACCGACCACGTCGTGCAGGGGCCAATCGCGACGCCTTCGTGCGCGCAATGCGGCGGTAGATAAAGTAGATCGCCGGGTTCGCACACGAATTCGTGCGTGGGCTTGAAGTTCGCGAGAATTTTCAAAGGCACGCCTTCGACAAGCGATAGGTCGCGTTGCATTGAAATACGCCAGCGCCGCGTGCCCGAGGCTTGCAGCAAGAAGACGTCGTACGAATCGAAGTGCGGACCTACGCCACCACCATCGACCGCGTGACTAATCATGATGTCGTCCAGCCGTGCGGCGGGCAACCAGCGAAAATCGTCGAGCACGTGTTCGGCGCGCGTATCGTGAAGATCAACGCCTTGCACCAACAATGTCCAATCGCGACGCGCGCGAGGCCACGTGTCGATCGGGCCGTGTTTCAACGACCATTGGCCCCGCGCTTGCGAGACCACACGTGATTCCACGTCCTCGCGTGCCGCAAGACTAAGTAATTCGTCGGGCGCGATGGATAAGCGAGCAGGATCAAGCGCGTGTTTTACGAACAGCGGCTTGCGATGCCAAAAATCGCTTAGGAATTCTTCGACAGGTAGGCCGCCTAATAGGCGTTGCGCGTGGCGTTTGTTCATGATGGCTTGCATGTTGATAATGACCCGACTCTACCGGAAGGTTTGATCATGCAAATCGCACCCAATACCGTTGTCCGTCTGCGTTATCGCATTACCGATCCGCAAGGCGAATTGCTCGATGAAGGCGCCGAGCCCATTGAATATTTGCACGGCCACGGCGAATTCTTCGATAAGCTCGAAGAGGAACTCGCGGGCCATGAGGCCGGATACGAAGGCCTGTTTCATCTCGAACCTGAGGACGCGTTTGGCGAATACGACGCCGATCTGTTGCGCGTGATTGAACGCGAGGCGCTTCCAGCCGATATTCAACCCGGACTGCAATTCGAAGGCATTCCCGACGGAACCGATGAAGATGCCGAACGGATATTCGTCGTGACCGATGTCACCGACGAGGCGGTCGTGTTGGACGGCAATCATCCGTTAGCGGGCCGGGCGTTGCGGATTTGGCTGCGTGTTGAATCGGTGCGCGCGGCAACCGAAGACGAACTCGCGAGCGGCACGAGCTATGGCGTACCCGACATTACCGTGTTGGATACGCCGCCTGGCAAGCCGTTGCACTAAGTCGTCATTGGTTGCGCCAATGCGCGACGAGTTCGTACAAAAACGCATGCGCCTCGCGCGGCGATAGCGCATCGACATCGACTTCAGCCAAGCGCGCGAGGACCTCGGTCGGTGCATGCGGCGCATGATCGAGAAACGACTCGGCCTGCGGTTCTTCGTCGTGCGCGTCGAATAAACCAAGCTGTGGTCGCACGCCTTGCGTGCTGGCTTCAAGCGCGGCGAGTTGCCGGCGGGCAAGTTGCACGGTGGATTCGGGCACGCCCGCCAACTTAGCCACTTGCAAGCCATAACTCTTGCTAGCCGCGCCTTCTTCGATCGCGTGCAAGAACACAATGCCGCCGCGATGCTCCGCCGCGGTCACATGCACATTGGCCACGCCTTGCAAGTCTTGCGCGAGTTGCGTGAGTTCGAAGTAATGCGTGGCGAACAAGGCGAGCGAACGATTCTTGGTCGCGAGGGTTTGCGCGATGGCCGAGGCGAGGGCAAGGCCGTCGTAGGTCGATGTACCGCGTCCGACTTCATCCATCACCACTAAGCTGCGCTCGGTCGCGCCGTTCAAGATCGCCGCGGTTTCGGTCATCTCGACCATGAAGGTCGAGCGGCCTTGCGCGAGATCGTCGGCCGCGCCGATGCGTGTCCAAATTTGATCGATCGGCCCCAACACGGCTTCGTCGGCCGGCACCCAACTTCCCGCGTAAGCGAGCAGGGCGATCAACGCGGCTTGACGCATATACGTGCTCTTGCCGCCCATATTGGGGCCGGTGATGAGCAACAACCGTCGCGATGGATCGAGCACGACATCGTTGGGCACGTAGCGCTCGTTGGCGGCTTCAAGCTGCGCTTCAACGACCGGGTGCCGGCCACGACGGATATGCAGCATGGGTTGCGGCGCGAACTTGGGCCGCGTCCAACGTAAGTCGCGTGCCAGGCGCGCAAGACCTTGAAGCGCGTCGAGCATCGCAAGCGCGCGTGCGATGCGTTGAAGCGCGGGTACGTGTGGCGCGAGTTCGTCGAGCAAGCCTTCGTACAACCATTTTTCACGCGCCAATGCGCGATCGTTCGCGCTCAACACCTTGTCTTCGAACGACTTGAGTTCCGGCGTGATGTAACGCTCGGCGTTCTTTAGTGTTTGGCGCCGGACATATTCGGTGGGTGCCTTGGCGGTATGCGAGGACGTCAGCTCAATGTAGAACCCATGCACGCGGTTGTATTCCACGCGTAAATTAGGAATGCCGGTGCGATCACGCTCTCGGGCTTCGAGCGCCATTAAAAAATCGCCATGGCCCGTCTGCAACGCGCGTAGTTCGTCGAGTTCGGCATCGACACCCGCGGCGATGACGCCACCGTCGCGCAGTGCCGCGGCGGGCTCGGCCGCGATGCGCGCGAGCGCGGGTTCAAGTCCGGCTGGCGCGACAAGATCCGCGACACAGTTCGCGATTAATGCATCGGCGCATGCGCCGGCATGTTCGACGAGCAACGGCAAGGCCGCGATATCGCGCGCGAGCCCGGCTAATTCGCGCGGCCTTACGCTGCGTAGCGCGATGCGCGCGGTAATGCGATCGACATCGCAGCGATCGTTAAGCAACTCGTCCAGCTTGGCGAGATAAAACGGTTCGGTCGCGTCGCGCGCTAGCAATGCACCGATCGCGGCATGACGGGACTCCACGACGGCGCGATCCCGCAGAGGGTGATGCAGCCAATGTCTAAGCAATCGACTGCCCATGCCGGTCGAGCAGCGATCCACCAATGAAAACAAGGTGGGAGCAGCCTCGCCGCGAATTGTTTCGGTGATTTCCAAATTGCGACGCGATACGGCGTCGAGCATCACGTAATCGCTCTCGCGTTCGACGCGCAAGGTCGTGACGTGCGTGAGTTGTCCGCCTTGCGTGTCCTTCGCGTATTGCAGTACCGCCGCGGCGGCGGCCAGTGCATGCGTGAGTCCGTCGGCGCCAAAGCCTTCGAGCGAGGCGACGCCAAGTTGAGTCTTTAGCGTTTCAACCGCGCGCGTGCGATCGAAATGCCAATCGGGCACCGGCGTTTGCGGTATGTCGCGCGGCGTGGCGAAGCGACCATGACCATCGGCAAACAAAAGCTCCGACGGCGCGACGCGCTCAAACGTGGCGGCGAACCGCGCAGGAGCAATCTCGCTCAAACACAATTCGCCGGCGGCCAAATTAAGCCAAGCACAACCAAGCAGCGCGCGATCGCCATGCGCGGCGAGCAACACGGTATCGGCCTTCTTGGCCAGCAAGGCCGGGTCGGTCAAGGTGCCAGGCGTCACCACGCGCACGACCTTGCGTTCGACGGGTCCCTTGCTCGTGGCGGGGTCGCCAATCTGTTCGCAAATCGCGATCGACTCGCCAAATTTCACAAGTCGCGCCAGATAACTTTCCACCGACACCACGGGCACACCCGCCATGCGCACTGGTTTGCCGGCCGACTGACCGCGCGTTGTCAGCGTGATGCCGACCATGCGCGCGGCCTTCTCGGCGTCGTCGAAAAACAGCTCGTAGAAATCGCCCATGCGATAGAACACGAGCATGTGCGGGTACTGCGCCTTGATGGCGAGGTACTGGCGCATCATCGGCGTATGCGCCTGCAAAGCGGGGTCGGCGGATTTCACGCGTGCAAGTAAGGAAGCGAGCTAAGAGGGCGAGGGGCTATCGCGCTTCGGCGATGGTGGCGATTAATTGAGCGAATATTTTTGGCGAGCCCGCCACGACATCGCCGCATTCGAAATGCGTTTGCTCCCCGCTCCAGTCGCCGACCAATCCGCCAGCTTCCAAAATCAACAAGTTGCCGGCGGCGATGTCCCAAGGCTTTAAGCCGGCCTCCCAAAAACCATCGAGCCGACCGGCGGCGACATACGCAAGATCCAACGCCGCCGCTCCGGGTCGGCGTAATCCGGCGGCGCGCACGGTCATGATGCGAAAGAGCTTGAGATATTCATCGAGGTGCAGCGACTTCTCGCCCTCGCGCGCGCGAAACGGAAAGCCGGTACCAATCAACGCTTCGCTCAACCGCGTGCGCTTGGCGACGCGAATACGTTTTTCGTTCAAGAACGCGCCCGCGCCACGCGATGCGGTAAAGAGTTCGTTGCGCGTGGGGTCGTACACCACGGCTTGCTCGATGGCGCCGTTATGCCGAAGCGCGATCGACACCGCGTATTGCGGAAATCCGTGGATGAAGTTCGTCGTGCCGTCCAGCGGGTCGATGATCCACGTGTATTCATGACCTTCGCGTTGCTCGGCGCCGCTTTCGCCACCTTCCTCGCCTAACACCGCATGGCTTGGATAGGCCTGCAACAGCGTTTCGACGATGACTTGCTCGGCGAGCTTGTCGACTTCGGTGACGAAATCGTTATGGCCCTTACGGCTGACCATTACGCGCTCAAGATCCATGCTGGCGCGGTTAATGACGTTTCCCGCCTTGCGGGCAGCCTTGATGGCTGTGTTGAGCATCGGATGCATCGAGTCCTCGAAGACTTAGGACCGTCGGTGCGCGTACCACCATGCCGGCCTTAGAGGCCGCATGCGCGATGCTTCCGACGGGTTTAATGAGCGAACGACGCGTAACAACTCTCGTTGTCGAAGAACGCATCGTTAGAATCGGCCGGCATTTTAACCGCCTGCCTTGCCATGACTTTTGCGGACCGTATTCGTTTCGTGTTGATCGAACCCAGCCACCCCGGCAACATTGGCTCGGCCGCGCGCGCCATGAAGACCATGGGGTGGAGCGATTTACGCATCGTGGCGCCTCGCTTCGCCGATGCCTTGTCGTCTCCCGACGCGTTGGCCTATGCGAGTGGCGCGGCCGATGTGTTGCACGCCGCGCGAGTGCACGAGCGGTTCGACGAAGCGGTGGCCGACACGACGCTCGTTATCGGTTTCGCGGCACGCACGCGCGAATTCGCCCCGCCGCGCGTGGGTCTTGAAGAAGCGTGCGCGTTGGCGATGTCCGAGGTGACAGCGTCGAATGCATCATCGGTGGCTTTTGTGTTCGGCACCGAACGTATCGGTTTGACGAACGAGCAAGCACAACGATGCGACCGGCTGGCGTACATCGACGCCGAGCCGACGTATTCGTCGCTGAATCTCGCGCAATCGGTGCAAGTCGCGGCTTATGAATTACGCCGAACCGCTCGCATGCGCGGCACGAGCGAGCTCGACGTGGAGCGGCCCGATTACGCGAGTCACGAAGAAATCGAACGCTTTCACGCGCATTTTCGCGAGGCATGCGTCGCCGTTGGCTTTATCGACCCCGAACACCCAAAGAAGTTGGCCGAGCGCATGCGGCGTTTATTCGCGCGTACTCGCTTGGAACGTGAGGAAGTTCAGCTTTTGCGAGGCTTGTGCAAGCAAATGGTGTTGAGCGGCCAGCGCAAGGGTTAATAAAGCAAAAGACATATTGATTTGCGCGTTTGGCATGTCGCTGGCACGCTTGGTGCTGAAGCGAGCGTCGGCGTCGGTAATTTTCCTAGAAGATTCGCCGCGCCGCTCATTTCTTTACTTTGGCCTAGAAGAAACGCCTCATGTTCAGCCGACTTCGCGAAGATATCGCCTGCATCCTCGACCGCGACCCCGCGGCGCGTAGCCGTTTCGAGGTCATCACGTGTTATCCCGGCTTGCATGCCTTGTGGCTGCATCGCATCGCGCATTGGTGCTGGACGCGTGGGTTACGTTGGCTTGGTCGGTTCATCTCGCATCTCGCTCGTTTTCTTACCGGAATCGAAATTCACCCGGGCGCGACGATCGGGCATCGCGTGTTCATCGATCACGGCATGGGCGTGGTGATTGGCGAGACGGCCGACATCGGCGATGACTGCACGATCTATCAAGGCGTAACGCTTGGTGGCACGTCGTTGTATCGCGGTACCAAGCGACATCCGACGTTGGAGCGCGGCGTAGTCGTGGGCGCCGGGGCCAAGGTGTTGGGCGGCTTTACCGTGGGCGCGGGCGCGAAGATTGGCTCAAACGCCGTCGTCGTGCGTCCTGTTCCCGCTGGAGCCACGGCAACGGGCATTCCAGCACGCATCGTCGAATCTCGTACCGAGCCTTTGACGCCCACCGGAGCCACGGCCTTCGCCGCCTATGGGCTTGATCCGTCCGCCGACGATCCACTCTCGATCGCCTTGCATCGGTTGATCAACGAAACCGCCGATCAAGCACGCATCGTGGAAGCGGTATTAGCCGCGTTGCGCGAGCAGGGCATCAATATTCCGGTGCGACCAGGCAATGACGAAGGCCCGGAAACATTCGATCCGAACCAGCTCAATCGCCTGGTTTAATGAATTGGCGAACGCGGCATTACCAATGCGGCGTGAAGGTCGCACCGTTCCATTCCAAGTAACCACCGCGTATCGGCGGTGATTCGCACTCCCAGTCTGGCAATACCCAACGCGTGCGGCCGTGGTCTTCCTGATGCTGCATGGGGCGGTGCGTGTGGCCATGAATCATCACATCCACCTTCGCGGCGTCGAATGCCGCATTCACGGCCGATGGATTCACGTCCATGATGCTGGCCGCCGTGCGCGCTTTTTTATCCTCGCTTTGCATGCGCAGATGCGCGATGAGCGCATGACGCTCCGCAAGCGGTTTAGCTAACACCGCGGCTTGATAGGCGGGATGACGGGCTTGCGCGCGAAAGCGTTGGTAGTCCACGTCGTCGGTGCACAAGGTATCGCCATGCATTAGCAAGGCTTTCGCATTACCGATTGAGAGCAACGCGTGGTCGGTGGTGATCAACGTCGCGCCCACATGCTTGGCAAACGCTGGGCCCAGCAAAAAATCGCGATTGCCGTGCATCAGCCATAAGCGCAGACCGCGTTGGACGGCGTCGCGCATGGCTTCAACCGGCGCCGCGACGTTGGAAGAACGCAAGTCATCATCGCCCGCCCAGTATTCAAAGAGATCGCCGAGGACAAACAAGGCCACGTTTTGCGCGCAAGCCGCGTCAAGCGTTTGCGCGAACGCGTCGCACGTTCGCGGTCTGTCGTCCCACAAATGCAAGTCGGACACGAACCATGCCGTGTCGCTTGCGGGAAGCGCGATACGCGCGGCGTTGGCGATCGAAGCAGGGTTCAAGCCAGTACTTCCGCACGCTCGATCACGACGTCTTCCACCGGCACGTCTTGATGCCAGCCGCGCGTGGCGGTACGCACGCCCTTGATCTTGTCCACGACGTCCGTTCCCGCGGTGACGCGGCCAAACACGCAATAGCCCCAGCCTTGCGGCGTTGGCGATTTGAAGTCGAGGAAGTCGTTGTCCTTGACGTTGATAAAGAACTGCGAGCTTGCCGAATGCGGATCGTTGGTGCGGGCCATCGCCAGCGTGTATTTCTTATTCTTCAAGCCGTTATCCGCTTCGTTGGCGATGGGCTCGCGCGTGGGTTTTTGTTGCATGCCCGCCGCGAAGCCGCCGCCTTGGATCATGAAGCCGTCGATCACGCGATGGAACACGGTGCCGTCGTAATGGCCGCTTTTCACGTATTCGAGAAAATTCTCAACGGTCTTCGGCGCTTTTTCGGCGTCGAGTTCGATCGTTATGTCGCCGTGATTGGTGTGCAAAATCACCATGATGATTACCTTCCAGTCGTTGTGATTGTTATTTGGTCGCGGGTTCGAGCACCGTGGCTTTTTCAATCACCACGGGTTTGACCGGCACGTTTTGATGCATGCCCTTGGGTTCCGTCGGAGCCGTGCGGATCTTCTCCACCGTATCCATGCCCGATACCACCTTACCGAACACGGTGTAGCCGTAACCGTCTTGTCCTGGCGCATCTAGCATGCGGTTATCCACCACGTTGATGAAAAACTGCGATGTCGCGGAATTCGGGTCGCTCGTGCGCGCCATGGCGATCGTGCCGCGCTGATTCTTTAGGCCATTCGTCGATTCAATCTTGATCGGCGCGCGCGTGGGCTTTTGCGTCATGTCCTTAGTAAATCCGCCGCCTTGAATCATGAAGTTTGGAATCACGCGATGGAATATCGTGCCGTCGTAATGACCATCACGTACGTATTGCAAAAAGTTCTTGACCGTGCCGGGCGCTTTTTCCGCGTCCAACTCCACCACGATGGGACCCGCCGTGGTTTTCAATTCAACACGAGGCGCGGTTTGCGCGTGCACGACGGCGCTAAGCGCAAAGGAAAGAGCGGCGATGACGGTTGAAATCCGCATGAACAATCTCCTGAAGTGAATGCGGCACTTAAAGCAGCGCGTGCTTTAAGCGCCAATTAAAAACGCCGCGCGATGCCTAACGTTTTGCCGCGGGAGTGGCGGCGGGTGTTTTCGGCGGCTCGACCAGGGCGGGCGTGGGTGTGGACGATCCAAGCAATTCGCGTGCGATCGATAACTTGCGCTTGGCTTGAAGATTGGTGATGTCAAGACTAATGGCGCGCTCGTAAGACTGAGTCGCGAGCTTCAAATACACGTCGCCTAAGTTTTCATGCGCGATCGCGTAATTCGGCTGCGTCTTAATCGCGAGTTCCAACGCCGCGCGTGCTTTGTCGTACCGGCCTTCGCCCGCGTACAACACCGCGAGATTGTTCCAAGGCTCCGCAAGCTCGGGGTAATCCTCGGTCAGGCTAACGAATACTTGAATCGCTTCGGTGGACCGCTTTTGGTCGGAGAGCAACACGCCTTTGAGAAAACGCAGTTGCGCGTCCTTAGGATTGGCGGCTAACGCGGCGTCAAGCCGTTGCATGGCTTGCTCGGTTTGACCGCTGCGAACAAGACGAGTGATTTCCTGGGTTTCCTGCGCATGAACGGCATGAGTGCCCGTTGCGATCGCAACAGCAACGACACTTAGAGCAGCAACACGACGCAAGACGTAATACGACGCGACGAAGCGCAAACGCATGGAAATAAACCTTTTAAGAATCAGGCTTTGCCTGGGTGCGTGGGGGCTTTAAGTCGAAGATGGTCCGGGTATACTCGCCGGCCGCTGCAAAGTCTAACAGAGCATATCGCTCGCTTGAGGAGCCCTGGCTTCTCACGCTTTCGTCCAGTTCTCCTCTTTCATGCTGCAACTTTTCAATACGCTGACACGGCGCAAAGAAGTCTTCGTTCCGCTGGTGGCGGGCCACGCGCGTTTGTATGTGTGTGGCATGACGGTGTACGACTGGTGCCATATCGGCCACGCGCGCATGACGGTGGCGTTCGACATCGTGCAGCGTTGGCTGCGTGCCGTGGGGTATCGAGTGACTTACGTGCGCAATATCACGGATATCGACGACAAAATCATTCGTCGCGCGGTGGAGCGCGGAGTATCGATCGCGGCATTGACTAACGAATACATCGGCTACATGCGCGAGGACTTAGCCGCATTGGGCGTGCAGCCGCCCGATCATGAACCGCGCGCCACGCAATACATGCCGCAGATGCTCGACATGATCGGCCGCTTGGAGCGCAAGGGGTATGCCTATCGCGCTGAAGACGGCGACGTAAATTTCGCGGTCCGGCAATTTGAAGGGTATGGCAAGTTGTCGGGCAAGACGCTCGACGAATTGCGCGCGGGCGAGCGCGTGGCGGTTACGCAGGGCAAGCACGATCCGCTCGACTTCGTTTTATGGAAGGCGGCTAAACCCTCCGAACCCGACGATGCGCACTTTGATTCGCCATGGGGAGCGGGCCGTCCTGGCTGGCACATCGAGTGCTCCGCCATGGCATGCGCGTTGTTGGGAGAGCGTTTTGATATTCATGGCGGCGGCGCCGATCTGCAATTCCCGCATCACGAGAATGAAATCGCGCAAAGCGAAGGCGCGAATGGAACACCGTTCGTGAACTACTGGCTGCATAACGGGTTTCTTAATGTCGATGATCGAAAGATGTCGAAATCACTCGGCAACTTCTTCACGATTCGCGACGTGCTGGCCGATTTACAAACGTCATACGGTGGTCGCGACAACGCGGCCGAGGTATTGCGGTTTTTCTTGTTGCGCACGCATTACCGCAGCCCATTTAATTACGCCGACACCTTGATCGACGACGCGCGGCACGGACTCACGCGGTTGTACACCGCGTTGAATCAAGTCGAGCCCGACGACAAACCGCTTGACTGGACCGAACCTCACGCGCTTCGTTTCAAGGCCGCGATGGACGACGACTTCAACACGCCTGTCGCGGTATCGGTGCTGTTTGATCTCGCCACTGAAATCAACCGCACGAAAAGCGCGGCATTAGCTCGACAGCTCAAACACTTAGGGAATGTGCTTGGCATGCTCGAGCGCTTGCCGCGCGCGTTCTTGCAAGGCGCGCCGATCGCGCAAAACGATGACGTACCCGCCAACGCGCTGACGAACGAATCGATCGACGCCCACATTGCCGAGCGCGCCGCCGCGAAGAAGATGCGCGATTTCGCTAAAGCCGACCGTATTCGAGCCGAGTTGCTCGACGCGGGGATTGTTCTTGAAGACAGCCCACGAGGTACGACATGGCGACGCGCGTGACATCGGCGCAAGCCAAATCCGAACCCATCATGCCCGCGTACTGGGAAGAGGCGAGTACCGCGCTCATCAAGCGCGACCGCATCATGCGCAAGATCATTCCTAAGTACGAAGGCTTGTGCTTGATGTCTCGCGGCGATCCGTTCGTCACGCTTGCACGCTCAATCGTTGGGCAGCAAATTTCGGTCAAGGCGGCCGAAGCGGTGTGGGGACGATTCAAGCAAGCATGTCCGCGCATGGCGCCCGCGTCGGTGTTAAAGCTTGATGTCGATCAGTTGGCGGCCTGCGGATTAAGCCGGCGCAAAGCGGAATACGTGCTTGATTTAGCGGCGCATTTCAAAGCCGGACGAGTGCATATCGCGCGCTGGAACGAGATGGACGACGAAGCCATCATCAATGAATTAGTCGCGATTCGCGGCATTGGTCGTTGGACGGCGGAGATGTTCCTCATCTTCAATCTCTTGCGTCCCAATGTGTTTCCAGTGGACGATCTGGGCTTACTCAAGGCCATCAGCGTGCATTACTTTAGTGGCGAGCCCGTCACGCGTAGCGAAGCGCGCGAGGTGTCGGCCAATTGGGAACCATGGCGCACCGTTGGAACATGGTATTTGTGGCGCAGCCTCGACCCGGTACCGGTCGAGTACTAAAGAACAAACCTTAGGAGGAGCGATTGAAAACTACGTTCCTGGATTTTGAACAATCGATCTCTGAACTCGAATCCAAGATCGAGGAATTACGTTTCGTGCAAAACGATTCGGCGGTGGACATTTCCGAAGAAATTCGTCGTCTACAAAAAAAGTCCGAAACGCTTACCAAGGATATTTACGCCAAGCTCTCGCCTTGGCAGGTGTCGCAGGTCGCGCGTCATCCGCAGCGGCCATACACCTTGGATTACATCCGCGAGATGTTCACCGATTTCCACGAGCTGCATGGCGATCGTTCGTTCTCCGACGATAAATCCATCGTTGGTGGCTTGGCACGGTTTAACGGGCAACCCGTGATGGTGCTCGGTCATCAAAAAGGCCGCGATGTCAAGGAACGCACGATGCGCAACTTTGGCATGCCCAAGCCCGAGGGCTATCGCAAGGCCTTGCGCCTCATGCGCTTGGCCGAAAAGTTTGGCTTGCCCTTGCTGACCTTCGTTGATACGCCTGGCGCTTATCCCGGTATCGACGCGGAGGAGCGCGGCCAATCCGAAGCGATCGGCCATAACCTTTATGCGATGGCCGAGCTGCAAGTGCCCATCATTACCACCATCATTGGCGAGGGCGGTTCGGGTGGCGCGTTGGCGATCGCGATGGGCGATACGGTGCTCATGCTTCAGTACGCCACGTACTCGGTCATCTCGCCGGAAGGTTGCGCATCCATTTTGTGGAAAAGCGCCGACAAGGCGCCCGAAGCCGCCGAGACCTTGGGCATCACCGCGCATCGCTTAAAGGCGTTGGGCTTGATCGACAAGATCGTCAACGAACCGTTAGGCGGCGCGCATCGTAATCCGCAGCAAATGGCGCAGATGCTCAAGCGCGCGTTGGCCGATACCTTGCGTCAATTCCAAGGCATGAGCACGCGCGACCTAATCGCGGGTCGTCACGAGCGGATCATGGCGTATGGCAAGTTCAAGGAGACCGGTGCCGACGCTTAATCACGCCGCCGTGCTGGCTCGTCTTGATGAAGCCGTTGCGTCCTCCTGGGCGCGGCGGCTTTCTTCTTTGCGCGACGTGCGTGTCGTGGTGGGTTGTTCGGGCGGATGCGATTCGAGCGTGTTGCTCGACGTGCTTGCACGAGTGCTAGACCCCGAGCGGTTGATCGCGGTGTATATCCATCATGGCCTGAGTCCGAATGCCGATGCATGGGGCGCGGTGGTGGAACGTCTTGCGCGCGAACGCCATGTCGCATTCCGCTTGGTACGCGTGGCGCTCGATACGGCCGCGGGCAATGTGGAAGCCCAAGCACGCGAGGCGCGTTATTCGGCCTTGTGCCGTGTCGCCGATGACGAACGCGCCGCCGTCATCGCGTTGGCTCATCACCGCGATGATCAAGCCGAGACCGTGTTGTTGCAGCTCGTGCGCGGAGCGGGCGTCGCGGGACTTGCGGCTATGCCCGAGTGGCGCACCTATCAAAAAATAGTTTTATGGCGACCCTTGCTTGAAGTGTCTCGCAGGGAACTTGAGTGCGTGGCCGAACAGCGCGGCATTAAGTGGATTCACGACGAGTCCAACCGCGACGAACGTTACCGACGCAACGCCATGCGTTTATCGGTGCTGCCGATGCTCGAGCGCACTTGGCCTGGCGCGACGAACGCGATTGCGCGAACCGCACGGCATTTACAAGAATCACTCGCGCTTGAGCGTGAAATTGGCCGCGACGATCTTGCCACCGCGCGTGTTGGGCAAGGCATCGCGGTGGAGCGATTGGCGCGACTTTCCTCGCCGCGCCGCGTGGCGTTGTTACGTGAATGGTTTCGCGAAATGAACCTGGAGGCGCCGTCGCATGCGCGGTTGATCGAAGCGCAACGGCAATTACTCACGAGCGCGCCCGACCGCCGCGTGTGCGTGGATCTTGCGCAAGGCCGACTTCGCTTATCGCGCGGAATCGTTATCTTCGAGCGGCACAAACTTACTGATTCAACATGCACGACGATTGAAACCCTTCAATGGCATGGGCAATCGCAATGGATGTTGCCGTCGTGGAACGGCGCCTTTGAATTTAGTCGTGGCGTCGAAGGCATTCCGGAATCCGTACTGCAAAACGCCACGCTCATCGCACGTCCGCGTATGGGCAAGGAACGCTTTCAATTCGGGCCCGATCGTCCTAGCCGCTCGCTCAAACATTGCTATCAACAAAACAATGTTCCGCTCTGGGAGCGCGAGGGCGCTCCTGTATTGCTCATTAACGATCACGTGTTATGGGCGCCTGGTCTTGGTGAAAACCGCGCTTGGAAGTTCGACGCCAGCACGCCCAAGATTCAAATTCGCTGGCGTGCCATGCCTAAAGACGGACCGTCTCTCCACAACGTGATCTAAGCGCGCGGGGCACACCGCTTATAATCCGGCCCGCCGTCAAGCGGCCGCGCGACGCGCGAACACCACTTCCTTGTAACGAACGAATCCGCCCACGCGCGATATTGGCGACGTGAGGCGCAAATCTCCATGGCTCTCATCGTCCATAAGTACGGCGGCACTTCGATGGGCTCGACCGAGCGCATTCGCAACGTCGCTAAACGGGTTGCGAAATGGGTGCGCGCAGGTCATCGCATCGTTGTCGTTCCGTCCGCGATGTCGGGCGAGACCAATCGTCTGCTCGCATTGGCTAAAGACCTATCCCCGCATCCCGATCCTCGCGAGCTTGATCAAATCGCGGCTACCGGAGAGCAAGTATCGGTGGGTCTTCTTGCGATCGCGCTTAAGCACGAAGGCGTCGACGCCGTGAGTTATTGCGGCTGGCAAGTGCCGATCAAGACGGACTCTGCGCATACCAAGGCACGGATCAACTCGATCGACGACGCGCGGATCCGCGCGGATCTCGACGCCGGTCGGGTAGCGATCGTGACCGGCTTCCAAGGCGTGGACGAGCGCGGCGACATCACTACCTTGGGCCGTGGCGGTTCCGACACCTCGGCCGTCGCGGTGGCCGCCGCGCTTAAGGCGGACGAGTGCTTGATTTATACCGACGTGGATGGCGTGTACACGACCGATCCGCGTATCGTCGCCGAAGCGCGCAAGCTAAGAGTCATCAGCTTCGAGGAAATGTTGGAGATGGCTTCGTTAGGCTCCAAGGTGCTGCAAATTCGCAGCGTGGAGTTCGCGGGCAAATACAAGGTGCGCACGCGCGTGCTCTCGTCGCTGACCGATCCGCTCATGCCGCTCGAGGACGAAATGCACTCGGGCACGCTCATTACCTTTGAGGAAGACGAAAACATGGAAGCCGCCGTTATTTCGGGTATCGCCTTCTCGCGCGATGAAGCCAAGATCACCGTCATGGGCGTGCCCGACAAACCCGGCATCGCTTATCAAATCCTCGGGCCGATCGCCGACGCCAACATCGACGTGGACGTCATCATTCAAAACCAAGCGGTGGGTGGCACGACGGACTTTTCCTTCACCGTGACGCGTGGCGAATACGCCAAGGCGATGGACGTGCTCGAAACCAAGGTCAAGGGCCCGATCGGTGCCAAGGAAATCGTCGGCGATCCGAAGGTGGCCAAGGTATCGGCCGTGGGCATTGGCATGCGTTCCCACGTTGGCATCGCAAGCTTGATGTTTCGCACGTTGAGCGAAGAGGGCATCAATATTCAGATGATCTCGACTTCCGAGATCAAGATTTCCGTCGTGATTGACGACAAATACATGGAACTCGCGGTTCGAGCGTTGCATAAAGCCTTCGGACTCGAACAAGCGGCCGTCTGAGTGCTAAACTGCGCGCCGAGCTTTACGGAGACGTGACCGAGAGGCCGAAGGTGCTCCCCTGCTAAGGGAGTATGCGGGCTAAAACCTGCATCGTGGGTTCGAATCCCACCGTCTCCGCCAGACGCATAATGAAAACGCGCTAGGTCTTTTGGATCTAGCGCGTTTTTTTTCGACTGCCGCGAACAATCACGAGTTAAGTTTTTTTTGTGCGGTGGCAAACAACGTGTGGCCCAACATCACGGACTCTTTCGCTCGCTCAATCACGTGATTGGGAACGACGTATCCCAGTAACGTATTGAGCTTGTGCGAATTAACGAGGCGCAGGATTCCGCGGTCACCGACGGGTACGAGCGACGTTATGTGCACGTCGTCGAACCGGGGCATCAGCAGCATCCTCAATTCGCGCGCATTCAACCAGCTTCTTAATTGCCCATTCGCGGGTGGACCGACCTCGCTCCACCGTTCAAGCACTGGACGATTTTGCGTTGAAAGCAGCA
The DNA here is from genome assembly GCA_035761045.1 of Burkholderiaceae bacterium. Lineage (GTDB taxonomy): Bacteria > Pseudomonadota > Gammaproteobacteria > Burkholderiales > Burkholderiaceae_E > DASTRU01. The sequence continues at coordinate 2,955 of DASTRU010000032.1, read as the reverse complement.
AATGACCGCCAGGTTTCAACAATTCAACGATGCGATCGATAAAAGTGATCTGATCAGCCACGTGCGCGACGACTTCCAAACTCACGATAACGTCGAAGCTCGATGGGACGAAGTCGATGTGCACAAAATCGCCGCATAAAAACCTAACGTTAGGAATATGCAACTTTGCTTGTTGAAGCGCGCTGTCGACGATGTCGGTTCCGGTAACGTCTCCATAGCGCATTAAGCGTTCGCATAACCAACCGGTTCCACAACCAACATCCAAAATCGCTAAATCGGTTCTGCTTAGGGATCTTATGAATTGATCGACAGCTTCCGCTTGTCGTGCCGGCGAGGGCGCTAAGTGACGCCGACGGTTGGCCTCTCGATTCCAGCGCTCCCACATGGCGCGTTGAGTGGTTAGCGGGATGTCGGTACGGGACGATTTTTCCATGGCAAGGTGACTTAGAAAGTGACGTTGCCGTAGATGTAAATGTGCGTGCGCGTACGCTGCAACCCAAATTCTTGGGGTCGAAATGTTATGAAATTTTTAGATCAATTGCCTATCGCGATTTAGGAACGCTTGGTGCGCACCTTAGGCCAGAGCACCGCGATTCCAATTCCTAAGATCACGCAAGCAGCAGCGGTTAGTTTCCACGCTTGCATCGGCTCGCCCAACCATTGCGCGCTAGCCGCCATGCCAAACACGGGAACGAGTAAGGCCATCGGCGTGACGGCGGCGGCGGGATGGCGCGCTAACAACCAATTCCATATGCCATATCCCAAGATGGTGTTGCCTAAGGCTTGCCACAGGACAGCGGTCCAAATCGACGCATCGGCCGCGAGCAAGCCAGCTCGCATCGCGGGCCATCCTTCAAGACTTAACGACAGCACTAAAAGCGGAGGCACGGCGAAAACGCTCGACCAAATGGTGAAGGCGAACATGTCACGTGTTCGCGCAAGCTTGGTGGCGAGATTGCCGAGCGCCCAACACAACGCGGCGATCAATACGAGCGTGAGCCCAAGCGCGGTGACGGTAGCGTCCAAATGCCAAGCAATCGTGGCGATACCAAAAGTGGCGAGAATGAGTCCGATGATCTGCCAAACCTGCACACGCTCGTGCATGACGACGGCGGCGAGCACGATGGTGAAAAACACTTGGATTTGAATGACAAGCGATGCCAAGCCCGGCGCGATGTCGGCGCGCATGGCAACGAATAACAAGCCGAACTGACCGGCGCCAATAGCCACGCCCGCGCTCACCAACCATTTCCATGGCGCGGACGGCCGTTTTACGAAAAAAAGAAAGGGAAGGGACGCGGCGGCAAAGCGCAGCGTTGCCAACAACAATGGCGGCAACGCATTCAACGCGATTTTGATGACTACAAAGTTCGTGCCCCAAATAAATACCGCGAGCAGTGCGAGAAGCAAATGACGTGGGGGCATGAAACGTTGGGAAAATATTTAGTTAATACGCCGGGCGAAGATTATTTAACCGAGTCCAGCCCTTTATCACGCGATAAACCAGCCAGACACCAACGGCGAACCATATGCCTAATGCTAGCGGTACGCCGATTAATGTGACGAACAGTACGCCGCCTAGCACGTTCCATAACAAGCCGAACCAGAAGGTGCGCTTTTGCCAGCGGAAATGGCTTTCCACCACGGTGCCATGAGCTTCGTCGTCACGTACGTAGTTAATGATGATGGCAGCGATGCCTGTTAGCGAAATAAGGCCGACAAAAGGTAGCCACGATACGAACAGGCCGAGCGCGGAAATCCCGTAAAGCAAATAGCACAAGGTGGCGGTTCCCTTGGCGGATCTAGTGCGATCATCAAGCACGAGTTCGGTCATGGCGGTCTCCTTCATGCCGGTGAAAAATAAGTTAGCGCGGCAAAACGGCCAGCAAACCATCCAGCCCGCAAAAATCGAATGCCATACTGGCTTGCGCACGCACCACCGGCTTCGCGCGATACGCCACCGAGAGTCCGACGGCATGCATCATCTTCAAATCATTCGCGCCATCGCCTATCGCGATGGCGCGATCGGCGGTGATACCTAGCTGCGCACATACGTCAAGCACGGTACGTGCCTTCACGGAGGCGTCGACGATTTCACCAACGACTTCGCCGGTAAGGCGGCCGTGCCGGATGCCTAAGGTGTTCGATTTCGCGAAAGTAAGTCGCAAGCGTTCGCGCAGCCGCTCGGTGAAGAATGTGAATCCACCCGACACGAGTAACGTGCTTAAGCCCGCGTCATGCGCTTCGTGAATGAGTCGTTGCGCGCCGGGAGATAAACGCATGCGTTCTTCGTAAACGCGCTCTAACGCGGATGTTTCCAGGCCTTCCAAAAGCGCCACGCGCCGCCTGAGTGATTCCGAATAATCGGTGATTTCGCCGCGCATCGCCGCTTCGGTAATGGCGGCAACCTCGCGCTTGCGGCCGCAGTAGTCGGCGATTTCGTCAATGGTTTCGATGGTGACCAGCGTTGAATCCATATCCATCGCAAGCAACGTGAAATCGCTTAGGCGTGAACGTGGCGGGATATACGCGTGGTCGAGACGGCGCGCTTGGCACCACGCATCGACTTGCGTGCGTGTCTCGGCGTCGTTGCGCGCGTTTTCCAATCGCCAGCCTCCGTCGGCATGTGGTTGCGCGGCGAGGGCATAGGTAAGCGTGGCGAGTTCGTCGAGTTGCGAGCCCGATGAGGCGCCGATAACGATGAGGTCCATGAGTATTTAGGGCATTAACGTAATTCAGCGAGCATGCCGCGAATCAAGCGTACGCGGTCCTCGATGTTTTCAACCGATTGATTGATACGTAACCGATCCGGCCCCGCTAGCTTGGCGTGACGGTTGCGTTGGATGAGGGAAATCACGCGCGCGGGATCGACTGGCGCGTTCTTTTCGAACTGAAGCGCGATGACTTCGTCGCTCGCGTCGATTTTTTGAATGCCCAATGGCTTGGCGGTGATGC
>DASTRU010000031.1:0-6572 GCA_035761045.1 Burkholderiaceae bacterium | reverse complement strand
AAGGCATCGCGTCGTATTTCAAGACGCCATTGCAAGTGGCCTTGGGTGGTGGATCGGGCGCGGGCGATAGCTCGAGCATCATCAAGGGCGGCGGCACGGATATTTCGCGCATTAACGGTAACGCGCGTCGTGGCGATATCGAGGCCGATCAAAAGCGCATCAACTTGCAAGCGTTGAAGGACGAACTCGCCAAGCTCGACGCTGAAAAAATTCGCATGCTGCGCATGAGAATCGAAAACGCGATGGAGACGAATGCCAAGCTCAAGGCGTTTCGCTCGCAAGTGCGCATCGACATCACGCGCGATGGACTGCGCATTCAAATCGTCGACGATAAAAATCGGCCGATGTTCAACAGCGGCTCGGCCATCGTTAACGATTACATGCGCGACATCCTGCGCGAGATTGGCAGCACGCTTAACGAAGTCGATAACCGCATCACGTTGTCGGGCCATACCGATGCCGCGCCATATGCTGGCGGCGAACGTGGTTATAGCAACTGGGAATTGTCGGCCGACCGCGCCAACGCATCGCGTCGCGAACTGGTGGCGGGCGGCATGGACGAACGCAAAATCGTGCGCGTGATTGGCCTGGCGTCGTCGTCGTTACTTAATCGTGACGATGCGCTCGATCCCACCAATCGCCGCATCAGCATCATCGTATTGACCGCCGAGGCGTTGGAACGCCTGGATCGCGGCACCGATTTGCAGGCGTCCGACGCCGACTCGGTGCGAGACGCCGTCGGCATCACGTCTTCTCAAGCCTCCCCCGAACCTAATGTAAGCCCGGCGAATACGACCGTGCGCAAGGAGTAATTCATGACCACCGACACCGATATGAAATTCTTAATCGTCGACGATTTTTCGACGATGCGCCGAATCGTGCGCAATCTTTTAAAAGAGATTGGTTATGGCAACGCCGAGGAAGCGGAAGACGGCGCGGCCGCGTTGGGCATGCTCAAGGGCGGCAAGTTCGACTTCGTCGTTAGCGACATCAACATGCCAAACATGAACGGGTTTGAATTACTCGCGCAAATTCGCGCCGAGGCATCGCTCAAGCACTTACCCGTGCTGATGGTAACGGCCGAAGCGCGAAAGGAAGACATCGTGATGGCGGCGCAGGCCGGGGCTTCGGGCTACATCGTCAAACCATTCACCAAGGCGACGCTCGAAGAAAAGCTCGAGAAGATCCTACAAAAACTGGGCAAGTGAGGCTTTCATGACGACACCGTCTCAGACAGGCGAAGGGCCCGATCTTTATCAACGTTTAGGCGAACTCACGCGCACGCTTCACGACGCGTTGCGCGAGCTTGGCTACGACAGGGAATTACAAACCGCCGTTGATTCCTTACCCGACGCGCGCGCGCGGCTCGGCTACATCGCTCGCTTGACAGGGGAGGCCGCCGAACGCGTGCTCAATACCGTGGACCGCGCCAAGGCCGAGCAAGACGCGTTGGTGGAACTCGCCACCGATTTAGCCAGCAACATCAAACGCGACCCCGTAGCCGCCGTGGCGACGGGTAAAGCCATGGTGTTCGTCGAAGCCGTGCAAGACACGTCCACGCGAATGAACACGCACTTGACCGAAATCATGATGGCGCAAGACTTTCATGACTTAACCGGCCAAGTCATTCGCAAGATCGTGGACGTGGCGACCAAGCTCGAAGAGCAATTGCTGGCCTTGTTGATACAAGCCACGCCACCCGATCAACGAACGAAGGCCGAGCAAGCATGGCTTAATGGCCCCGTGGTCGATGCCACACAACGCACCGACGTTGTGACGGATCAATCACAAGTCGACGATTTGTTGGAAAGCCTCGGGTTCTAAGCTTTTTTATCAGGGGCTTCCTGATTTTTCATCGGGACCAGGATCACTAACGTATTAGTGAATGTCCTCGATGGCTTAGTCGTGTGAAAGCGAGGACATGGTCGTTCGTCCTCGTGTCGCGCGGTCCGGTTCGGTGAAAGTCCATGTCGGGTACTCGTCCTAAGAAAAATATTTCGCCGCTCGCGTATACGGCGCCATATTCGCTGGCGAAATGGTTGGTATGGGCCGTGCCTCTTGTCGCCACGATGATCATCGCCACCATATGGCTGTTCACCGTTCAATTCCTAAACACCGAACGCGACCAAATCGAGCAACAAGCGTTCGCTCGCGTACGCGGCTTGACGCATGCGTTCGAGGAACAAACGCAACGCACATTGCAGCAGATCGATCAGATCACGAAGTTCATCGCGTATGACTTTGAACACCGCGGCGAGGATGTGGACCTTAATGGTTTGGTGCGCAATGGCTTAACCGGGCAATCGGGTCTGTTCGCGGTGTCGATTCTTGACGCGAAAGGCGACTTAATCGCCTCGACCTTCTCCAATGCCACCGCCAATCTCGCCGATCGCGAGCACTTCAAAGTTCACGTCGATGGCAAGTTCAGCGGGTTATTTATTAGTCAACCGGTCATGGGCCGCGTGACCAAGCGCTGGAGCGTTCAGTTGTCGCGTCGATTGCAAACGGCCAACGGCGCATTCGCCGGCGTGGTGGTCGTGTCGATCGATCCAGCGTATCTCACGCAAGCCTATAGCGAAGCGCAATTCGGCAAATATGGTGTATTGACGGTGATTGGCTTGGATTGGGTCGTGCGCGCACGGCGTACTGGCGACCAGCTTAAGTTCGGCGACTTGGCGGGAAAGACTTTATCGCAGTATGTGACGAAGTCACCCGAAGGCGTCTATGTGGCAAACAGTTCTCTCGACAACATCAAGCGGTTGATTGCGTACAAAACGCTCGATGGATATCCGTTGGTATTGTCAACCGGTCTTGCCGAAGAAGAAGTGTTTAGCGATTTCGTGGCGCGTCGCGCGCAGACCTATGCGTTCTTGGGTGGCGCTACAGCGTTGCTCATGATTGGCCTGGCGTGGTTTGCCTGGCTTTTACATCGCTTAAGGCAAAGCCAGCTGCAAACACTGCGAGAACATGTTCGCTTCGAAGCCGCGTCGGATGCGAGTTTGGATGCGTTTTATATCTTGCGCGCCGTTCGCGACGAGCACGACGAAATCATCGATTTCGAATTCGCGCATTGCAACGAACGCGGTGCCGCGCTGGTATCGATGTCCAAGTCGGCCGTCATCGGACTTCGTTTGCTCGAAACGTTTCCAATCAATTACGACCCGAGATTTTTCAAGACCTACTGCGAGGTCGTGCGAACGCGGCGCGCTGTCGAAGACGAATTTCTCATCGATGCACCTTCAAAAAAACAGGTGTGGCTACGTCACCAAGTGGTTGCGGTGGACGACGGCATCGCCATCACCACGCGCGACGTCACGGCCTTGCATCTTCGCGACGAGGAGATGGCAAGCGCGCATCAAGCCATCATGAACGCCGAAAAGCGCATTCGTACCTTGGCCGACAACTTGCCCGCGCTTGTCGCGTATGTCGATAAGGACGAGCGCTACCGATTCACCAACGCGTATTACCAAACCATTTATGGCGTGGCGCCCGACTTGTACCTCGGTAAGACGCTCGCAGAATCAATGGGAGCCGAGTCCTACGAAGACGTGGCGCATGAAGTAGCCGCCGCACTGCGCGGCGAGCGCCGGCGCTTCGAGCAGCACGCGATCGAGCATGGCGAGGACGTGCATTTGCTCGTGGATTACATCCCCGATATCGATCGTCATGGCGTCGCGGGCTTTTACGTGATGGTGATGGACATCACCGCGCGTAAGAACGCCGAGCTTCGACAAGCCGAAAGCGAACAACGGCTGCGACGCATTCTCGCGCACGCGCCCGATGCCTTCATCGGTCTCGACACCGAGGGGCGCATCGAGGAATGGAATCGTCAGGCCGAAAAAACATTTGGCTGGGAGCGCGAGGAGGTGATGGGCCGGCTGCTGTCGGACGTCATCATTCCGCACGAATACCGCGACGCGCACGAAGCGGGCATGCGCAAATTCGTGCGCACCGGCGAGGGCGCCGTGCTGAACAAGCGCTTGGAGTTGCATGCGCTGCATCGAGATGGGCATTCCATTCCGATTGAACTTTCAATCGCAGCCGTTCGCCAAAAGCATGGGTTCGCCGCGATCGCGTTCTTGCACGACATTAGTCATCGCCGCGACGCCGAACAACGGTTGCGCGATAGCGAGCGCCGTCTTAAGTCGATCACCGACAACATTCCCGCGCTTATTTCGCATATCGATGCGAACGAAACTTATCTTTTCGCCAACCAGCATTTCGAGCGGCTACTCGACATCTCGCCAGAGTCCTTGATTGGACGCTCGCTCACGCAAGCGCGCGATCCGGAGTACCTCGCGCAAATTCGCGAGCATGTCGATGCGGTTCTTACCGGCCAACGCGTCGCCTTCGAAAGCATGTTGACGCTGCATGGTTCGCTAAGGCACTTCCAGCAAAACTATGTGCCCGATACGCAAGCCGACGGCAGCGTCAACGGGTTTTATTCGGTCACGATCGACATTACCGAGCGTATCGAACAACAACGCCGTTTGGCGGCGAGCGAAAAACGCTTGCGCGACATTACCGACAACTTGCCAGTGTTGATCTCCTACATCGATAAGAACGAGCGCTATCGCTTTTGCAATGGCACGTATAAGTCGTGGTTGGGCGTCGAGCCGTCCGACATCATCGGTATGTCGGTGCGCGAAACCCTGAGTGCCGCCGAGTACCAAGCGCACAAGGAGTTATTGCGTCGCGCGTTGACGGGCGAGCGCACCGAGTTCGATGTTGAATCGACACCGCTGGGCGTGCATCGGCATATGCACACGATTTACCTGCCCGATGTGTCCAACGACGGCGTGGTCGAAGGCATCTATGCCTTGGTGACCGATATCTCGGTCATGAAAGCGGCCGAGCAACAATTAGCCGCGTTGGTCCGCACCGATTCCTTGACGGGCTTGCCCAATCGCCATGGGTTCGAGGAACGCTTGGCCGATGCCTTGGCGCGGCGTCGTCGCAATGGTCATCCGATCGCGTTGTTCTTCCTCGATGTCGATCGCTTTAAGTCGATCAACGATACGTTCGGGCATCGCATTGGCGACTTAGTGCTGCAAGAATTCGCGCGTCGCTTGCGGCTCTCGGTGCGCGCCACCGATACCGTCGCGCGCTTGGCGGGCGATGAATTCGTGGTGATTCTCGAAGGCTTGCACGGCATGGTCGAGCCGCAACTCGTGGCGCGAAAAATCATGGCGCAAATTCGCCAACCGTTCGAGATCGACGATATCCACATCGACGTCAGCACGAGCGTGGGTATCGCGTTTCAAATGCACGACGAAGCCACGCCCGAGGAATTATTGTCGCGCGCCGACAAGGCCTTGTACGTGGCCAAGGCCGCCGGTCGCAACACGTATCACCTCGAAGCGGCCTAAGCCGCGCGGCGCGCGCGCGTTACAAGCTGACCGAAATATCGTCGAAGCTTGCGACCTTGATGTGACGCGCGCCCGCTTGATCCACGATGTTCTTCACCTCGTTCACGCGCGACCGTTCAACGAATAAGGCGGTGATCTCGCTCGCGTTCACGCCACCTTCGATGAAGTGCTCGCCCGCGATATCGGAGCCGCCGGCCTTGGTGCGCGCGGTGTCTTGTTCGACGTCGCGCGAAATCGCATACACCACGGCAAACCCGTCGCTCACCAAACGTTGTTGGGAGACGGGCAATTCTTGATAGCGCGCGCGTTGTTCGTGAATGAGTTTTACCTGAGCCCGCGCGGTTTCAAAGAGTTCGTTATGTCCGTCGTCATGCGACAGTATTTCCATGAGCTCCTTCAACTTGTTGTTGGAGCTTTGCGGATTGAAGCCCACGGCCGCGTCCGCGTCTTGCGTGCCGCTCGTTGATCCCGCGTAGTTATAGGCCTCGCAGAAATGCGGCAGATCCACGCTAGACACCGCGTCGCGCGCGCGCGAACTCAAGGTGTTGCCGCATTCGCCCGAAAACGGCACGAGGTTATTCGCGCGTAACTCCTTCATCGACATTAACTTGCCGCGCAAGGCGGGGTCGGGATGAAAAAAGGTAAGCAAGCTAGCCGATGGCGCGCCATGAAATAAGCTGCCTCCGTTCGCGAGCTTCTCGATGCGATCTTCATTGAAGACCCTTCCGTCGTTGCCACGATTCATGCGCCGCACGCTGAGCGTGCCTAAGCCCGGCAACTGCGCTCGTAGCCCTAACCGTCCGGTCCGCGACGGTGATTTGGGTGGGCTATTTCCCGTCAACGGATTGGCTAGCCGTAATCGCGGCAGCTGAAAGCGCGCCGGCGGTGAGCCGGAGAACGATGTTTTCGATACGTTGGCCGCAAGAGCATCGGCCCTAAGTTCGGGCGCGGACGGCATGCCCACTGGTCGGTCGGGGCGCGGCGCTACTTCACGCGAGGGCGATGACGAACGATTGCTCGACGTGGAAGGCGAGGTGGAAAACCCATCAACCGATCCCGGTCGCCATCGCCCGCCTAAACCTTCAATACCACTCATTCATCACCCTCACGGCGCCATGCCGGTCTAGCAAGCTATTGATCGTCTTCGTCGCAACCCGCTTCGAACAGGTCGAGTCCATCGTCGACACCCAAGGCGAGCTCGCC